>JASCOI010000020.1 GCA_029959665.1 Microbacteriaceae bacterium PS02333
GGCCCGGTGCCAGCTGGCACCGGGCCTCCCGTCCGTCTGTGGGTCGCGGCTAGCGACCCAGGAACTTCTGCAGGCTCGCCAGCTCTTCCTCGGTGGGCGCCTTGCCGTTCTTGCCACCGCCGAGGCCGAGGCCGGAGCCCTTCGGCGCCTGCTGCGGCGCCGCAGCCGCGCCGGCGGCGAGGGCCGCACGCTTCGCGGGGTTGCCGACCTTCTTCTTCTTGCCGCCGCCCTGCTGCTGCTTCTTGCCGCCGTGCATGCCGGGGATCGGCCCCATGCCCGGCATCTGCGGGACGCCACCACGGGCGACGGTCTTCATCATCTTCGCCGCCTGCTCGAAGCGGTTCACGAGCTGGTTGACCTCGGTCACCGTGGAGCCGGCACCGCGGGCGATGCGCAGACGACGCGAGCCGTTCAGGAGCTTCGGGAGCTCGCGCTCCTGCGGGGTCATCGACTGGATGATCGCCTCGGTGCGGACGATCTCGCGCTCGTCGAAGTTGTCGAGCGCCTCTCGCATGCCCTTGGCGCCGGGGAGCATGCCGAGCATGCCCTTGATCGAGCCCGCCTTGCGGAGCTGCTGCATCTGCTGCAGGAAGTCGTTCAGCGTGAAGCTGTCCGTCGCGATCTTGTCCGCGACCTTGCGGGCTTCTTCTTCGTCGAACGCGCCCTGGGCCTGCTCGATGAGGGACAGGATGTCGCCGAGGTCGAGGATGCGGCTCGCCATGCGGTCCGGGTGGAACGGCTCGAAGTCGTCGAGCGACTCACCGGTCGACGCGAACATGATGGGGCGACCGGTGACGCTGGCGACCGACAGGGCAGCACCACCGCGCGCGTCACCGTCGAGCTTCGACAGCACGACACCGGTGAAGTCGACGCCTTCCTGGAACGCGCGGGCGGTTGTGACGGCGTCCTGACCGATCATCGCGTCGATGACGAAGAGGACCTCGTCCGGGTCGACGGCCTTGCGGATGTTCGCGGCCTGCTTCATGAGCTCGGCGTCGACACCCAGTCGACCGGCGGTGTCCACGATGACGGTGTCGTACTGCTGGTCGACCGCGGCCTTGATGGCGTTCTTCGCGACCTTGACCGGGTCCCCGACGCCGTTGCCGGGCTCAGGGGCGAAGACGTGCACGCCGGCCTGCTCGCCGACGACCTGGAGCTGCTGTACCGCGTTCGGACGCTGGAGGTCCGCCGCGACGAGCATCGGCGTGTGGCCGTCCTTCTTGAGCCACTTGCCGAGCTTGCCCGCGAGGGTGGTCTTCCCGGCACCCTGCAGACCCGCGAGCATGATGACCGTCGGCGGCTTCTTCGCGAACTCGAGCCGGCGCTGCTGGCCGCCGAGGATGCCGACGAGTTCCTCGTTGACGATCTGGACGACCTGCTGCGCCGGGTTCAGCGCACGGTTGACCTCGTCGGAGAGGGCCCGCTCGCGCACCGATGCGGTGAACGCCTTGACGACCTCGAGCGCGACGTCCGCGTCGAGGAGTGCCCGGCGGATCTCGCGGACGGTGCCGTCCACGTCCGACGGGGAGAGCCGTCCCTTCGTCCGCAGGTTGCGGAAGGTCTCGGTCAGCCGATCAGAGAGGGATCCGAATTGCGCCATGATCCGACGATTCTACAGGCCCTGCCGTGGCGTTCCCGCGGCCCGCATCGAGGGAACAGAAAACGTCGGGTCGAGCGCGACCACCCGACGTTTTCTGCTCCCTCGATCCGCCGGCGGGACGCGGGAGGGGTGGGGTGGGTGTGGGGGTGGGACGGCGGACAACAGCTTCGACGTTGTTGGACGGCGTCCAGAAACGTCGTACGCTCGGTGCATGCCGGAACTCGAGGTCCTCCGTCCGCCCGGCCTGCTCGACTACGCCGAGGGGCTCGCACTGCAGCGAGCACTCCACGCCGACGTCGTCGCTGGCCGCTCCCCCGGGGTCCTCGTCCTCTGCGAGCACCCCTCCGTGTACACGGCCGGTCGACGCACCGAGCCGTCCGACCTGCCGACGGACGGCTCCCCCGTGGTCGAGGTCGACCGGGGCGGGCGCATCACCTGGCACGGCCCCGGACAGCTCGTCGCCTACCCGATCGTCCGGCTCGCCGACCCCCTCGACGTCGTGGCGTGGGTGCGCGACCTCGAGCAGGTCATCATCGATGCCGCGGGCACCGTCGGGGTCGTCGCGGAACGGGTCGACGGCCGAAGTGGCGCCTGGGTCCGGAACCCGACCGGCACGTTCGACAAGGTCGGCGCGATCGGCCTGCACGTCGCCGAGGGCGTCACGAGCCACGGCATCGCGATCAACTGCGGCAACGCACTCGACGCCTACGCCGCGATCGTGCCGTGCGGGATCGCCGACGCCGGCGTGACCACCCTCAGCGCGGCGGCAGCGCGCCCCGTGGCCGTCGACGACCTCGCCGACACCGTCGCGCATCGCGTCCAGGACGCGTTCGACGGCATGCACACCGGCGTACGCATCAGTACGAACGAACGGATCCCCGCATGACCCTCGCTCCAGAAGGCCGCCGCATGCTCCGCGTCGAGGCCAGGAACGCCGAGACACCGATCGAGACGAAGCCCGCGTGGATCAAGACCCGCGCGACCCAGGGCCCGGAGTTCAAGGAGGTCTCCGCCCTGGTGAAGTCCGAGCAGCTGCACACCGTCTGCCAGGAGGCCGGCTGCCCGAACATCTTCGAGTGCTGGGAGGACCGCGAGGCGACGTTCCTCATCGGCGGCGCCCAGTGCACCCGCCGGTGCGACTTCTGCCAGATCGACACCGGCAAGCCCGAGCCGCTCGACCGTGACGAGCCCCGACGCGTCGCGGACTCCGTCGCGAGCATGGGCCTGCGCTACGCCACGGTCACCGGTGTTGCACGCGACGACCTCGACGACGGCGGGTCCTGGCTCTACGCCGAGACCATCCGGGCGATCCACGAGCACTCCCCCGGCACCGGCGTCGAGATCCTCGTGCCGGACTTCAACGGTCGCTCTGACCAGCTCGGCCAGGTGTTCGACGCCCGCCCCGAGGTCTTCGCGCACAACGTCGAGACCGTCCCCCGCATCTTCAAGCGCATCCGTCCGGCCTTCCGGTTCGAGCGCTCGCTCGACGTGATCACGCAGGGGCGCGACGCGGGCCTCGTGACGAAGTCGAACCTCATCCTCGGCATGGGCGAGGAACGTGCCGAGATCGAGGACGCCCTCCAGCAGCTGTACGACGCCGGCACGGACATCATCACGCTGACGCAGTACCTCCGCCCGTCGCCCCGGCACCTGCCGGTCGCCCGGTGGGTCAAGCCGGAGGAGTTCGTCGAGCTCCGCGAACTCGCCGAGGACATGGGCTTCGCGGGGGTCCTCGCCGGACCGCTGGTGCGGTCCTCGTACCGTGCCGGACGGCTCTGGGCCCGCGCGACCGTCGCGCGCGGCGGCACGGTGCCGGCGCACCTCGCGCACCTGGTCGATGCCCCGGTGGGCCGCCAGGCGGTCTAGGACGAGCCACGGACGAACAGGAGGCACGGTGCCAGCTGGCACCGTGCCTCCTGTTCGCGGAGTGGAACGCGTCAGGCCTTTCGACCCGTCAGCGACCGCCAGATCCAGCCGATGATGGCAACGACGGCGATGATGATGCCGATGTAGAGCAAGAACTTCAGCGTGGTCCCGATGCCGACGAACAGCAGGACGAGGCCGACGATGATCGCGATGACCCAGAGTGCGGGCATGTGAGGGCTCCTTCCGTGTACCTGGACGATCCCTGTACTGCCGAGACGGTACCCGGAATCAGCCGACGAGGTTCTGCACGAACACGTGCGGAGTGAACCCGGTCAGGTCGTTGATGCCCTCGCCCTGCCCGATGAGCTTGATCGGGATGCCCGTCTTCTCCTGCACGCTCAGCACGAAGCCGGCCTTCGCGGAACCGTCAAGCTTCGTGATGACGAGCCCGGTGACACCCGCGCCCTCGATGAAGGCCTGCGCCTGCGCGAGGCCGTTCTGCCCGGTCGTCGCGTCGAGCACGAGCAGGACCTCGGCGATCTCGGTCTGCTTCTCGACGACGCGCTTGATCTTGCCGAGCTCGTCCATCAGCCCGGCCTTGGTGTGCAGACGACCGGCGGTGTCGATGACGACGATCTCGGTGCCGTCCCGCATCGCCTTCTCGACCGTCTGGTACGCCACCGACGCCGGGTCCTGCCCGGGCTGCGCCGGGCGGACGACGTCGACCCCGGCGCGCTGGGCCCACGTGGCGACCTGCTCGACCGCGGCCGCGCGGAAGGTGTCCGCCGCGCCGACGAGCACCGTGCGGTCGTAGGTCTTCAGGAACTTGGCGAACTTGCCGATCGTGGTCGTCTTGCCGACGCCGTTCACGCCGACGACCAGGACCACCGCGGGACGCGCGCTGAGCTTCAGCGTGGTGTCGAGCTTCGAGAGCCGTTCCTCGAGCACCTCGCGGAGCATGCGCTGCAGGTCGGCGGGGTCGGTCGTGCCGTAACGGTCGACGCGGGCATGCAGGTCCTCGATGATCTCCTCGGAGATGTCCGGGCCGAAGTCAGCGCCGATCAGGGCCGTCTCGAGGTCGTCCCACGTCGTCTCGTCGATGGTCTTCCGCTGGAAGAGCCCGCGCAGCCGGGAGGACAGTGACCAGGAACTCGCCATGTTCCCAGCTTAGGGCGCGGCGGCTGATGCCGGTCCCCGGTATGCTCGGCCTCACGAAGGGGAGTATTCCTCCTCGGTGACCTCGTCAGTACGGTCCGGGACGATCCGGATCCGGGGCGCCGGTCGTGATCGGTTGCAGCAGATCACGGCGGAAGAGACCTTCAGGCCTCGGCGTACCCGGTACGCCCCCTGAAGGGAAAACTCCTTGGACGTCCCGTTCCTCGTCTGGATCATCACCATCGCCGGCATCCTCGGCCTGCTGGTGTTCGACTTCTTCTCGCACGTGCGCAAGCCGCACGTGCCGCACATCCGCGAGTCCGCCTTCTGGTCCGTCGTGTACATCGCCCTGGCGATCGTGTTCGGCATCGGGATCTGGGTCTTCGGCGGGCACCAGGCCGGCGGTGAGTACTTCGCCGGGTGGCTGACGGAGAAGGCACTGTCGGTCGACAACCTGTTCGTCTTCCTCATCATCATGTCGTCCTTCGCGGTGCCGAAGGAGTTCCAGCAGAAGGTCCTGCTCGTCGGTGTCGCGATCGCCCTCGTGGCCCGCGGTCTGTTCATCGCGCTCGGCGTCACGATCATCGACAACTTCTCGTGGGTGTTCTACCTGTTCGGCGCGCTGCTGTTCTGGCTCGCCTGGTCCCAGGCCCGCAGCGGGAACGACCACGGTGCAGACGAGGGTGATTCCCGCCTCATCCGCGTCCTGAAGCGCGTCATCCCGACGTCGGACCACTACGACGGCGACCGCCTGACCACGAAGGTCGACGGCAAGCGGCTGTTCACCCCGATGCTGCTCGTCATGGTCGCCATCGGCCTCACCGACGTGCTGTTCGCGCTCGACTCGATCCCCGCGATCTTCGGTCTGACGCAGGACGCCTTCATCGTGTTCACCGCGAACGCGTTCTCGCTCCTCGGACTCCGACAGCTCTACTTCCTCATCGCCGGCCTGCTCGAGCGACTCATCTACCTCGGCCAGGGCCTCGCGGTCATCCTCGGATTCATCGGTGTGAAGCTCGTGTTCCACGCGATGCACGTCAACGAGCTGCCCTTCATCAACGGCGGCGAGCACATCGAGTGGGCGCCGGAGATCCCGATCTGGTTCTCGCTCGGGTTCATCATGCTGACGATCGCGGTCGCGACGGTGGCGTCCCTCGTGGTCTCGAACAAGCGCCGTGCGCGCGGCCTGACCCCGACGGGCTCGCAGCCCACGGTCTCCGCCGAGGCCGAGGCGAAGTAGCCCGCCGCTCTCACACGGGAGGCGCGGTGACAGCTGGCACCGCGCCTCCCGCTACGCGGCGGCGTCGCGACGCTGGACGCGCTGACCGACCACGGCCGACACCCCGTCCTGCCGCATGGAGACGCCGTACAGCGCGTCGGCGATCTCCATCGTGCGCTTCTGGTGCGTGATCACGATGAGCTGCGAGGCCTCGCGGAGCCGCTCGAACACGGTCAGCAGCCGGCCGAGGTTCGCGTCGTCGAGCGCCGCCTCGACCTCGTCCATGATGTAGAACGGCGAGGGCCTGGCGGTGAAGATCGCCACGAGGAGCGCCACCGCCGCCAGGGACCGCTCGCCGCCGGACAGCAGCGTCAGCCGGTCGATCTTCTTGCCGGCGGGCTTCACCTGCACGTCGATCCCCGTCCCGAGCAGGTCGGTGGGGTCCGTCAGCGTGATCGACCCGGACCCGCCGGGGAAGAGGATCGGGAAGATGACGTCGAAGGCCTCGCGGGTGTCGTTGAACGCCGACTCGAAGATGGTCTGCATCTTCGCGTCGAGCTCCTCGATGATCGTCATGAGGTCGGTGCGGGTCTTCTGCAGGTCCTCGAGCTGCTCGGCGAGGAACGCGTGCCGCTGCTCGAGCGCCTGGAACTCCTCGAGCGCGAGCGGGTTCACCTTGCCGAGCTGGCCGAGGTCGCGTTCGGCCGCCTTGAGTCGGCGCTCCTGTTCGGCGCGCACGTAGGGCACCGTCTCGACCTCGGTGAGGTCGACGTCGTCGGTGGCGTCGAACTCGGGGAGCGCGGGGCCGCCGGGCAGGGTCGACTCGGCATCGACGAGCTCGGGGACGTCCACGTCGACGTCGTCTTCGACGGAGTCCACGTGATCGACGTCGACGTCCTCGTCCGGGGCGACCGCAGCCGCGTCGGCCGCGGCCCGTTCGGCGTCCCGGTGCTTCCGCGCGAGCACCCGCGGGTCGATGAGCACGTCGACGGGCACGGGCACGTCAGGCCCGTACTCCGCCACGAGGACGGCCTCGACGAGCCCCAGTTCACTCTGCGCCCGGTCCAGCACGCCGGACACGTGGAGCTTCTTCTCGTAGATCTCCATCTCGAGCGAGTGCACACCGTCCGTGATGGACTGCAGCCGGTCGCGGAGCTCGCGCTCCTCGTTCCGGATCGTCTGCAGCTCGGTGTTCCGCTTCGACCGTTCGGACTCCGCGGTCGCGAGTTGCACGCGCGCCTCGGCCAGCGAGCGGTCGACCGCGCCGAGCACCTCCGGCAGGTCCGCGAGGACACTCTCGGCCGTCGCCATCTGCCCACGTCGGATGACCGCGAGCCGTGCCGCTTCCTCGGCCGCCGCACGCTCCGCCTCGAGCTGCCGGTCGAGCTGGTCGGCACGCGACCGTTCGGCCCGGGCCCGCTCGCGCACGGTGTCGATCTGGATGCGCTGCTCGATCTCCGCGGCACGCGCGGCCTCGAGCGCCTCCTGCAGCCCCGGCCGTTCGGTGGCGTCGACGGTCGGTCGCGGCGCCACCGCGTGCTCCTGCTGCGCCTGCTCGGCCTCGGCGAGGACACGTTCCGCGGACTCGACGGCGCCGTCCGTCTCACCGAGCGCGGCGCGCAGCCGCTCGACCTCGGCGACGGCGTTCTCCGCCTTCGCACGGACCGACGCGCTCGTCCGGTCGTACTCCGCGACGGCTGCGGCGTGCGCGCGGCTCGTCCGGTCCGCGTCGTCCGCAGCGCGGCGCGCGTCGTCCACGTCGGTGCGTGCGGCCTGGAGGCTCGTGGCCAGCTCCGCCGCGGCCGTCGCGATGGCATCGCGGCGCGTCACCGCGTCGTCCCGTTCCGCGACGAGCTCGATGCGCGAGGTGGTCCGCTCGCCGCCGCCGGTGACGCGGACCGCTCGGACCAGGTCACCCGACCGCGTCACGACCGTCGCCTGCGGGGCGGCGGTGAGCACGGCCTCCAGGTCGACGTCGTCGGAATCTGCGACCAACGTGTCCGCGAGGATCGCGGACAGGGCGGGCGGGCCGCTGACCAGGTCGAGGGCGCGACGGACGCCGGCGGGTACGGCGGAGCCGGCCGCGGTCCCTGCGGCGTCCGCGACGACCACGTCGATGCGACCGATGTCCTCGGCGCGGGCGTGTGCGACGGCGTCGAGGGCCGCTGCGCGGTCCTCGGCCAGGACGGCGTCGGCGAGTCCGTCGAGCGCCGCGGCGATGGCGGCCTCGAAGCCGGCCGTCACGCTGAGGTGGTCGGCGAGCCGGCCGACGATCCCGGCACGCCCCGCCTCGATGAGTGCCTGGGACCCGTCGCGGACGTCGATCGACATGCCGAGTGCGGCCACGCGCGCGTCGAGGGCATCCCGCTCGCGTTCCATGCCGTGCAGCCGGTCGCGGAGCTCGTCGCGGGCGGTCTGCGTCCGTTCGAGCCGCTCGCGGGCGGCGTCGAGCGCGGTCTGCAGGGCATCGGCGTCGGTGTCCGCGGAGGGGTCCGTCCCGACGTCCGCCAGCGCTGCCTCGGCGATCCGGGAACGTTCGGTGGCCTCGGTGAGCGCACGCTCCCGTCGCTCCCGGTCGGCGACGGCGGAACCGCGCTTGGACCTCGCGACGTCGACCGCGCTGGCGAGCCGCTCCGCGTCGAGGTCGTGCTGGGAGACGAGCGCCGCCTGCGCTGCGATCCGCTCGTCGAGCGCGTCGAGGGTCGCACGGGCCTGCAGGACCCGCTCGGCGGCCGCGGCCATCCCCTGTTGCATCGCGGTCGCCTGGGCATCGAGCCGGTCCCCCTCGGCGCGGACGCCGGCGACCTGCTCGGTGGTGATCGTGGGTCCCTGCTGCGGGGCGTCCGACTGCTGGGCGAGGAGCATCAGGCGCTGGTTGGCGAGGCTCGACAGGCCACGGAGTCGTTCCTGCACGCTCTCGAGCCGGTGGACGACCGTGCGGGCGCGGTCGACGTCGTCCCCGACCATGCTCTGCTCGACGTGCTGTTGCCGGGCGCGGGTCTGGTCGAGGCGCTCGGTGAGGACGATGCGCTCGGACTTCCGGCCGGCCGCGCCGGCCGGGGGCGCGTGGCGCGCGCGGCGCCGGCGGACGCCGGCGGCCGCCAGGATCCGGGCCTTTGCGTCGCGGGCGACGGCCGCGACGGACTGTGCCTTGCGTGCGACCTCGGCCTGGCGACCGAGGGGCTTCAGCTGACGCCGGATCTCACCGGCGAGGTCGGACAGACGCGTGAGGTTCGTCTGCATGGCGTCGAGCTTCCGGAGGGTCTTCTCCTTGCGTCGACGGTGCTTGAGGATGCCGGCCGCTTCCTCGATGAACCCGCGGCGGTCCTCCGGGGTCGCGTGCAGGACCTTGTCGAGCTGCCCCTGCCCGACGATGACGTGCATCTCCCGCCCGAGGCCGGTGTCCGAGAGCAGTTCCTGCACGTCGAGCAGACGGCAGTTCTCCCCGTTGATGGCGTACTCGCTGCCGCCGTTCCGGAACAGCGTGCGGGAGATCGTCACCTCGCTGTAGTCGATCGGCAGGAGCCCGTCGGTGTTGTCGATCGTCAGGAGCACCTGCGCCCGGCCGAGCGGGCCACGGGTCGAGGTGCCGGCGAAGATGACGTCCTCCATCTTGCCGCCACGGAGGGTCTTCGCCCCCTGCTCCCCCATCACCCATGCGAGGGCGTCGACCACGTTGGACTTGCCGGAGCCGTTCGGGCCGACGATGCAGGTCACCCCTGGTTCGAACGCGAACGTCGTCGGTTGCGCGAAGGACTTGAACCCCTTGATGGTCAGGCTCTTCAAGTACATGGCGGTCTCCGGGTGTGTCGCTCGTCGCGCTGCTCGCTGGCTGATGTCTCGCTGTTCGGCGTCAGGCTAACGCCTGCGAGCGCGCGGACGCGGCTGGCACACGGGGCAGCCGACACATCGTCCCCCGGCGCCGCGCTCCAATCTGACGCGAACGGGTAGCGAACTGGCGCACCTCTCGTTACACTGATCGCACGGATGTAACGAGATCGGTGACACCCAGCGTGGAAGTTCGGTACGAGGACAAAAAGCTTGAGAAGCTCTGCATCGACGAGCGCGAGATGCGCAGGAAGCGCGCTGACATTGCAGACAAGCTTCAACTTCGCGTCAATGCTCTGAAGACCGCCAAATCGGTGGAGCACCTCCTCGTTCACGATCCACTCGGCAGGTGGCACCAGCTGAGCGAGAACCTCAACGGACTGTGGGCAGGGAGACTGAGCCCGAACTTTCGGCTCCTCGTCCGACCAGAGGAGTCCGATGACCCGCGCCTCGCTGTCACGGTAACCGTGATCGACATCGACGACTACCACTAGGAAGGAGACGCCATGATCGCGACCAACTATGCCGTTGCTCCGGGAGCGTATCTGGAGGAATGGATAGACGAAGAGGGCCTATCTCAGCAACAGGTGGCTGACCTATTGGGCAGCAGTCGCAAGCTCGTCAATGAGATTGTAAACGGCCATGCCCCCATCACTAGTGAAACCGCGCGACGCCTGGAACGGGTTGTAGGAATTCCAGCCGAGTCCTGGCTGCAGTACGAGGCAGCCTTCCGGGCAGACCTCGCGCGTATCACCGACGAACAGAATTTGGCCGCACACGTCGATCAGATTGATTCGAGCGCCGCTGCCTATCTGCGTAGCATCGGTGCAACTCATGCGACGCGACGGGAACCTGGCCTGCTCGTATCAGACTTTTTGAAGTTCCATCGATGCGGCACATGGGAGGCTTACGAGCATCTTCACGAGAGAGCATCCAGGGGAGATTACGCCCTAGCTGCCCTCAAAGAATCAGGTGCATCGATCAACGAAACGGTCCTGACAAGCTGGCTCCGAGCTGCGGAGCTCGCGGAGCCCTTCGAACGCGGGCGGCACTACCACTACTCGCCGGAGAGCTTGAGATCTGCGCTGCCAAAACTCAGGCGCCGAGCAGCAGCACCGGACGCTTCACTTCTTGCAGACGTGTCCGAAATCCTGGCGAGGGCCGGAGTGGTATTCATGGTCGTCGAGCCGCCAAAGAAGTTCCCGCTTCTAGGGATGACTCGATGGATAGATAAGAAGGTCCCCGTGATCCAGCAGACCGGTCGCTGGGGCAAGGACGGCTTCGTGATCTGGACTCTGTTTCACGAAATTGGGCATGTCCTTAATGACCCTCGCGGCGAGATGCATCTCGAATTCAGCACGGAGAAGAAGCGAAATTCATCCGCGGAGAAAGCCGCAAATAAGTTCGCGATGGATATTTTATTCGGGGAGCAAGGTATCGAACCATTTCGAGGCCTTACAAGAGATCGTGACATCGAGGACGCGGCTCGGATCCTGGGCATATCTCCCGGCGTCGCAGTGCACCAATTGCACAGACGCCGACTGCTCGATTACCAATTCGGCAATCGGCTCTGCGTAGATCTTGCGGGAACATTCGTCTCACAACGGATATCGCTCAAAGCTCAGGACGCCAAGCCTACCCGAATGACCTAAATAGGCCTCCGGCGGCGCGGACGCGGCTGGCACACGGGGCAGATGTGGCTGGATCGGTTCATGAAGGCCTCGCGCACGATCGTCGTGCCGCACCGCGGGCACGGCTTCCCCTGCTGTCCGTAGACGTTGAGCCGCTGCGAGAAGTAGCCGGACTGACCGTTCACGTTGACGTACTGGGCGTCGAAGCTCGTCCCGCCGTCCTCGAGTGCCCGCGCGAGCACGCTGCGGACCTCGTCGAGGAGCAGCTGCACCGATGCCCGGGGCAGGCGGTCCGCCGGGCGGTCGTAGTGGAGCTTCGCCGCCCACAGCGACTCGTCGGCGTAGATGTTGCCGATGCCGCTCACGACGCCCTGGTCGAGCAGCACCCGCTTGATGCCGCTTGAACGCTTCCGCGCCATCTGCACGAACCGGTCGTCGTCGAACGCGGGGTCGAGCGGGTCGCGGGCGATGTGGGAGACCTGGGTCGGGATGCTCCGACGCCATGGGGCATCGGGCTGTCGGTCGTCCACGACGCCGGCGAACCCGGCGGGCGCGCCGTCGATCGTGGGCACCATCGCGTCGATCGCCATCGAGCCGAACGTGCGCTGGTCCACGAACTCGAGCTCGACGGGAGACTCCTGCGCGCCGTCGCGGGCCGACCCGCCGGGCTGGACGTCGATGACGATGCGGCGGTGCTTCGCCGCCGGACGGTCGCGGCCGAGCAGGATCTGTCCGCTCATGCCGAGGTGTGCCACGAGCGCTTCGGCCCGGCCGTCGGCACCCGGCTCGGCGAGCGGGAGCCAGATGAACTTGCCGCGGCGGACGGCTGCGGCGATGGTCCTGCCTGTCAGGCGGTGCGCGAAGTCTTCGGCGGGGCCGTCGTGGCGGGTGAGGGCCCGCTCGTCGGCGACGTGGACGGCGAGGACCCGGGCGCCGCTGACCGCGGGTTCGAGGCCGGCGCGGACGACCTCGACCTCGGGGAGTTCGGGCACGCGCTAGGACCCGGCGGGCTCTGCGGCGCCGGCGGGCTCTGCCGCGCGGTCCGGCGCCGCCGCGCCGTCCGGCACCGCCGCGCGGTCCGGCACCGTCGTCGTGCTGTCGTCGGTGCTGCGGCCGGAGAGGCGCGTCCAGGCGTCCAGCGCCGCGGCCATCTCGGCGGTCTTCTTGCTCGACCCGGAGCCCGAGGCGATGTCCTCGCCCTGCAGCACGACGGTGGCGTGGAAGGTCTTGTCGTGGTCGGGGCCCTCTTCGGTGACCCGGTAGGCCGGGTTGCCGAGGGTCAGCGACGACGCGAGCTCCTGCAGGCTCGTCTTCGGGTCCATCGCGGCACCGAAGCGGTCGGGGTCGATGAGCAGCGGCTCCACCAGGCGGAGGACGAGCGCGGTCGCTTCGTCGGGCCCGGCGGAGAGGTAGGTCGCGCCGATGACGGCTTCGACGGTGTCGGCGAGGATCGACGACTTGTCACGGCCGCCGGTCAGTTCTTCGCCCTTGCCGAGCCGCAGGTAGGCGCCGAGGCCGTTGAGCCGGGCGATCTCCGCGAGGGCGACCGTCGAGACGAGGCTCGCCCGGCGCTTGGCCAGGTCGCCTTCGTCGAGGTCCGGGAAGTCGCGGTAGAGCTTCACCGTCACGGCCTGTCCGAGGATGGAGTCACCGAGGAACTCGAGGCGTTCGTTGTGCCCGATGCCGCCGTGCTCGTACGCGAACGAGCGGTGCGTCAGGGCGAGTTGGAGCAGCTCCGGGGACACGTCGACCCGGAGCAGTGCACGCAGACGAGCGACGTCCGACCCCGCGGGGTTGGACCTCGCGGAGCCGGACGTCGCTGCCATGCGTGCTACCGGATCAGACGTCGGCGACCTTGCGGCCCTTGTACTCCATGTACAGGGCGGTGCCGGCCGAGTCCTCGACGACCTTCGCGCGGTGCGGGAGGCTGTAGGTGACCTTGCCGTTCTCGATCGTCTTCACGAGCTGGACCGGCGCGGCCTTCCACTGCGAACGACGGGCGTGCGTGTTGGCACGGGACTGCTTGCGCTTGGGAACGGCCATGGTGGTTCTCTTTCGGTTGGTCGGTGGTCAGTCGGTGGAGGTGCTGTGAGCGCAGTGCTCGGTCTTCAGCTGTCGTACTCGGTCTTCAGCTGTCGTACCCGGTCAGCTGTCGTTCTCGTCGAACGTCAGTCCGTCGAGCGCAGCCCAGCGGGGATCCGTCGGCTCGGGAGCCGTGCGCCCCGTGTCTGCCAGGCGCTCACCCGTCACCGGGTCGAGTCCTGGGCAGTCCGGTCGGCAGACCGGCTGGAACGGCAGTGACAGCACCACCGCGTCTCGAACGACCGGTTCAGAATCCACGTGGTCTTCGTGAACATGGAAGTCGAAATCCTCCGAGGCATCATACGCGAACAGCTCGGCGAAATCGACTTCGACCGGTTCGCTGATGTCGATGAGGCAGCGCGAGCACTGCCCGGTGGCCTCTGCGGAAGCATGCCCGGAGACGAGCACGCCCTCGTGGAGGCCCTCGAGCCGGAGCTCGATGTGGATCGGAGCACCCTCGCGAACGGCCACGACCCCTGCCCCGAGGGTCTCGGGGACGGTGATGTCGAGCGTGTGCTCGCGCATCTCGCCCGGGCGGTGCGCGAGGTCACGCACGCGCAGGGCGTAGGGGCTGTTCACGGGGGAAGACACGATCGACCATCCTAGCGCGGACAACGGCTGACGTCGAGGAGCGCGCTGCCGTGTCGTCTCAGCCGACGGCGTTCCGGAGTGCTTGGTCGACCACGGCGGGCACGTACGGCGATACGTCACCGCCGAGCGTCGCCACCTGCCGGATGAGCGAGCTCGAGACGTGGGCGCGCGACGCCTCGGGCAGCAGGAACACCGTCTCGACGTCGGCGAGGTGCCGGTTCATGATCGCCATCGGGGTCTCGTACGCGACGTCCTCGCCCGAGCGGACGCCCTTCACCAGGACCGTCGCGCCGACCTGCCGGCAGTAGTCGACGAGGAGTCCGGCGGTCCACTCCCCGACCCGGATGTTCGCCGGCGCGCCTGTCTCGGCCAACGACTCCTCGATCAGCCGGACACGGTCGACGGCGTCGAACATCGCGGTCTTCTTGTCGGGGTTGTGCACGACGAGGACGTGGACCTCGTCGAAGAGTCCTGCCGCCCGGCCGATCACGTCGAGGTGCCCGAGGGTCACGGGGTCGAAGGAGCCGGGGACGACCGCGATCTGCGTCATACCCGCGACGATACCTGGCCCGCGACCGGTTCAGTTCTTGCCGAGGAAGGCCGCGTCGGACTCGTCCAGGCGCCGGGCGAGGGCGTCCCGGAGCTCGGGCTGTCCGTCGAGCGTCGGGTCGATCCCGAGCAGTCGTTCGGCTTCTTCCCGCGCGTCGACGATGATGTCCGCGTCCCGCACGACACGGAGCAGGTTGAGGGACGACCGCCCACCGGACTGCCGCTCCCCCAGCACGTCGCCTTCGCGGCGGAGCTCGAGGTCCACGCGTGCCAGCTCGAAGCCGTCGTCAGAGGCCTCCACCGCATCGACCCGCTCGCGCGAGGTGCTCTCGAGCTCGGCGGAGGTGACGAGCAGGCACACGCCCGCGTACTGCCCACGACCGATGCGGCCGCGCAGCTGGTGGAGTTGGGAGACACCGAACCGATCGGCGTCGAGGATCGCCATCATCGACGCGTTCGGCACGTCGACACCGACCTCGATCACGGTGGTCGCGACAAGGACGTCGATCTCGCCGGCCGCGAACGCCGTCATCACGCGGTCCTTCTCGTCGCCGGTCATCCGACCGTGCAGGACCTCGATCCGGCGGCCGTCGAGGACCGGCATCGTGCGCATCCGCTCCGCGGTCGCCAGGACCGTCGCCGGCGCACGCTTCGGCGCGTCGTCCTCGGTCCCGATGTCGGGGGACGGCTCCCCGTCGTCCTCGGCGTGGGCGTCGTCGATCGCCGGGCACACCACGAAGGCCTGTCGGCCGGCGCCGATTTCCTCGGCCATGCGGGTCCAGATCCGCGACTCCCACCCGGGGTGCTCGGCGAGCCCCACCGTGAAGGTCTCCACCCCTGCGCGGCCCGACGGCATGCCGGCGATCGTGGAGACGTCGAGGTCGCCGAAGACCGTCATCGCGACGGTGCGCGGGATCGGCGTCGCGGTGAGGACGAGCACGTGCGGCGGTCGCTCCCCCTTCGTGCGGAGGGCTTCGCGCTGCTCGACACCGAACCGGTGCTGCTCGTCGACGACCACGAGGCCGAGCTCGGCGAAGTCCACCTTGTCGCCGAGCAACGCGTGCGTGCCGACGACGAGTCGGGAACTGCCGGACGCCGCCGCGAGGAGCGCACGACGGCGTTCGTCGGTGGACTGCGACCCGGTGAGGATGACCGGACGGAGTTCGGCGGCGAGGTCGGGGCCGAGGAACTTCACGATCGACCGCAGGTGCTGCGCCGCGAGGACCTCGGTCGGGGCGATGAGTGCCGACTGCCCGCCGGACTCCGCGACCGTCAGCATCGCCCGGATGGCGACGAGGGTCTTGCCGGAGCCGACCTCGCCCTGGACCAGCCGGTGCATCGGCCACGACTCCGTCAGGTCGTGCGCGATCTCGTCGCCGACGGCGCGCTGGTCGTCCGTCAGGGTGAACGGCAGCGTCGCGTCGAAGCGCTCGAGGATCCCACCAGGTGACGCGGTCCGCGGGGTCGAGGCCGTCGCACGTGCGGCGATGCGGCGCTGGACCAGGGCGGTCTGCAGCACGAACGCCTCCCGGTAGCGGAGGGCGTCCTGCGCACGCTTGAAGTCGGACACCTTCTCGGGGCGGTGCAGCAGTTCGAGCGCGCGTCGGAACGGCACCAGGTCGAGCCGGGTCCTGACGCCGGACGGGATCGGGTCGGCGATGTCGGGCAGGGTGTCGAGCACCACCGCCATGGCCTTCGCGATCTGCCACGAGGACAGCGACGCGGTGGCCGGGTAGATCGGGATCGGCTGCCGCGAGAACCGGATCGCTTCTTCGGACTCGGGGTCGGCGGTGGCACGGGGGTCGTCCGCGTCGAAGAGTTCGTAGTCGGGGTGCGCGAGCTGCCTGGCGCCGCGGTAGTCGCCGACCTTGCCCGCGAAGATCCCGCGAGCGCCGACGACGAGGTCCTTCGTCCGCCAGCCCTGGTTGAAGAACGTCAGCGTGAGCAGGCCCTTGCCGTCGCCGATCTTCGCTTCGAGGATGGACCCCCGGCGCTGACGCATCGTGCGTTCGCGGACGTCGACGACCTCGGCGACGATCGTCACCGATTCCCCGATGGCGAGCGAGTCGAGCGCCGTCAGGGCACCGCGCTCGGCGTAGCGACGCGGCGCGTGCTCGAGGAACTCCCCCACCGTGCGGTACCCGAACGCCTTCTCGACCGCCTTCGCCGTGCGGCCACCGAGCACGTTCGCGAGCTTCGTGTCGAGCGGCGCCGGGCCCCACTGCAGGTCGGACGGGGCGGCCGGCGCGGCGGATCCTGAGGTGACCACACGGCAACGGTACCCGGCACGACCGACGTGCACCGAGCCTCCAGGACGGCCTGTGGAGAACGCCGGAACCCGACCCGGCGGCCGCTACGGTTGCTGCATGACCCGCATCATCGCCGGCGCCGCCGGTTCCACGACGCTCCGGGTGCCGAAGTCGGGTACCCGACCGACGAGCGACCGGGTGCGCGAAGCACTGTTCTCCTCGCTCGAGTCGCGCGGGCTCGTCGACGACACCGCGGTGGCCGACCTCTACGCGGGGACGGGCGCACTCGGGCTCGAAGCCGCGTCGCGCGGTGCCGTCGAGGTGGTCCTGGTGGACCGGGCTGCGGCGGCCGCGGCGGTCTGTCGCGAGAACGCGCGCACCGTGCAGCAGCGGGTCCCTGGAGTCCGCATCGACGTGCACGCGCAGCCGGCGCTGGGGTTCCTCCGCGGGACCGTCCGGACGTTCGACCTGGTGTTCATCGACCCGCCGTACGACGTCGCCGAGTCCGAGATCGGCGAGGTGCTCGACGCGCTCGTCCCCCGGCTGACGCGCGACGCCGTCGTGATCGTCGAACGCAGCAAGCGGTCGCCGGAACCGACGTGGCCCGCGGGGCTGGCGCCGTTCAGCAAGCGCAGCTACGGCGAGACCGTCGCGTGGGAGGCCGTGGTCGCCACCGCCTGACGGGCGAGTGGCGCCGCGCCCGCGCCCCGCGCCCGCTCAGCCCGCGACGCCGTCCCAGTCCGCGTACGGGTCCCACCCCGTCGTCGGGACGGCGACACCGTCACGGACGAGGTCGGCCGCACCGCGCGCCAGCACGACACCGATCTGCCGGAACCCACCGGGCAGCGCGGCGTCCGCCGGGAACGTCGCGAGCAGCCCGTGGTCCTCGCCCCCGTGCAGCGCGACGTCGTCGAGCGCCGCGGAGATCTCCAGCGTCACCCCGCTCGACCGCGCGAGCCTCCCGGCGTCGATCGCGAGCCCGTCCGACAGGTCGAGCATCGCCGTCGCGCCGGCAGCGGCAGCGAGCGGCCCGTCCGCGATCGGCGGCACCGGTCGACGCTGCCGCCCAACGTCCGGGTCCTCGTCGAGACCAGCGGCGACCACCGCGGCCCGCGACGGCTCACCGTGCGCGTCGACACCGGACCGGAACAGCCGAGCGAGCCCGCGCGCCGCGCGACCGAGCTCGCCCGAGACGGCCAGCACGTCGCCGACGCGTGCCCCCGACCGAAGCACCGCGGCACGGTCCTGCAGGTCACCGAAGGCCGTCACGGCGACCGTGAACGCCGACGACGTGGACAGGTCTCCCCCGACGACCCCGCACCCGGGAGCGAGCGCGTCGACCGCGAACCGGAACCCGTCCGCGATGCCCTCGAGCACCGCGACGGGAGTGTCCTGCGGCGCGGCGATCGCCACGACCAGTCCAGAGGGCACCGCCCCCATCGCGGCGACGTCCGAGAGGTTCGTCGCCGCCGCCTTCCACCCGACGTCCGTCGGCGACGACCACGCCCACCGGAAGTCCGGACCGTGCACCATCATGTCGGTCGTCACGACGAAGCGACCGTCGGGAGCCGCGACGACCGCGCAGTCGTCCCCTGGCCCGACGATCGGCGACCCCTGCGGCAGCCGCGACGTCACCCGGTCGAGCACGACGAGTTCACCGAGCTCCCCGACGGTCGGTCCGGTCCAGGGCTCGTCCTTCGCGTCCACACGAGAACGGTAGCCTGGACTCTCGATGGACACTGTGCGCCGCCCCCTGCGGATCCTCGCCGGACTCGGCGTCGTGGTCGCCCTCGCCGCCGGGCTGACCGGGTGCACGAACGCCGTCACGATGACCGCGGCCCCGTCGGCGAACGCCGCGGCGTGTGCCGCTGCCCAGGTCCGTCTGCCGGACACGGTCGACACGAAGTACGCGCTCCGCAACACGAACGCCCAGTCCACCGCTGCGTGGGGCGACCCCTCGGCGGCGCTCTACCACTGCGGTGTCGCGGTCCCGACGGTCTCCGACCTGCCGTGCTTCTCGAAGGGGTCGGTCGACTGGATCCGCGACGACGAGGGGAAGCAGATCGTCTACACGACGTTCGGGCGGGACCCCGCGGTGCAGGTCGTCATCGACTCCACGAAGACCACGGACCAGGTCCTGCAGGACATCGGGAACGCCGTCGAGGCGCTGCCGAAGGACGGGCACGAGTGCCTCGACCCGTCTGACGTGCAGGGCTGACGCGACCCACCACCTGACGGGGGGGGGGGGGGGGGGGGGCCCCCCCCCCCCCCCCCCCCCCTCCGCCATGGCGTGCGTTCCTACCCATCGCGCCCGCAGTAGGAAGCCGGATCGCGCGTAGGTGGCCGGAACGAACGACTTCCTACGCGCGGATCGGCACCCTACGCGCGAAACGACTGCCTACGCGCGAAACGACTGCCTACGCGCGGAAGGGCCCACCACGCGCGGTGCGACCGCGTCAGCGGACGGCGGCGCGACCCAGCTCGATGAGCTCGGCGACGAGCTCCGGGTAGGTGACCCCCGTGGCCGCCCAGCAGCGCGGGTACATCGAGAACGGGGTGAAGCCCGGCATCGTGTTGACCTCGTTCACGACGAAGCCGTCGTCGGTCAGGAAGCAGTCGACGCGGGCGAGACCGGAGCCGCCGATCGCCTCGAACGCGCGGGCACCGATCGAGCGGATCTCGTCCGTCTCGGACTCGGTCAGCGGCGCCGGGCAGAGGAGCTGCTCGTCCCCGCCGAGGTACTTCGACGCGAAGTCGTAGAAGCCGTCCTCGGCGACGACGATCTCGCCGGGCAGGCTCGTGCGCGGCGTGCCGTCGCGCCCCTCGAGGACGGCGACCTCGACCTCGCGCCCGACGACGCGGGGCTCGACGATGACCTTGCTGTCGTGCTCGAACGCCAGGTGCATGGCCGCTGCCAGCTGCTCGGGCCCGTCCACCCGGGACACGCCCATGCTCGAACCGGCGCGGGCGGGCTTCACGAAGAGCGGCCAACCGTGCGCCGCGATCGTCTCGGCCACCCCGAGCTCGTCGGCCTGCCACTGCCGACGGAGCACCGTGGTCCACGGGGCCACGCGGAGCCCGGCGTGCTCGAGCACGGCCTTCGCGACGTGCTTGTCCATCGCGAGCGCACTCGCCAGGACGCCGTCCCCGGCGTACGGCAGCCCGGCGATCTCGAGCATGCCCTGGACGGTGCCGTCCTCGCCGAACGGACCGTGCAGGATCGGGAAGACGATGTCGACGGGGATCGTGGTGACGGTGCCGTCCTGGTGCTCGACGGTCAGCTGCCGCGGCTCGGCGGCGCTCGGGAACCGGACGCGCGTGCCGTTGTCCGGCACCGTCGGCAGGTGCTCGCCGACGAGTGCCCACTGCTCCGGGTCGTCCGGCTGCAGCGTGAAGGCACCGTCCTTGGTGATGCCGACGGGGACGATCTCGTACGCGGCGCGGTCGACCGCGTCCATGATGCCGCCGGCGGTCACGCAGCTGATCTCGTGTTCGCTCGACCGGCCGCCGAACAGGACGACGACGGTGGTGCTGCTGCTGGTCATGGGCGCTCCTGGTTGCAGAGTGGCCGGACCGGTCACTCGCCCTGGGGCTCGTCGGTCTCGGTGAGGTGCGGCGCGATGTTGCGCGGATCGAGCCTACCGGCGAGGACCTCGCCGACCTGCCCGACGATGGGCATGTCGACGCCGTTCGCCCGCGCGAGTTCGAGGATCGGCGCGACGGACGCCAGCCCCTCCGCGGTCTGGTTCATCTGCCGGACGACCTCGTCGAAGCGGTACCCCTGGCCGAGCAGTCGCCCGGCGGTGTTGTTCCGCGACAGCGGCGACTGGCACGTCGCGATGAGGTCGCCGAGCCCCGCGAGACCGGACAGCGTCGAGGGCTGGGCGCCGAGCGACACGGCGAACTCGGTCATCTCCGCGAGCCCGCGGGTGATGATCGACGCCTTCGTGTTCTCGCCGTAGCCGACGCCGTCCACGATGCCGATCGCGACGGCGATGAGGTTCTTCAGCACCCCGCCGAACTCGGTACCGATGACGTCCGTGTTGATGAATGACCGGAAGTACGGGTTCGTCGCGACGGCGGCGACCGCGCTGGCGGTGTCCGCGCTCGTCGAGGACACCACGGCCGCGGTCGGCTGCCGCCGCGCGATCTCGAGCGCCAGGTTCGGGCCGCTCGCCACCGCGATGCGGTCCTGGTCGATGCCGAGTCCCTGGAGCAGGACCTCGCTCATCCGGAGCCCAGTGGCCTTCTCGACGCCCTTCATCAGGCTGACGACGGGGACGTCGGCCGGGAGCAGTTCGCGGATGGCCTCGAGGTTCGACCGCAGCGTCTGCGACGGTACGGACACGTAGACCTGCTGCGCGCCCTGGAGCACGGCGGCCAACGACGTCGACGCGGTCAGGGTGCGCGGCAGGTTGATGCCGGGCAGGTAGTCCGAGTTGCGCTTGGTCTCGGTGATCTCCCGGGCGACCTCGGGTCGACGGGCCCAGATGACGGTCTCGGCGCCGCCCTCGGCGAGGACCTTCGCGAACGTGGTCCCCCAGCTGCCGGCACCGATGACCGCCACGCGGGGCTTGTCCGTCTGCTGCATGACGACGCGGATCGCGGCGGTGTCGACCGCGCCGCGTGCCGCGGCGGTGGGGTCCGGGTGGTCGTCGTGCGGGCGGAGGCCTGGTGCGCCGGCACTCGTGCCGGTGCTGGTCGCGCCGGCGGTTGCGCCGGTGCTGGGTGCGTCACTCAAACTTGCCGGTTTCCTTCTGGTTCTTCGTCGACGGGTCCCACCGGGTCGCCGGGGCCTGTTCGCCACGGAGTTGCTCGACGAGCTCGGTGATGCGGTCCATCAGGACGGCGGTCGCCTCGGTGAGGAGCTGCTGGTCGATCGGGCGTCCACGGAACGCCGACAGGTCGACGGGGTCACCGAACACGACGTCCACGCGCGACGGCGGGAACAGCCGGAGCTTGTTCGAGTAGCGCGCCATGATCCGCTGCGTGCCCCAGTGCGCCATCGGGATGAGCGGCACGTCGTTCTCGAGCGCGATCCGCACCGCGCCGGTCTTGCCGCGCATCGGCCACAGGTCGGGGTCGCGGGTCAGCGTCCCCTCCGGGTAGACGATCACGGCGCCGCCGCGCTCCATGAGGGACCGACCGCCGCCGAGGGGATCGCTGATGCGGGTGCGTCCGGACCGCTCGACCGGGATCTGCCCCATGCCGCTCATGAGCTTGCCGAACACGGGGACGCGGAACAGCGACGCCTTCGCCAGGAAGCGCGGCTGCCGGCGGCTGAGGTACACCGCGGTGCCCACGACGAGCGGGTCGATGTTCGTGTAGTGGTTCGGCGCGAGGACGAACGCACCCTGCTCCGGCAGCCGGTTCCGGCCGTGCCAGTGGTAGCGCGCGGTGAACCGGAAGGTCGGGATCACGAAGAACGCGGTGATCCGGAACGCCAGGTTGAGGTCGCCGCGCTTCCACCGGCGGCCGGGGTTCGGCAGGCCGGTGGTCACACGGTCGAGGTCACGGCCGGGCGTGCCGCGGTCGTCGCCGGGCTTGCCGCGGTCGTCGCCCGCGGGGGCGCCGCCCGCGGGGGCGCCGCGGTGATCGTCAGCCATCTCAGCCGGCCCTGTGCTCATCCCGCAAAATCGAAGTCCGCCCCGAGCTTGCGCAGCTTCGGGATGAAGTGCTCGTACCCGCGGCTGATGATGCCGACGTTCGTGATGTGCGACTCCCCCTCGGCGGTGAGTGCCGCGATGAGGTGGCTGAAGCCGCCACGGAGGTCCGGGACGCGCACGTTCGCGCCGTGCAGCTTCGTCGGGCCGGTGATCACCGCGGCCTGCTCGAACGGACGACGGGCGACCCGGCGGTCGTGCCCGGGGAGCCCCTCCTTGTGCACGACGATGTCGGCACCCATCTCGTTGAGGGCCTCGGTGAAGCCGAAGCGGTTCTCGTAGACGGTCTCGTGCACGATGCTCTGGCCGTCGGCCTGGGTCAGCGCGACGACGAGCGGCTGCTGCCAGTCCGTCATGAAGCCGGGGTGCACGTCGGTCTCGATGACCACGGGCTTGAGGACCTCGAGCTCCCGGTAGAACCGGATGCCGTCCTCCTGGATGTCGAACCCGCCGCCGACCTTGCGGAAGACGTTGAGGAACGTCATGAGCTCCTGCTGCTTCGCGCCCTCGACGAAGATGTCGCCGTTGGTCGCGAGCGCGGCGGAGGCCCAGCTCGCTGCCTCGTTGCGGTCGTTGATCGCGCGGTGGGTGTACCCACGGAGCGACTCGACGCCCTCGATGAAGATCGTGCGGCTCGGCTCGACCGTGATGATCGCGCCCATCTTCTGCAGGATCGCGATGAGGTCCATGATCTCGGGCTCGATCGCGGCGTTCCGGAGCTCGGTCGTGCCGTCGGCGAGCACCGACGACAGCAGGACCTGCTCGGTCGCACCGACGCTCGGGTACGGCAGCTCGATGTTCGCACCCTTGAGGCCGTTCGGCGCCGTGATGTGGATGCCGGAGACCTGCTTGTCGACGACGGCCCCCATGGCCCGCAGCGCGTCGAGGTGGAAGTCGATCGGGCGATCGCCGATGCGGCAGCCACCGAGGTCGGGGATGAACGCCTCGCCGAGCTTGTGCAGCAGCGGGCCGCAGAACAGGATCGGGATGCGGCTCGAGCCGGCGTGCGCGTCGATCTCGGCGAAGTGTGCCGACTCGACGTTCGACGGGTCGAGGATGAGCTCGCCTCGTGCAGGATCCGTGATGCGCACACCGTGCACCTCGAGCAGCGCGCGGACGACCTTGACGTCGGAGATGTCCGGCACGTCCTTGAGGATCGACGGGGTGTCGCCGAGCAGGGAGGCCACCATGGCCTTCGTCGCGAGGTTCTTCGCGCCGCGGACCTCGATGCGTCCGACCAGCGGCTTGCCGCCGCGGATGACGATCTCGTCCGACTTCAACCCGACGCGTGCCCCAGCTGCTGCTGCGTCCTGTACGAGAGAGTTCACTACTTCACCGGCAATGTTTTCGGCCGCCAGTTTCCACGGCGGGATTCGAACTCCGTGATCGAGGTCTCGTCACGGAGGGTGAGCCCGATGTCGTCGAGCCCTTCCATCAACCGCCAACGAGTGTAAGCGTCGATCTCGAATGCCACGTCCACATCGCCCAGCGACACGCGCTGCGCCGCCAGGTCCACCGTCGCCTCGATGCCCGGGTTCGCCTCGATGGCGGCCCACAGGCGCTCGACTTCCGGTTCGGTCACGATTGCGGTGACCAGGCCCTGCTTGCCCGCGTTGCCCTTGAAGATGTCCGCGAACCGGGGTGAGATGACGACCCGGAACCCGAAGTCGCGGAGCGCCCACACGGCGTGTTCACGCGACGATCCGGTGCCGAAGTCGGGGCCGGCGACGAGCACCTTCGCGCGGTCGAACGGCTCCTGGTTCAACACGAAGGACGGGTCCTGGCGCCACCCGGAGAACAGTGCGTCCTCGAAGCCCGTCTTCGTGACGCGCTTCAGGTACACGGCGGGGATGATCTGGTCGGTGTCGACGTTCGACCGCTTCAGCGGTGCCGCGATCCCGGTGACGGTGCCGATCTTCTCCATCAGACTGCCCCTTCCAGAGCGGTTCCTGCTTCGGTTTCCAGGTCCCACGGGCTCGACAGCGTCCCGCGCACGGCGGTGGCGGCCGCGACGAGCGGCGACACGAGGTGCGTGCGCCCACCCTTGCCCTGGCGTCCCTCGAAGTTGCGGTTCGAGGTCGACGCGCACCGCTCCCCCGGCGCGAGCTGGTCGGGGTTCATGCCGAGGCACATCGAGCAGCCGGCGAAGCGCCACTCGGCCCCGAAGTCGGTGAAGACCTTGTCGAGCCCCTCGGCCTCGGCCTCGAGCCGGACCCGTGCGGAGCCGGGCACGACCATGACGCGGACACCCTCGGCCTTGGTGCGCCCCTTGATGACGGACGCGAACGCGCGGAGGTCCTCGATGCGCGAGTTCGTGCAGGAGCCCATGAAGACCGCGTCGACGGCGATGTCCTTCATCGGCGTACCAGCGGTGATGTCCATGTACTCCAGCGCGCGCTGCGCCGCTGCCCGGTCGTTGGGGTCGGTGTAGTCCGCCGGATCGGGCACGGACTCGGAGAGCGAGACGCCCTGGCCCGGGTTCGTCCCCCAGGTGACGAAGGGCTCGAGCGCGTCGGCGTCGATGAACACCTCGGCGTCGAACACGGCGTCGTCGTCGGTGTTCAGCGTGTCCCAGTACGCGACGGCCTCGTCCCAGTCGGAGCCGGTCGGGGCGTGGTCGCGGCCCTGGACGTAGTCGTAGGTGATTTGGTCGGGGCCGACCATACCGGCGCGGGCGCCCGCCTCGATCGACATGTTGCAGATCGTCATGCGCCCCTCCATCGAGAGCGCTCGGATCGCCGAACCGCGGTATTCGAGCACGTAGCCCTGTCCGCCGCCGGTGCCGATCTTCGCGATGACCGCGAGGATGATGTCCTTCGCCGTCACGCCGGGGCGCAGGGTGCCCTCGACGGTGATCGCCATCGTCTTGAACGGCTTGAGCGGCAGCGTCTGCGTGGCGAGCACGTGCTCGACCTCGCTCGTCCCGATGCCGAACGCCATCGCGCCGAACGCACCGTGCGTCGAGGTGTGCGAGTCGCCGCAGACCACGGTGATGCCCGGCATCGTCAGCCCGAGCTGCGGGCCCACGACGTGCACGATGCCCTGCTCCTTGTCGCCGAGCGAGTGCAGGCGGACGCCGAACTCCTCGCAGTTGCGGCGGAGCGTCTCGATCTGGGTGCGGCTCGTCGGGTCGGCGATGGGCCGGTCGATCGCGAGCGTCGGGGTGTTGTGGTCCTCGGTCGCGATCGTCAGGTCGAGGCGTCGCACCGGGCGGCCGGCCTGGCGGAGACCGTCGAACGCCTGGGGGCTCGTGACCTCGTGCACGAGGTGGAGGTCGATGTAGAGGAGGTCGGGGTTGCCGTCCTCGCCCTTGACCACGACGTGGTCGTCCCAGACCTTCTCGGCGAGTGTCCTACCCATGACCTCGACCCTTCCGTTCGCATCGGTTCGATGCCGCTGACGCGGCGCGATCCGGCGAGTCTAGCACTGGTATACCAACGCGTTCGACGCCGGTGCGGCCCGCATCGCGGCCGTTTTCCGGCCGGACTGGAGGCTCGACTCGCGTTCTCCGACACCTGTCGCGGTGGGAGAATGGCCGGGACATGACGACTCCGACGCACTCCGCCCGCACGGTCAACCTCGAGGGCGCGACGCGCGCCGCGATCGCGGGCGCGGCTCCGCTCGCACTGCTCATCGCGCTCGGGATGCCGGGCTACGCGGCCTTCGCGATGTTCGCCGGGTTCACCGCGATCTTCGGCGCCACGGAGCCCTACCGGCAGCGTGCCGTGACCACCGGTGTCGCCGGCGGCCTGCAGGCCCTGTGCATGTTCGCAGGGATCGCGGTCTCGATCGCCGGAGCGCCGCTCTGGCTGCAGGCCGTCGGGCTGGTCGTCGTGCTCGTCGTCGCGGTGTGCACCCTGAGCACGCTCCGGTCGATCCCGGCGCAGCCGATCTTCCCGACGTTCGCGTTCCTGGTGTCCTCGCTCGTGCCGCTCAAGCCGTCGGACCTGCCCCTCGTCGCGACGATCATCGTGTGTTCCGTCGCGTGGGCCTGGCTCGTCGCGATGTCCGGGTTCGTCATCCGCCGCGTGTGGCACCCGCGCGCGCCGCACCGCTTCCGACCGCTCGCTCCGATGAAGGAGCGCGGATTCGGGATCCTCCGCACACCCGCACTGTGGGAAACCGTCGCGCTCAACGTCGTCGGTGCCCTGGTTGCCGGTGCGATCGCGGAGACCATCCCGGGGCTCGGGCACCCGTACTGGGCGGTCATCGCCGTCGTCTCGACGCTCCCGGCCATCCGCCAGCGGCACACCGTCCTCCGGGCGTTCCAGCGCTTCATCGGCACGATCGGCGGCACCGTGATCGCGGTCGGGATCCTGCTCCTCGAACCCGGAGCGTGGTGGATCGTGCTCATCGCCGTCGTCGGACAGTTCTTCGCGGAGATCTTCGTCGCGCGGAACTACGCCGTGTGCCTGCTGTTCCTCACGCCGCTCGCGCTGGCGGTGTCCTGGCTCAGCCTGCCCGAGGCACCAGAGCTCCTCGCCCTGGACCGCGTCGCGCAGACGACGCTCGGAGCACTGGTGAGCGTCGCGCTGCTGTTCGTCGGACGCACGATCGAACGGCGCCGCGGTCGAGCCCTCGGCGCCACGACCTCGATCCGCACCGTCTGACCGGGGCGCCCACGTCCGGTTCGCGACTGTCGGCCGTGCCCGGCAGGATCGACACATGGACGACTACCGACTCGTCGCCGGGCCGCCGCCGCTCGACGACTACCTCCGCCTCCGTCGCGACTCCGGCCTGACCCCGGTCCGTCCCGACCAGGGCGCCGGCGCGATCAGCGGGAGCTGGTCCGCCTGTCACGCGGTCGACGCGGCGGGAACGCCCGTCGCGATGGGCCGCGTGCTGGGCGACGGTGGCTGGTACTTCCACATCGCGGACGTCGCCACCGATCCCGGACACCAGCGGCGCGGCCTCGGTCGTCGCGTGCTCGAGTGGCTGCTCGCGGACATCCGGTCGCGGGCACCGGAGGGCGCCTACGTCTCGCTCATCGGGGACCCGCCCGGACAGCGGCTGTACCGCTCGCTCGGACTCGACGACGTCGCGCCGAGCCTCGGGATGGCCGCCGTCCTGCGCTAGTCGGGATGGACGTCAGTCCGGCTGGACGTTCCAGGAGTCGATGACCGGACGCCCGTGCTCGTACCCCAGCGTGCTGACGGACGCGGTCCCGAGCTTCAGCACGGCACCGTCCTGCGGCGCGAGCCGGATCCATGCGGCGCCGATGGCCCGGAGCACGTGCCCGTGGGCGATGAAGACGGCGTCCTGCCCCTCGGCGAGCACCGGGCGGGCGCGGTCGAGCACCCGTTCGGCCCGGACACGGACCTCGGCGGCGTTCTCACCCGGCGTGTCCCCCGCGGGCACCCCGTCGGTCCAGAGGTCCCACGGGCCGTGCCGGAGCACCTTGATCTGCGGCGTCGTCAGGCCCTCGTACGCGCCGTAGTCCCACTCGTACAGGTCCTCGTCGACCTCGGGGTCCACGCCGATGAGCGCGGCGGTGTCCCGGGCACGCTGCAGCGGGCTCGACAGCGCGAGCGCGAAGTCGCGGTCCGCGAGGTACCGGCCGGCACGCTTCGCCTGCTCGACCCCGTTCTCGGTGAGCGGGATGTCGGTGCGGCCGGTGTGCTGCCCGCTCTTCGACCACTCCGTCTCTCCGTGACGGACGAGGACGAGTTCGCCGGGGCGTTCCGAGGTCATGTGTTCCTTCCGAGCAAGAGGCCGAGCGCGGCTGCGCCGACCGAGACGACGAGCATGCCGAGGCCGTTCAGGACGGCGAGCCGGGTCTTGCCGGATCGGAGGAGCTGCACGGTCTCGACACTCGCCGTCGAGAACGTCGTGTACCCACCCATCATGCCCGTGCCGAGGATGGCGACCGCCGGGAGCGGGAGCGTCCCGGCCTGCCCGAGGCCCGTCAGGAGCCCGAGGACCAGCGACCCGGAGACGTTGATGACGACGGTGCCGAGCGGGAAGCCGCTGACCCTGGCCTTCACGAGCCCGTCGAGCAGGAACCGGAGCGCTGCCCCGACTCCCCCGCCGACGGCGACGAGCAGGAGTTCGAGCGCGCTCACCGGGTGGCCGCCGTTCGTGGCCGCAGCAGCGTCGACACCCAGAGCCCCGCGACGACGGCGAGGAGGCCGAGCACGACCGTGAGCAGCGCGTACCCGCTGCCGGCCGTCCACCGTCCGTCCCCGAGCAGCTGCGCGGTGTCGTCCGCGAGCGTGCTGTACGTCGTGAACCCGCCGAGGACCCCCGTGCCGACGAAGAGCCGCAGGCGCCGACGCCGACCGACGTCCGGCCCGCGGTGTGCCAACGCCTCGAGCAGCAGCCCGAGGCAGAACGCCCCGACCACGTTGATCGCGAGGATCGTCCAACTGATCCCGTCCACGGCGGGGACGAGGTCCGCCAGCACGGCACGGATCGCGGTCCCGATCGCTCCGCCGAGCGCCACGACGCCGAGGTACCCCCAGCGGAGGTGCGGCGGCCGCTCGGGGCGGGCGGCGGGCTGGTCGGCTGCGACGTCGGGGTCGATCGGGACGCTGCTCACGCGACAATCTTGGACCACCGTCAGCCGGACGTCCTACGCTCGGGCACACACGGCACCCGGCCGCATGACGGAGAGGGACGCACATGAGCATCAACGACGACGACATCACCACGGATCCCCAGAGCGCGGGCGAAGGCCCCGCTGACGGCGGCGCCAACCCGAACGGACACGACGGCGGCGCCGACGGCTCCGCGGACGCCGGCGAAGGCCCGGCCGACGGCGGCGCCAACCCGAACGGACACGACGGCGGCGCGGACGGCTCCGCGGACGCCGGCGAAGGCCCGGCCGACGGCGGCGCCAACCCGAACGGACACGACGGCGGCGCGGACGGCTCCGCGTGAGCCGAGGACCGGAGACGACGGAGACGGCGGCCGCCCTCGAGCGGTGCATCGCCGTCCCCGTCGCTCGGTTCGCCGAGGAGTACTGGGGCACCCGCGCGCTCGTGAGCAGCGCCGCTGACCTCGGCTCGACGTTCGATGACCTGTTCTCCACCGAGGCCGCCGACGAGCTGCTCTCGGTCCGAGGACTCCGGACGCCGTTCATCCGGATGGCGAAGGACGGCACCGTGCTCCCGCCGAGCGCCTTCACCGCACCCGGTGGCTACGGCGCCGAGGTCGGCGACCAGGTCAGCTCCGAGAAGGTCCTCGCCGAGTTTGCGGCCGGCTCGACCATCGTCCTGCAGGGCCTGCACCGCACGTGGCCGCCGATCCAGGAGTTCACACGACGCCTCGTCGCGGAGCTCGGGCACCCCGCGCAGGTCAACGCCTACATCACGCCGGCATCGTCGCGCGGCTTCGACCCGCACTACGACGTGCACGACGTGTTCGTCCTGCAGATCGCCGGGGCGAAGCGCTGGGTGATCCACGAGCCCGTGCACGAGCTCCCGTTCGCCGACGAACCGTGGAGCGACCGACGCGACGAGGTCGCCGCCCGGGCAGCTGGGACACCCGCGATCGACACCGTGCTCCGTCCGGGTGACGCGCTCTACCTCCCTCGCGGTTGGCTGCACTCGGCGACCGCACTCGGCGGCACGACCATCCACCTGACGATCGGCATCCCCGCCGTCACCCGGGCCGACCTCGCGCGGGACCTCATCACCCGTGCGCTCCGATCGGACCGACTCCGCGCTTCGCTGCCCCTCGGTGTCGACCTCGGCGACCCGGACCAGATCGCGGCGGACGTCCGCGCCGCTGCCGAGGACCTCATCGGGTTCCTCGAGTCGGCGTCGGTCGGCTCGGCCGTCGACGAGGTCGCACATGCGGTGGGTTCTCGGTTCCGACGCTCCACCCGGCCGGAGCCGGTCCGCCCGCTGCAGACGGTCGACCTCCTGAGCTCGCTCTCGAGCACCGATCGGGTCCGGTGGCGCGAGGGACTGCGCGCCGAGATCCGCGACGAGGTCGAGCGCGTGGCAGTCGTCCTGCCGACGACGACGATCCGCCTGCCGGCATCGTGCGGTCCTGCCGTGCGCGCGCTGCACGCCGGAGGGACGCACGCCGTCGGGTCCTTGCCGGGCCTCGACGAGGACGACGCCGTCGTGGTGGTCCGTCGGCTCCTCCGGGAAGGCGTGCTGGTACCGGCGTCGTGACCGAGTGGCGACGGACGGGTCCGGCCGATCCTCGACTCCCCGATCCTCGACTCCCCCGCTCGGCCGGTGGGCCGGCGTGCAGCGACCGCTCCCGGTCCCGCGACGAGGACCTCACCGCCACCGCGTCCCCCGGGCGCCGCTGGTTGCTCGTCGAGGTCGCGGGTGCGTGGGGCTGGAACGTCTGGGCCGACTCCCCAGCGCTCCCGCCCGAGACCGGCATCGCCCTCGCCCGTCGGGTCCAGCGTGCCGGGATGCGCATCCTCGCGATCCGCCGTCCCGGCCGTTCCCGTGGTGCCGGTCGGTGGCGCTGGGCAGTCGTCGACACCGGGCTCGCGACCGTGCGGTGGGGTGAGGCCGACGGCCCGGACGAACTCCTGTCGCTCCCGCTCGACGGCAGGACCGGGACGCTCACCGACCGGCCCGTCTTCGCGGTGTGCGCACACGGCCGGCACGACGAGTGCTGCGCCGTGCGCGGACGGTCGGTCGCTGCCCGGCTGGCGGCGGCGTTCCCTGAGGAGACGTGGGAGTGCTCGCACCTCGGCGGTGACCGGTTCGCGGCGACGACGATGCTGTTCCCGTACGGCCTGAACCACGGACGCGTCGACGAGCTCGATCCCGTCGCGATCGCCGAGGCGTCGAGGCGCGGGATCGTCCTCCCGGACGGCTTCCGCGGACGGTCCCTGCACTCCCACGTCGAACAGGCTGCCGTCGCGGCAGCCGTGGCACGCTCCGGAGACCACCGGATCGATGCCTTTCGGCCACGCAGTGTGCGCGCACCGGAGGCGCTCGACGACCCGGCCGGATGGTCGGTCGAACTCGACTCGGATGCCGGAGCCGTGCTGGTCACGCTCGATCGCGTGCACTCGGACCCGACGTTCTCGACGTGCCGCGCGACCGTCGCCGTGGAGATCCCCCGCTTCGTCGTCCGCGAGGTGACCACCGCGGGGTGACCACCGCGGTGTGACCGGCATGCACCACCGGGCCCGGAACGACGAAGGTCCCCGTCCGTGTGGACGAGGACCTTCGGTTGGTGACCCCAGCGGGATTCGAACCCGCGTTACCGCCGTGAGAGGGCAGCGTACTAGGCCGCTATACGATGGGGCCGCGGCACACGTTGTCGGACTCGGGCTAAGCCACCTGTGGTGACCCCAGCGGGATTCGAACCCGCGTTACCGCCGTGAGAGGGCAGCGTACTAGGCCGCTATACGATGGGGCCGTTCCGACAACTCGACAAGTATGGCACAAGCGGTCCGACCTGCCAAAACGAGGCGTGTCGCCCGGGTGTGCCGTCATGCCGCAGCGTGCATGCACGGGCCGAGCCGAGCCTCCAGTCCGGTCCCCGCTCAGATCGTGAGCGACTCGCCCGGCTGCAACAGGACGAGCGAACCGGCGGGCTCGACCATCTCGCGGAGCCGGCCGGTGTGCATGCCGTAGCCGATGTCGGACAGGGTCGCCTCGTGGACCGGGTAGGCACGTCCGGGTGCGATCGCGGCGACGTAGTCCATCATCTCGGCGACCTTGAGCCACGGGGCGCCGACGGGTGCGGCGAGGACCTCGACCGGGACGCCGGGATCGGTGTAGCTGTCGCCGGGGTAGAACAGCTGCCGGTTCACCATGACGCCGGTGTTGTCGATCACCGGGACAGACGAGTGGATGACGTTGTGCCGGGTGCCGTGGAAGGTCAGCGCGAACGGCCCGACCGACCGCGAGGACCCGTCCGTGACGACGTCCACCTCGACGTCCGGCAGCGCGGCGGCGACCCCTGCCGGGCCGAGGACCACCGCACCGGGGTTCGCGGACAGGATGCCCGACAGCTGCGCCGGCGTGACGTGGTCGGGGTGCTCGTGGGTGAGCACGACCGCGACGACACCCGTGACGTCCACGTCGCGCGTGAAGTTCCCCGGGTCGATCACCAGCCGGGCCCCGTCGACGTCGACGATCTGGCAGGCGTGCTCGAGTTTCGTGACCTCCATGCGGCCGAGCGTACGCGGCGCACTGATGTGGTTCCGTTCGCCGCCGCACAACCGAAATCCGTCCGCACCGCGTGTTCGCGTGGTGCGGACCGCTTTCCGTTGTGCGAAGCACCGGACGGCGGACACGCCAGGCCAGGCCAAGCCAGCCCGGCCCAACCCGCCCCGTCAGGACCGCGGCGGCGACGTGGACGACCGCACCACCAGCGACGCCGTCGACGGCGGCACCGGACGGACCGCCGCACCGTCGACCTCGGCGAGCACCGCGCGGGCGGCGAGACGCCCCTGCGCCTCGGGGTCCTGCGTGATCGTCGTCAACCCGACCGCTGCTCCGTACTCGTGCCCGTCGATGCCGATCACCGACACGTCGTCCGGGACCGACAGGCCGAGCCGTGCCGCGGCGAGCATCACCCCGAGCGCCATCTCGTCCGAGGCGCAGAACACCGCGGTCGGTCGATCGGCACCCGGCCCGAGCAGCGACAGGCCGGCGTCGACCCCACCGGCGAACGAGAACCGCCCGTCCGCGATCCACGACGGCGGCACCGAGAGTCCGGCGCCGTGCATCGCGTCGACGAAGCCGTCCCGCCGCCGGTACGGCACCGCGACGTTCATGCCCGCCTCGTCCTGCCCGCCGACGTACGCGATCCGCCGGTGCCCGAGGCCGACGAGGTGCACCGTCGCCAGGCCGGCGACCTCGACGTCGTCGATCCCGACGTTCCGGAGCCCGGGAGCCGGCCCACCGATGACGATGGTCGGCAGCGAGCTCACCTGCAGCTCGCTCCGCTCGGTCTCGTCGAGCACGAGCGACAGCAGCACGAGGGCGTCGACGCGCTGCCGCAGCATCGACCGTCGGAAGGCACGATCACGGTCTCCCCCGGGACCACCGAGGTTGTAGAGCACGAGGTCGTACCCCGCTCGCCGCAGTTCGGCGTCGACCCCGCTGAGCGCCTTGACGTAGAACCACCGGTCGAACACCGGCACGACGACCCCGACGGCACGCTGCCGCCCGGTGGCGAGCCCGGCCGCCGCCGAGCTCGGGACGTACCCGAGCTCGTCGGCGACCCGGCGCACCTGGTCGATCGTGGTGTCGGCCACGGTGGGGAGTCCGCGCAGGGCGCGGGACACGGTCGCCTTGGACAGCCCGGTGACGGTCGCGATCTCCTGGATCCCCATCGGACGCAGCCGGGAGGCCGGTCAGCCGTCCGCGCCGTGCGTCGCGTCCCCCGCGTCCCGGGTCACGGGCCCGGCGCCGGTCCGCGCGACGGCTCGCGTGCGATGCGGGCGCGGTGCTCGCTCGTCGAAGCCGACGTGCACGTGGTCGCGGAAGACGGTCTCGACGGGCGCGTGCCCACCGGGGACGTGCACCCCGACCGGGTGCTCGTCCCGACGGAGGACGTGGCCGGCGGCCAGGGCCTCGGCGGCCTCCGACCGACGGACCACCCGGACCCGCCAGCGGTCGAGCACGACGAGGACGAGCACGCATGCCAACAGCGTGAGCGCCCAGCCGAGTGCCGGTCGCCCGGTGAACTCGCAGAACACGGTGACGGCGAGGAACGCGACGCCGAAGAAGCCGACGAAGCCCATGGCCTCCTCGATCGGTGCCGACGGTCGACGCGGTGCGCGGTACGCCATGGCGATCAGCCCTTCACGCCGCCGGCGGTGAGGCCGGCCACGATGCGCCGCTGGAAGACGAGCACGAGGATCACGAGCGGGATCGTGACGATCGTCCCCGCTGCCATCACCGCCGTGTACGGCTCCTGGTGCGGCTGGGTCCCGGCGAACGACGCGATGGCGACGGTGACCGGCTGGGTGGCGTCCGAGGACAGCTGGGACGAGATGAGGTACTCGTTCCAGGACGAGATGAACGCCAGGATCGCGGTGGTGAACACGGCGGGTGCGGCGAGCGGCAGGATGATCCGCCGGAACGCCTGCACGCGGGTGCACCCGTCGATGCGCGCCGCTTCCTCGAGGTCCCACGGCATCTCACGGAAGAACGACGCGAGCGTGTAGACGGTCAGCGGCAGCACGAACGAGATGCTCGGCAGGATGAGCGCCTGGTACGTGCCCATCCACCCGATGTCCGTGAAGAGCTGGAACAGCGGGGAGATGAGCGCGACGCCCGGGAACATCGACGCCGCAAGGATCGCGCCGGCGATGAGGGACTTGCCCTTGAACTCCAGCCGGGCCAGCGCGTACGCCGCCGAGGTGCCGACGAGCAGCGCGATGATCGTCACGACGCCGCCGATCAGCAGGCTGTTGAGCAGCGCCCGACCGAGGTGGTTGCCGAGCTCGGTGGAGAACGCCGTCGCGTAGTTGTCGAGCGTCACGTGCGTCGGCCACGGGGTGGCGTCGAACGTGAACCCGACATCGCGGAAGCTCGTCACCACCATCCAGTAGAACGGCAGGAGGCACCACACCGCGATGATGATCGCCTGGATCGCGGTGCGGACCCGCGGGCCGGTGTGCCGCTGGACACGCACGTCGGCGCGGTCGGTCGACCGCTCGCGCGAACGCGTCGACGACCGGGGACGGTCTGCTGCGAGGGTCACTTGAGTTCACCCTTCTGCTGGGCTGCCTGCGTCTGCACGACGTTCGCGCCGAGGAACCGCACGAACAGGAACGCGACGACGAAGATGATGAGGAAGGTGATCGTCGACAGCGCGGAGGCGGAGTTGAACCCCTGCCTGATCTGGTCGACGACGAGGATCGACAGGGTCGTCGTGGCGTTGCCGGAACCGCCGCCGCCCCCCGTGAGGATCGCCGGGAGGTCGTACATGCGCAGCGCGTCGAGCACGCGGAACAGGATCGCGACCATCAGCGCCGGCTTCAGGAGCGGGAGCGTGATGAGCATGAAGCGCTGCACGGTCGAGGCGCCGTCCATCTTGCCGGCCTCGTAGACCTCCTCCGGGATGAGCTGCAGGCCCGCGAGGATGAGCAGCGCCATGAACGGCGTCGTCTTCCATGTGTCGGCGATGATGACCGCGAACCGCGACGCCCACTCGCCGCTCGTCCAGAGGATCTGGTGGCCGATGACGTGGTTCAGCACGCCGTTCGCGTCGAAGATGAAGTACCAGAGCTTCGCGGTGACGGCGGTCGGGATCGCCCACGGCACCAGGATCGCGGCGCGGACGAGCGCGCGGCCCTTGAAGTTGCGGTTCATGATGATCGCCATCCAGACGCCGATGAGCGTCTCGGCGAGCACGGTGACGACCGTGAAGAAGAACGTGTTGCCGAACGACACCCAGAACTGGGCGCCGAGGCTGCCAGGGGGGCACGTGACGTTGCCGCACTGCTGGCCGAGCCAGTGCACGTAGTTCGTGACGCCCGCGAAGCCGCCCTCGACGAACAGGCCCGTCGCTTTGTCGAGTCCGGCGTCGAGCTGGAACGACTGGATGATCGCGCTGACGACGGGGTAGCCGATGACGACGGCGAGGAGCACGATCGTCGGGCCGATCAGGTACACGGCCCATCGGCCGTGTTCGGCGTTCAGTCCGCCGCGCCGCCGCTTGGGCGGCTCCAGACCCTGGGGGTTCGGGATGGCGGCTGGGATCTCGGTTGCTGCTGACACTGACGGCCTCCTTGCCGGTGTCGGGACGCAAGTAGGGGCGGACGGGAGGCACGGGTACGGATGACCCGTGCC
>JASCOI010000210.1 GCA_029959665.1 Microbacteriaceae bacterium PS02333
CACCCCGCGAGCGGGCGGAATACCGTGGTCGTCCGCGGGGCCACCCGGGTATTTCGCCCGCTCGCGGAGCGGCGGGGCCACGGGCCCGCGGGGCGGCGGGGGCGCCCGCTCGCGGGGCGGCGGGATCGGGCGGCGTGCACGCGGGTCACGACGTGCTCACCGCCGTCGTGGTGGGGTCGGTCGTCGGGAACACGACCGTCAGGGTGGTGCCGTTCCGCTCGATCGAACTCGGGCGGAACGCGCTGCCCATCGCGTCGAGGGTGGCCTCGGTGCGCTTCGCCGCAGCGGGGTCCGACGCGTGCATGACCACGCGGCGGAACGTCTGGCCGTCCTCGCCGGTGAGCGGCGTGAACCGGTCGACCCGCACGGAGTCGTCGGCGAGGACCTGCCCGAGGGCGATCATGGCGCTGGAGTCGACCTGCCCGGCCCGGAACTGCGACTGGGTCCCGGCATCCGCCACGAGCGCCGGGTTGTCCGCGAGCTGCGTGCCGAGGGTCTTCCGCTGGTCCGCGGCCTTGGTGATCGCCTTCTCGGCGGCTGCCTGGCCCTCGGAGTTGATCTGCCGGACGTCGACCTTCTGGTTCCCGGTGCCGAAGGAAGCGACGCTCGTGGAGTTCTGGATCGCCTGGCGCACGTCCGTCGAGGAGTTGCCGCCTGTGCGCATCGAGTCCGTCGTCACGACGTAGTCGGAGTCCTTCCACCCGTTCGGCGACTGGCGTTCGACGGCTCCGTCGGTGTCGAGCTTGTAGTACCAGACCACGTTGTTCCGGGCGAAGCCGTCGTTCACGAGGTCCACCCACATCGCGTCGTCGACGAGCATCCTGGAGCGCTTGTCGACGTTGTCGCCGATCCAGTTCTCCGCCTGCGCCATCGGCTTGTCGAGGTCCGTCACGAGGAAGCCGCGGAGCTGCGAACCCCAAAGCGGTACGGCGACGACCAGGGCAGCTGCGGTCACGAGGGCCCAGGCCCCGCCGAGGACACGCCGTGATGCGCCACCCAGGCGGCCCGAAGCGCGGAACGCGGTCTTACCGCTGACGGCGAGCACGGCCCGCTCGGCGACGAACGCCACGAGGACGGCCCCGAACGGCACGAGCATGATGACGTACGGCACGGGCAGGTACCCGTTCGGCCGGAACATGAAGAGCAGCAGGAAGACGAGCATCGCCGCGATCGGACGGACCCGACGCAAGAACAGCCCCACCACGGCCGCGGCCGAGCCGAGCACGATGAACACCGGGTCGAGCGCCCACCACTGGGACGCAGCCTCGTTCGCCAGGCTGCCGCCCGTGAAGAGGGACCCGCTCGCCTCGCGGCTGCCGAGCTGGTAGGTGATGCCCTGGAGCAGGCTGACCTTGCCGGCACTCGGCAGGAGCTCGCCCTTGACCGCGGCGAGCAGGATGTACCCGCCACCGATCACGGCGAGGACGGCTCCGGCGACGCTCAACGTGTAGCGACGCGTGCTCTTGTCGGCTCGACGCACGGCCATCCAGATGAGGAACGGCAGTGCGAGCAGGTACGTCTCCTTCGACAGCACCGCGATCCCCAGGCAGGCTGCCGCGCCGACGAACCCGGCGAGCTGCTGCCGACGGCTCAGGACGAGGACGAACGCGGCGAGGAGCCACGGCGTCGCGACGTTGTCGATGTACACGGTGCGGTGGTACTGCAGCGCGAGCGGCGACAGGCCGAACACGAGCACGGCGACGGCGCTCGCCGGTCGGGACATCCCGAGGCGACGGCCGAGGACGAACACCAGGACGGCGGAGACCGCGGCGAAGAACACCATGGCCTCGCGGGCGGCCTCGACGGCGAACGGGTAGCGCGCGAACGCCCCGGTCAGCGAGGTGTAGCCGGCGATCTGGATCCACCCGAGGGGCGGGTGGTCGTACCAGTACGTGTAGTGGGTGAGTTCGCCGAGGTGGGTGATCGCCCATGCCTGGGCGGTGTACGTGCCCTCGTCGTCGATGCGCTGCGGGATGCCGCCCATGTTCCAGGCCTGCACCAGCGCGGCGATCGCGACGACGGGCAGGACCCACGCGAGGCTCCGTGCGTGCACCTGGAACCAGGCGCGGACACCCGTCGCCGAGCGCGTGCCGCGGATCGGGATGCCGGTCGTGTTGGTCATGCTGGCGGTCATCGTTCGCCTCCTGCTGATGCACCGGCGAACGCCGGCTCTGGGCTGGTGACGGCGGACGGGAAGCCGACCACCTCGGGCTGCTGTGCCGCGGTGCGGTGCTGCCCGGTGTGCTCGGTCTTCTCCCACCCGTTCTGCTTCCTGGCGTGCCGGATCACGGCACGGACGGCTGCTGCGGCGAGGAACACCTGGTAGGGCACCAGGCCGAGCACGAGCTTCACGTAGTCGCGGATGCGGACCTTCTCCTTGTAGAGACGCCCGAACTCCCCGAGGCCGGCGATCTCCACCGCGAGCAGCATCAGCGTCGGCGCGAGCGGGATGAACGAGATGAGCGCGATCGCCGTCGGCACCTTCACGAACGCGATCATGATCACGCTGAGCGGGATCAGCAGGCCGGTGGCCGCCTGGATGAACGGCATCGTCAGCAGGTACCGCGCGAAGAAGCGCTGCTTGAGCGACGGGAGCTGCTTCCACTCGCCCTTCTCGAGGACCTGCAGGAAGCCCTGGTTCCAGCGGGTGCGCTGCTTGAGCAGGGAAGCGAACGTCGGCGGGGTCTCCTCGCGGGTGACCGCCTCGGGGCTGTACGCGACGACGACCTTGGCGCCGTCGGCGGAGAGCCGGACGCCGAGCTCGCAGTCCTCGGCGAGGCAGTGCGCGTCCCAGCCGTTCGACCAGTCCAGGCGCTCCTTCGTCACGAAGACGGTGTTGCCGCCGAGCGGGATGAACTTCGACTCCGCGTGGAAGTGCAGCCGCGAGCGGAACCAGAAGTAGTACTCGAGCACGTTGCGGAGCGACCACCAGCTGGACTTGAAGTTCATCAGCTGCACGCCGCCCTGCACAACGTCGGCACCGGTCTCCTGGAAGCGCGAGTCGACCAGGCTGAGGAGCTTCGGGTACACCTCGTCCTCTGCGTCGAACACGCCCACGATGTCCCCGGTGGCGTACTGCAGCGCCAGGTTCATCGCCTTCGGCTTGTTCTTCGGCAGCGTGTCGTCGACCACGACCTTGATCAGGCCGGGGTGCCGCGCGGCGGCTTCGCGGACGACCCGGTCGGTGCCGGGGTCGTCCTCGCCGACGATCGCGATGATCTCGAAGTCCGGGTGGTCCTGCGTGGCGAGCATGTCGAGCGTCTGCCCCATCACGTCCTCCTCGTGCCGCCCGGGCACCAGGAGCGTGAAGCGGTGTGCCGCTGGACGCGGCGTGCTGCTGAAGCTCGTCTGCTTCAGCGCGTCGCGCGACCGCCAGGCGTGCAGCATCCACCAGAGCGTGGACAGTGCGACCAACGTGAGCAGGATCGAGATGGCGACCAGGGCGGAGTACCCGACCCATTCGCCCAGCGTCCAGGCGGCGTGCGCGGCTTGCCCCGAGCCTCCTGTCGGGACGTCCGTGGTGCCCCGGTTCGGGACGTTCCCCGACGTCCCGGATGAGTCCTTCGGCTGGAGCAGCGGCCCAGCGGCCGTGACCAGCGTCGTGATGACGGTCATTCGACGATCTCCTTCGTGCGACGTGCGTCGTGGGAACGGAAGACGAGGGCCTTGTACGCGGCGAACCGGAACGCGGTGCCGAGGACCAGGCCGACCCCGTTGCCGGCGACGTTGTCGGCGAGGGTGGACGTGAAACCGAGGATGTAGTGCGAGACGTAGAGGCAGGCCGCGGCGATGCCGAGCCCGATGAGGTTCGTGAGTGCGAAGAGCAGGCCCTCGCGGAGCGTCTCGCGACGTCCGGTGGTGCGCTCGGCGCGGAAGGTGATGAAGCGGTTGAGCACGTAGGCGACCGCGGTCGAGACGACCGCCGAGGCGACCTTCGCGCCGATCGGCTTGTCGTCGAGGACGGTCGCGCGCAGGAGGTTGTAGACGCCGAGGTCGACGACGAAGCAGAACGCGCCGATGGCGCCGAAGGACACGAGCTGCCGGGCTGTCGCCAGGAGGCGGCTCAGCCGTGTGGACGCCACCCGTGCGGGTGGCACCACAACGAGGGTGTCGGTCGAGGTCATGCAGCCGATTCGGGGCCCTGTTGCCCCCCGTTTGGGTGGGGTACGGACATCGCCAGGGGACTGCCAGTTTCGCGACATCCGTTGTTCATGTGGGGTACGGGCGTTGCGGTCCGCAACGACGGACGGGGGGGCCCGGGGCCGCGGGGCCCCGGGCACCCCCGCCGGTGTGCCGGGGCGGGGTACGCCGGGTGTTTTAAA
>JASCOI010000211.1 GCA_029959665.1 Microbacteriaceae bacterium PS02333
GGGGGGGGGCGGGGGGGGGCGCCCCCCCCCCCCCCCGGGCCCCCCCCCCCCCCCCCCGGGACGGTGCACGAGCTCCTCGACAGCGTGGTGCTCGTCCGGCGGCGGTGACGACGACAGCGGCGGCACAGCCGTCGTCGTCACCCTCGACTCAGTCGGGCATGTCCTCCGCGTAGACACGGAAGTCGCCGCGCTCGGCGTGCATCGACCAGAGGCGCTCGGCGACGGACTCCCCCGAGTGCGACGGATCCCCGTCGTCGATCCCGAACGGGATGATCAGCTGGCCGACGTGGATGCCCTCGTCGGCGAGGGCGTCGTGCAAGAGCTGCGCGTAGGCGCTCTCCCCCGCGAACGCCACGGACGTCCCGGTCACCCGGGCACCGGGACGGACCGCGCTGCCGCCGTTGACGAACAGCAGCGTGCCGCGGCTGAGCGCCCGCATCCCGGGGATGACCTGGTGGGCGGCGGTGACGGAACCGTAGATCGAGAACTCCACCGGGCCGACGAGGTCGTCGGCGACGGTCTCGAGGACCGGGCGCATGAACTCCTTCGCCGGCAGCGGGCTGTACTGCAGGACCTCGATCAGCCCGAGGTCCTCGCTCGCGCGGACGAGCGCGGTCCGGAGGGCCTCCTGGTCGCGGACGTCAGCCGTGTAGCCGCCTGCGGTGATCCCCTCGCTGCCGAGGGTCTCGACGAGGGCGTCGACGCGCTGCTGGTTGCGGGCGATCAGCGCGACGGAGAAGCCCTCGCGTCCGAACCGCCGGGCGACGGCCATGCCGAGGCCCTTTCCTGCTCCGATGATGGCGATGGTGCTCATGGGTGGAGGTACTCCTCTTCGGTGACGTGCTCGAGCCAGGTCGTCGTGGTCGCGGGGTCTTCCGCGAGATCGAGCATCGCGAGGTGCTCCATGGAGTCGTCCGGTGTCGCGCCGTGCCAGTGTTCCTCGCCGGCGGGCGTGTAGACCGTCTGCCCGGGGAGGACCTCGATGACGCCGCCGTCACGCGTGCCCATCAGCGCGACACCCTCGGTGACGTGGAGCGTCTGCCCCTTGGCGTGCGAGTGCCACGCGGTGTGCGCACCCGGCATGAAGCGGACCTTCGCGACGGTCATCGTCTGCCCCGGCTCCTTCGGCCCGGCGATCGGGTCGAGGTAGACGTCGCCGACGAACTGCTCAGGCGGGTTCTTGGTCGTGGGCTGCTTGGGTTCGATCTGCATGGAGCTCCTTCTGTCGGGCTTCGTCTTCCTGCGTCGCCACCCAGCTCGCGAGCAACCGGAGGGAGTCCTCGGTCGGCGAGCCGGGCTCGGCCGAGTACACGAGGAAGTTCAGGCCGGGGTCGCCCATCGGCTCCATGGCCTCGTAGACGAGGTCGAGGTCACCGACGACCGGGTGGTGGAAGTGCTTGCTGCCGTTCGCGTGGTGCCGGACGTCGTGGGCACCCCAGCGGGTCCGGAACTCGTCGCTCCGCGTGGACAGCTCGCCGATGAGGTCCTGCAGTGCGCGGTCGTCGGGGTTCCGGCCGGCCTCGGTGCGGAGGATCCCGACGTTGATGTCCGCGGCCGTCGTCCAGCTCGGGTAGAACCGCTCGGCGAGGTCGCGGTGCAGGAACGTGAACCGGGCGAGGTTCACCGGGCGCTCGGGCTGCGCGTACATGTCCCAGTACAGGCCGCGGAACAGCTGGTTCTCCGCGAGGACGTCCATCCGGCCGTTCCGGACGAACGCGGGACCGGCGGTGAAGCCGTCGAGCGCCCACTGCATGCTCGTGCGCACCGACTGGGCAGGCTGTCGTCGACGGTGCCGCACCGGGGACGCGTTGGCCGCTCGTGCGAGGTCGAAGAGGTGCTCCCGCTCCGCGTCGTCGAGCAGCAGCGCGTCGGCGAGGGATGCGAGCACGACGTCGGACACCCCGGAGAGGTCCCCGCGCTCGAGACGCGCGTAGTACTCGACGCTCATGCCCGCGAGCATCGCGACCTCGGTCCGCCGGAGTCCGGGGACCCGACGGCCGGGACCGCCGGGGAGCTCGACCTGCTCAGGCGTGACCCGTGCGCGCCGGGACGTCAGGAACTCCTTGACGTCGTCCTTGTTCGACATGCCCACCACGGTACGAGCCGCAGCCCGGACGTGGAACGCCCTGGTGGTACACCCCAGTCCGGGCGGCGCGCAGGCTCACTCCGGTTGAATCGGAGAGCCGACCGGCCCACCAGCCCGACCGGCCCACCAGCCCGACCGGCCCACCCCACCCTGCGAGAAGGAGCACCATGACCCGCGGACGTGTCCTCATCTCCGGCGCGAGCGTCGCCGGTCCCGCCCTCGCCTACTGGCTGCACCGGTACGGCTACGACACGACCGTCGTCGAGCGCGCACCCGCGCTCCGGACCGGAGGGCAGAACGTCGACGTGCGGGGTGCCGGCCGCGAGGTCACGCGTCGGATGGGCATCGAGGACGACATCCGCGCGGCCACGACCGGCGAGGTCGGCACCCGCTTCATCGGACCGAGCGGCCGCGTCATCGCCGAGTTCCCCGCCGGCACGACGGACTCCGGCGGCGCGACCGCCGAGCTCGAGGTCCTGCGCGGCGACCTCGCTGCACTCCTCGTCGCGCAGACCACCGCGGACACCGAATACCGCTACGGCGACCGCATCACCGCGATCCACGACGACGAGGGCGCCGATGCCGTCCGCGTGGAGTTCGAGCACGCCCCGTCCGAGCACTTCGACGTGGTGGTCGCCGCGGACGGGATCGGGTCGTCCACGCGGCGACTCGTCTTCGGCGCGGAGCCGACGATCCGTTCCCTCGGCCTCGAGACCACGTACGCGACGATCCCCCGGACCGCCGACGACGACGACTGGTGGCGGTGGTACAGCGCTCCGGGCGGACGATCCGTCACCCTGCGCCCCGACGCGCACGGCACGATCCGGGCGGCGATGTCGTTCCTCACCGACCGCACACGCGAGCAAGCCGGTGCCGAGCTCCGGGACGTCGACGCCCAGCGGGCCCGCCTCCGCGAGCGCTTCGCCGACGCCGGGTGGGAGGCGCAGCGCGTCCTCGACGGGTTCGACGTCGCCGACGACCTGTACTCCGAGTCGATCGGCCAGGTCCGGGCACCCCGGTGGACGTCCGGCCGCATCGCACTCCTGGGCGACGCCGCGTACTGCGCGTCACCGATCAGCGGGATGGGCACGAGCCTCGCGATCACCGGGGCGTACGTCCTCGCCGGGGAGCTCGCCGCCCACGTCGACCACCGGGACGCGTTCCGCGGGTACGAGCGGATCATTCGACCGTACGTCGACCAGGCGCAGCAGCTCCCGCCGGGCACGCCACGCGTCGCCAACCCGAAGTCGCGGGCCGGTGTCGCCCTGTTCGGGCTCGCCGTTCGCGCGGGTGCGACGCCCCTCGTCGGCAAGGTCGCCGGGCGACTCTTCACCCCGCCTGCCGACCGCATCGACCTGCCCGACTACGCCCACCTGGAGCGCTGAGGTCGTAGCGTCGGCACCATGGAACTCCTCTTCGTGCACGGCGCCCTGGTCCGCGACGGTGCCTGGTGGTGGCAGCCGACCGCCCACCTGCTGTCCGAACGGACCGGGATCCGCAGTCGGGCCGTCGAACTCCCGTCCTGCGGTGAGACCACGTCCGGCCGTCCGGTCGGTGGCCTCGTCGCAGACGCCGCCGCACTCCGCGCAGCGCTCGATGAGGTGGACGAGGCCATCGTCGTCGGGCACTCGTACGGCGGCACCGTCATCGCGGAGGGCGGTTCGCACCCGGCCGTCCGCCACCTGCTGTACGTGTCGTCGTACCTCCCCGACGTCGGGCAGACGCAGGGCGCGATCATGGCAGACGAACCGGACCCCGTGTCGATCGCCGATGCCGGGGACGGGACGCTCGGCGTCGTGGGCTACGACGCCGCCTCGTTCGGCGCCCGGTTCCTCCAGGATGCCGACGAGTCCGTGCAACGCGCCGCCTGGGAGCGCGTGACCGCACAGACCGCCGCCGCGTTCGTCACCCCGACGAGCGCTGCGGGATGGCAGGGCGTCGACTCCACGTACCTCGTCTGCACCGACGACCGCAGCACCACCGTCGCGCTGCAGCGCTCGCACGCGGCACGCGCGACACGCGCCGTCGACGTCCCGACCGGCCACCACCCGTTCATCACCAGGCCCGACATCGTCGCCGACGTGGTGGAGTCGGTGCTGTCCTGACGCGGGGTGCGGTGCGGCCCTGTGACGGACTGGAGGGGCGGGGGCCCCGCGGCCCCCCCCGCCCCGGCGGGCAATGGGGTGGGGCGCAGACAGCG
>JASCOI010000212.1 GCA_029959665.1 Microbacteriaceae bacterium PS02333
CCCCCCTATCCCCCCCCCCCCCCCGGGGGGGGGGGGGGGGGGGGGCCCCCCCCCCCCCCCCCCCCCGGCGGTCTCCGCCCTACTCCAGGGCCGCGAACCGCTCCAGCGCGGTCGTGGACCCGGACACGATGATCACGTCGTGCTCGCCGATGACGCTGTCCGGCGTCGCCGGCACGAAGGCCTCACCCGGCGGCTTGATGCCGAGCACCGTCAGTCCGAAGCGCGTCCGGATCGCGGTGGTGCCGAGGTCCTTCCCCCGGACCGCGCGCGGCGGGAACATCTTGACGACGGCGAAGTCGTCGTCGAACTCGATGAAGTCGAGCATCCGACCGGAGACGAGGTGCGCCGTGCGCTCGCCGGCCTCGCGTTCCGGGTAGACGACGTGGTTCGCGCCGATGCGGGACAGGATCGTGCCGTGCGAGCGGCTGATCGCCTTCGCCCAGATCTGGGGGATGCCGAGGTCCACGAGGTTCGCCGTGATGAGGACGCTCGACTCCAGGTCGCTGCCGGTCCCGACCACCGCGATCGGGAAGTCCTGCGCACCGATCTGCCGGAGCGCGTCGATGTCGGTCGCGTCGGCCTGGACCGCGTGCGTGACCCGGTCTGACCACTTCTGGACGAGCCCGGCGTCCGTGTCCACGACGAGGACCTCGCGGTCCTGCCGTTCGAGCTGCCCTGCCGTGGCGGCGCCGAAGCGGCCGAGGCCGATGACGAGCACCGGGGCGTCGTGGCTGACGGCACCGAACGGGTGCTGCTGGTGGGTTCGGTCAGCCAACGATCGGCCTCTCCTCGGGACGGCGGAACAGTTGCCGGCTCTGGCTGGCGGCCAGTGCTGCGGCGATGGTCACTGTACCGACACGACCGAGGAACATCGTGGCCGCGAGGACGTACTTGCCGGACTCGGGCAGGTCGGCGGAGACCCCGGATGACAGGCCGCACGTGGCGAAGGCCGAGATCACCTCGAAGAGCACCCGGTCCAGGGACTCGTGCGTGATCTGCAGCAGCACGACCGTGGCGACGGCGACGATCGTGGCGCCCCACAGCACGACGGCCACGGCGACGCGGAGCACGTCGCTCGGGATCCGTCGGCCGAACGCCTCCATGCTCTGTCGGCCGCGCGCCTCGGCGACCGCCGCGAGGAACAGGACCGCGAGCGTCGTGACCTTGATGCCGCCCGCGGTCGACGCCGAGCCGCCGCCGATGAACATGAGCATGTCGGTGACGAGCAGGCTCGAGCCGTTGAGCTGGTCGAAGTCGACGAGCGAGAAGCCACCGGAGCGGGTCATCGTCGACAGGAAGAGCGCCTGGAACGCGGTGCGGCCGGCGCCCTCCTCGCCGAACGTGGTCGGGTTCGAGGCCTCGAGGGCGATGTAGACGATCGCGCCGCCGACGAGCAGCACGGCGCTGGTGGCCAGGGTGAGCTTGACGTGGATCGGCCACTTCCGGGGCGTGCGGAGCTGTTTCGTGAGTGCGCGGATCACCGGGAAGCCGATCGAGCCGGCGACGACGCCGACCATCAGCAGCGAGAGGAACCAGTAGTCGTGTGCGAACGGGTCGAGGCCGCTGGCGTTCGGCGCGAACCCGGTGTTCGTGAACGCCATGGCCGCGTAGTAGAAGGAGTCGCCGACGGCCGTCCAGAAGGGGATGCCGGCGACGAGCACCGACGGCAGGAGCAGGAGCCCGAGGACGATCTCGATCGACAGGGTGCTCACCGCGACCGTCGCGAGCAGCGTGCCGACCTCACCGAGCCGGACGGCCTGCCCTTCCGGGACGGCGCCGTGGTGCGTGCGCAGGGGGTTCGAGTCGCCGGCCGCCATGAGCTTCGCGCGGAGCCCGAGCTTCCTGGTCACGAAGAGCCCGAGGATCGACGCGAACGTGAGCACCCCGACCGCACCGATCTGCGTCCCGATCACCACGAGCGTCTTGCCGAACACCGACCAGTGCGTGGCCATGTCGACGGTGGACAGCCCGGTGACGCAGACGACGGACGCCGCGGTGAAGAGCGCGTCCGCGAAGTGCGTCGACTGGCGGTCGGCGGCGGCGATCGGCGTCATGAACAGGAACGTGAACACGAAGATGAGTGCGACGAACACCATGATCGCGAGGCGCGACGGCGACGAACGGAGCACGGTCCCGATCCGGGAGGCCCGTCGCCGGGCAGGGCTCGCTGAGACGGACGGCGGCTCCGTGCGGTCGAGCATCGTATGCCTCCGGGGACATGGGCGGGACGCATCGCATGGTACATCCGCGCCGGGCCGGTTAGCCTTTCCCCATGGCCGACATCTTCAGCGTGGTCGCGGACCCGACGCGGCGGGAACTCCTCGGGGCGCTCCTCGCGGCCTACGGCGCCGACGCGACCGGCGGGGAGCTCAGCGTCGGCCAGCTCGTCGAGAAGCTCGGGGTCAGCCAGCCCACCGTCTCGAAGCACCTCCGCGTCCTCCGCGACATCGGGCTCGTCACGAGCCGTGAGGAAGGGCAGCACCGCTACTACCGGCTGGACCCGGAACCGCTCCTGCACATCGAGGAGTGGGTCGTGCCCTTCACCGGTGCGGTCGACGCCGACGGCACCCCGGCGACCACGGCGTGGACCCTCGACGGGCAGCCCGTCTCGGTCCGTCGGAACGGCGCGGCCGGCAAGGCCACGGTCGAGGTCGGCACCGAGCTCGGGCGCGTCATGGCCGAGGCGTCGTACCGCGCCACCGCGGCGTTCTCGGGCGCGCAGCAGGGCTGGGAGCGGGTCGTGGAGAGCTCGCGACGGCGGTTCACGAAGCGCGGCGAGGACGACTGACCTCACCCGTTCCGGGTGGTCTTGCACGGCGTGCTGTGCGGTGTTCCGCACCGTCCGTCCAGCGACCTCGTGGATGCTGGACACGGGGCCTCACGCGCCCCTACAGTTACCAGTGACCACTCAGGTCACACATGAACTCCCGCGCTCGGGACCGAGCGCGAGCCCACCCGAAGGCGGACCATGACCGGCAGTTTCGACGACGTGCGCTTCCTCACCGTCGCTGAGGTGGCCGAGATGATGCGCGTGTCGAAGATGACCGTCTACCGCATGGTGCACGCCGGCGAGCTCCCCGCCATCCGGTTCGGCCGGTCGTTCCGGGTGCCCGAGTCCGCGGTCGCAGCGGTCCTGCGCGGCGGGATCGCGGACGTCGGCTGAGCGCGCTGCGTCGCCCGTTCGACATCACAGCGGCCCTCCGGTAGGATCGGGCAGGTTGATTTTCCGCGGCTTCATCGGCCCGGTGTCCGTACATCAGCATCAGTCCGAGCGAGGTCCACATGGGTTCTGTCATCAAGAAGCGTCGCAAGCGCATGGCGAAGAAGAAGCACCGCAAGCTCCTTCGCAAGACGCGTCACCAGCGTCGCAACAAGAAGTAAGTCGCGAGACTTGCCGCAGAAGCCCCGGTTCGCCGGGGCTTTCGTGTACCCGGGGAACACTGCCGTGGCGACGCCCCGAGCGGCGCTACGCTGATCCCATGCCAGCCGTGACGCTCCTCACCAAGCCCGGATGCCATCTCTGCGACGACGCTCGACCAGTCGTCGAGCGGGTCGTCGCAGCGCATCCGGGGGTGACGCTCACCGAGACGTCGATCCTCGACGACGACGCGCTCCGACTCGAGTACGCGGAGGACATCCCCGTCGTGCTCATCGACGGGCGTGTTCACAGCAACTGGCGCGTCGACGAGGACCGACTCGTCCGCGCACTCGAGCAGGCAGGAGCCTCCGCATGATCCAGCACGTCGTCTCGTGGACCCTCCGGGAGGACCTCGACCGGGAGTCCTCCATCGACCGGATCCGGACGCTCCTGCACGGTCTGATCGGTGTCGTGCCGTCGATCCGCACGCTGCAGGTCGTCGAGAACGTCGCCTACCCCGGCAAGAACCAGGACGTCGCCGTCGTCGCGACCTTCGACGACCTCGCCGGGCTCGACGAGTACCAGGTGCACCCGGACCACCAGGCGGCCGCGGCCGAGATCCGTGGACTCGTCACGGGGCGGGCCGCCATCGACTGGCAGAGCTGAGCCGAGCCTCCCGTCCGGCGTGCGTGTGCCGCGCCCCTCGTCTCTGCGTCCCTCGTCCCTGGGTCGAGGGAACAGAAAACGTCGCCTCCCGATGCTGGGGGCGACGTTTTCTGTTCCCTCG
>JASCOI010000213.1 GCA_029959665.1 Microbacteriaceae bacterium PS02333
GCGGACGGGAGGCGCGGGGCGGGGACGCACCGAGCCTCCCGTCCGTGGTCCACGCGCCGGGCACGGGGCGCTCCCCCCATGGCAGCTCCCCGCGCCCCTCCCGCGGCGCTCCTCAGTCGACGCCCGCCGGCGCCTTCGGCGCGAGCCGCTCGATCGTCCGGTCGAGGCGTGCGTCGACGGCGAGCTGGTCCGGCTTCGTCGCCGCGAGGACGGCGGCGTCGGAGGCGGTGACGTGCAGCAGCCGGTTCCACTCGGCGTCGTACAGCGTCTTCCGGTAGCCCGACGAGGTCTGGCACGCGACGTCCCGCTTCGCGACCGCGATCTCGACGGACCCGATGCCCGTCTCCACCGACCCGCCCGTCGGCCCGACACCCATCGACGGTGTCGGCATCCCGTCCGGAGCGGCCGGCAGGTCAGGGACCCCGGAGGGCTCCATGCAGGTCCGCCAGCGCTCCGCGGCCGAGACGACGGCCTCGTCCCGCCGTGCGTCGAGCGCGGCGAGGTGCGTGAGTCGCTTCGCCACCGCCGACGCCTCCTGCACGTGCCCGGTCGCGGTGTTCCCGAGCGTCATCCGTGCGGCGTTCCAGCACCGCGCGGCGACGCCGTCGGGCAGTGCGGCGAACGCGGCGTTCCGGTCCGCGTCGAACCCCCACGCCGTCATGCCCTGCCGGTTCGCTCCCGCGGTCGACGGCCCGTGGTACCCCCTCGTGCCGGCGAGCGCCGCCGTCAGTGGCCGGGTGGTCGCGAGGGCCGGTGACGGGTTCCCGCGGGCATCGGTGTCGGACGCGTCACTGTCGGCCTGGAGCCCGGAGACGGTCGCCCACGGCGGCGGGTCGTCGATGCCGGCCTTCCGGAGGCACGGGTCGGCGAGCAGGTTCTCGGCGTAGCTGCTCTTGCCGTCCGCAGGCATCGCGTACGCGTCGAGCGGCATCGTCCAGGCGGCGCTGTCGCGCTCGACCGTGGGAGTGACCGCGACGTCCGCCGGCTCGGGCAGACCGTGCACGACGGCGGCGGCGAGCCCCGCGACGACGAGTGCGAGCGTTCCGGTCTTGGCGACGCGGGTGGTGATCTGCATGGTTCCCCCTAGGCGCGGACGAGGCCGCGTTCGTGTGCGGTGATGACGACCTGGATGCGGTTCCGGAGGCCGAGCTTCATCAGCACGGAACGGACGTGGGTCTTCACGGTGGCCTCGCTGAGGAACACGCTCGCGGCGATCTCCGCGTTGCTCAGTCCCTTCGCGACGAGGAGGAAGACCTCGCGCTCGCGGGCGGTCAGGGCGTCGAGGACCTCGTCGCGGCGGTTCGGCTCGACGGTGATCCCCTGCGCGCGGAGCAGGTCGAGCGCCTCGGCCTCGGTCGGTGCCGGCCGGCCCTCGTGGACGTCCCGGATGGTGGCGGTCACGACGTCGGGGAGCGCGTCCTTCGTCAGGAACGCGGCGGCACCGGCGCGGAGTGCGGCGAGGACGGCGTCGTCACGGCGGATGGTCGTGAGGGCGATGACGCGCGGGTGGTCGTCGCTCTCCGCCAGACCCGCGAGCGTCTCGATGCCGTTCATCACGGGCATGCGGAGGTCGAGCAGCAGGACGTCCGGGCGTTCGGCGGCGCAGAGGTCGAGCGCCTCGGCCCCGTCGGCGGCCGTCCCGACGCAGGTCATGTCGTCCTGCGCGTCGACGAGCATCCGCATGCCGGAGGCGAAGAGCCGCTGGTCGTCGACGACGGCGACCCGGATGGCGGTCATCGTGCCGCCTCGAGGTCAGCAGCTGGTGCCACGGCGGTGACCGTCGGCAGCCACCCCGTCACGACCCACTCGTGGTCGGCGTCGCCACTCCCGGCACGCAGCCACCCGTCGGCGAGACGAGCACGTTCGCGCATGCCCTCGACACCAGAGCCGGATCCGTCCAGCTCGACGAGCGGTGCCGCACCGGTCGACGTCACGACGACGCCGAGACCCGGTCCGCGCCAGTCGAGGTCGACCCGAGCCGACGCGGTCCGCCCCTGGTGCTTGAGCACGTTGGTCAGGCTCTCCTGCACGATCCGGTGCACCGCCCCCTCGACGTCCGGGAGCACCGGGCGCGGATCGCCGTGCTGCTCGAACACGGCGTCCATGCCGAGCTCCCGCATGTCGGCGACCAGCCCGGGCACGTCCTCGAGACCGTGGCGCGCGTCCTCGCCGGCACCTTGGATGCGCTCGACGAGCGAGCGGACGTCCCCGAGCGCCGACCGGCTCACCTCGGCGATGTCCCGCAGCGCCCGCGCGGCGTGCTCGTCCCGCACCGCGATGGCGGCTGCACCCTGCGCCTGCGACACCACGACCGCGAGCGAGTGTGCCAATGAGTCGTGCACGTCACGAGCGATCCGTGCACGCTCCTGCTCCGCCCGGAGTTCGGTCGTCGTGACCTCGGTCTGCCGCTGCGCCTCGACGACCCGCACCCGGGCCAGACCGATGCGCCAGGTGGCCCCGATCGCGACGCCGACGGCCCACCCCACACCGCACACCCCGATGATCGCGAGCGTGATCGTGACGAGGTCCGACCGTGTCCCGCCCGCGGTTCCGACCCACAGCGCCCACACGTCCGGGTCCGCCTCCGTCGGCACGGCCATCGCCCACGCGGCAGCGGCGGACGCCACGGCGATCACCGGCAGCGCGACGTAGCGGAGCAGGTCCGACCGTCCGGCGCCGACGATCCCGACGACGATCGCGATCGCGAGGTACTCCGGCCAGGTGGTGTCGGTCGGCCGGTGCAGCAGGTGGAGCGCCTGCAGGACGGGCACGACGACGATCATCCCGAGGGCGGTCGCGGGCATCCAGTTCGCGAGGCCGATCGCCACGGCGAACGCGGACACGACGATCACGTGGTCGGCGAGTCCCGACCGCCCGGCCTCGGCGACGATCCAGAGCACGAGGTACACGGCACCGGCAGCGGGTGCCACGAGGTGCCGGAACCGGCGGATGGTGGAGGTCATGACGCCGAGCGTATGGCGGCCCACCAGCGGTCAGCGAGCCGCCGCGGTGCTTTTCATCCGAGGTGATGAGCCCGCGTGTGCCGTCCTCAGCGCGGATCGAGCTGGGGCTCGTCGAGACGCCGGTCGAACTCCTGCAGACGGCTCGGCATCGCCGCGAGCTCGTACTGCCCCTGCTCGGAGTCGAGCGTCACGATGTGGAGCTGCGGGTTGATCGTCCAGAGCTGGCGGAACGGCGGTCGCCTCCCGCTGTCGGGTCCGAGACGGACCCCTGTGAACGCGGTCTTCTTCCCACTCGGGATGCGCATCTGCCACCGGTAGCGCTCGAACGTCACACCCGTCGGCCTGACCGTGCACCGACCGTGCCGCCACTTCCCGCCGGGTTCCCGGATCGCCGCCTCGATGCGGTCCCCAACGATGCGCCGGCCGACGGCGAGCCCGAGCAGCAATGCGGCCCCACCGACGACGACCACGATCGCGAGACCGAGCGCGTAGATCCACCACGGACCACGGTTCTCGCGTCCGGTGATGGCGGGGAGCACGAGGAACGCCGCGACGAGGCCGACGATCATGCCGATCAGCATGGTGATGATGCGGAAGCCGTGCTCCCGGAACGGTTGGCGATCACGTGGCATCGTTGCGGCTCCTTCGGTTCAGGACCGATCGAACCAGGTCGGCGTGACGGAGTCCGGATGCGTGCGGCCTCCCGCAACGCGCCGATCGGTCAGCGTCCGAGGTCGCGGCGGTGCTGCTGCGCGGCCGCGAGGAGTTCCCGCGCCCGGTCGCTCGCGGCCTCGGCATCGTCGCGGGCGTGCTCGAGACGCTCGATCTCCGCGGTCGCCCGGTCGAGGTCGCGCTGGAGCTCGGCCCGGCGCTCATCGGCGGCCTCGAGCGCACGCTCGGCGCTGTCGAGTGCGGCGTCGGCATCGCGGAACTCCGTACGCGCCGTGGTCTCGGCCTGGCGGGCCGCCCGGCGGTCGGCTGCGGGATCGCGCTTCGGTTTCGGTTCCAGTTCCAGTTCCGGTTCCGGTTCCGGTTCCGGTTCCGGTTCCGGTCTGGAGGCTCGGCTCACCTTCCGCGCGCGTCTCGCCTCGTCGATGGGGATGGGTGGGGCATCGGTGCCGGCCCAGGCGTCCCGCCCCGCCTCCGGGGCGGCGCTGGCGCCCTGGAGG
>JASCOI010000214.1 GCA_029959665.1 Microbacteriaceae bacterium PS02333
GGTCGGCCCCTGATCCGCCGACCACGCCGCTCCCTCCACGACCAGCGGGGAGACGCGCATGACGAACGCACCGACGGGACGCCACCGTGCCCCGCGCGCTCGCCTGCGCTTCCACGCCTGGGCATGGCTCGCCGCCCTGGTCCTGGCGGTCGCCGTGGTGACGACGCTGCTCGGCACCGGCGGCACCTACGCCCTCTGGAACGCCTCGGCGAGCACGAACGCATCGACCGTCAAGTCCGGCACCGCCACCGTGACGGTCGGTCCGCTCAGCGCGATGAACACCGCGGTGCTCGCGCCTGGTCGCAGCACGACCGGGACGTTCACCGTGAAGAACACGGGATCGGTGCCGCTCTCGATCCGCGTCGCGACGACCGCCACCAAGGTGTCGTACGCGAGCGCGTCGGACGCCACGGTCCTCGGCGCGCAGACGCTCCGGCTGGCCTCGGTGAACACCGCAGGCGACTGCCGCGCCGGACAGTCCGGCGCGAGCGGGCCGCTCGCCACCTTCGACACCGGGAGCGGCTACTACACCCTGCCCGTCGGAGCGACCGGCACCGCCTGCATCCAGGTCGCCCTCGGCTCCGATGCACCGCAGTCCGTCGCCGGAGCGGTGACGGACTTCACGCTCACCGTCACGGGAACGCAGGTGGCACCGTGAGCCGCCCGTTCCGCGTGGTGCTCGCCGCGCTGCTCGCCGTCGTGTTCGTCGTCGGCGGGTCGACCGCGGCCTGGGCGCTCTGGACCACGAGCGGGACCACGTCGTCGAGCACGACGATCGGCAAGATGTCCGCGTCGATCAGCGGGACGAGCGACATGACCACGACGTTCTCGTCGACGGTCACTTCGGTGACGAAGCCGGTCACGCTCACGAACTCGGGATCGATCGCCGGGACGACCTCCACGACGGTCTCCGTCGTCGCCGGGAGCTCGACCGCGCTGGCGCAGGCGATCTCCGTCGTCGCGTGGCCGGTCGCGTCGACGACGGCGTGCACCGCGTCCACCGCGGTCGGCACGGGATCGGTGAGCGGCACGTGGGCGTCCCTGCCGAGCATGACCTCGGACCTCGCCGCCGGCGCCGCAGCCGTGTGGTGCGTCCGGAGCACGCCGACGTCGTCCGCACCCGCATCGACAACGACGAACGTGAACATCGGGCTGACGGTCGTCGCGGGGACGTGGACCTCCACCCCGGCCCAGGGCGGCTTCTACATGAACACGTCCGCGGCGTCGACGGCCTCCCCCGCCCTCACCTGCACGGACCACAGCGGGAACTACGTCGACGTCCGCTGGCCGGCGTCGTCGCGTCCGACGGACACCACCTACGCGGCCTTCGTGAAGGACACCCAGGTCGGGCAGAAGGCGCAGGACTACTCCGGGTTCATCACGGTCGCGCCATCGGACATCCCGTCAAGCGTCGCCACGAGCGGCACGCAGACCGTCGTCGTCAAGGTGCTCGACAGCGCGGGCAAGCCGACGAGCACCGTGGCCGGGAGTGGCTCCGTCACGCTCTTCACGCAGAACGACGGGCCGGCGATCCGATGCGGCGCCTGAGCACGGAGCGGGAGCACACCGGATGGCGAGCGGTCCTGCACGCCGTCGCGCTCGGCCTCAGCACCGGGATGCTCGTCATCGTGGCGGGACTCGCCGTCGTCCTCATCGTCATCCCGAAGGCGACGGGCTCGACCCCGCTCACGGTCCTGACCCAGTCGATGGAACCGACGCTGCCGCCCGGCACGCTGCTCGTCGTCCGGCCCACCCCGCTCGAGGACATCCGGATCGGCGACGTCGTCACCTACCAGATCGTCTCCGGGCAGCCGGCCGTCATCAGCCACCGCGTGGTCGCGGTCGAGTCGTCGTCCGACGGTGCCCGCACGTTCGTGCTCAAGGGCGACAACAACGCCGAGCCGGACTCCTCCCCGGTGACGGCAGCCCAGGTCCGCGGTGTCGTCTGGTACAGCATCCCCGAGGTCGGGTACGTCAACCAGCTGGTCAACGGGTCCCGCGGCTGGCTGATCCCCGTCGTCGCGGGGATCCTGCTGGCCTACAGTGCGGCCATGATCACCATCGGGGTGACGTCCTCGGTCCGCCGTCGACGTCGATCACGCGGCGGTCACGGGCGCCACGTCTAGGCTCGGGTGACGTGACGGACGGAGTGACGCGCGCACGCGAACTGCTCGACGAGGCCGCACGACGCCTCCGCGACGCGGACGTGCCGGACGAGGCGCTCGGCGAGTACGTCGAGCCGAAGGCGGTGCTCGGGATCCGCCGTGAACCGACGATGCGTCCGCTCGGGCGGGTCTGGCGGGTGGGGGCGCTGCTCATCGGGTCGTCGCTCGAGATCGGCGGCCGGGTGTGGGCGACCGGGACGATCACCCGCGTCACCGAGCCCGGCCGGTCCCAGTTCCAGTCGGTGTCCGCCGAGGTCCGCCGGGCGTACCGGGCCGCGGCCGTGCGTGGGCACTTCCACGCGGGCGACACCGTCAACCACGGCGCGGCGCCGATCCCGCTCGACGAGCACCTGGTGGGTGCCGGCGGCGCGTTGTTCGTGCAGGACGACGAGCCCCTCGTCCGCTGGTCGCCGACAGCCGACACGGCCGTGCCGCTCGCCGAGTACCTCGCCGACCGGGTCGGGCTGCTCGTCGATCCGCCAGCAGGCGCGACGGACTGACCCCTGGTGGTCACCGGGCACCGATAGGGTCGGCTCGTGCCGATCAACGACGAATTCGACGCCCGCTTCGACCTGCGGGAGTTCACCCCTGCCATCGACGACTCCGGTGCGCCCGACGAGCGCACCGCGGACTGGATGCGGTCCGTGGGCATGGGCTTCCACGAGGCGGACCCGTCGCCGGAGACCGCCGCGCGCATGGCATCGCACTTCATCGCCGACGAGGAGACCTTCCTCGGCGTGTACGTCCGGAAGCCCTTCCCTGGATCCGTGGACGAGACCTGGCCGGCCGGCACGTTCACGTGGTTCCGGAAGGCACTGTCGTGGGGCGACGGCAGCACCGTCGACACGCAGGCGATCTCCGCGGTGACCGTGCGGCCCACCGAGCGCCGGCGGGGCATCCTCCGCGCGATGATGACGCACGCCCTCCGCCGCGGAGTCGAGGAGGGCTACGCGATGGCGTCGCTCACCGCCTCGGAGGGGACGATCTACCGGCGCTTCGGCTTCGGCTGCGCCATCCGTGAGCGCGCCGTCAGCGTCCGACGCAACCGGGCGCTCCCGTTCCTCGTGCCGACCACGGGGACCGTGTCCGTCGTCCCGCTCTCGTGGCTCGCGGACGGTGTCGGTCAGGACGTCTTCGCGCGCTTCGACGCACGGACGCCCGGCTCGATGGTGCGCAACACCGGGACCTGGCCGGTCGTCTTCGGCGAGCGGACCGGGGACGGCGAGAAGGCGAAGGACGTCCGGGCTGCCGTGCACCGGGCGGACGGCTCCGACGACGTCGACGGGTACGTCACCTGGCGCGTGAAGGAGTCCGGGAAGGACACCGCGGTCGAGATCGTCGACCTGGTGTACGCGACCGACGAGGCCTACCTGTCGCTCTGGGAGTTCCTGCTCTCGATCGACCTCAACGACGTCGTGAAGTACAACCGGTCGCGGCTCGACGACCCGATCGTCGCGGCCCTCGGGGACAACCGGGCGTACGACGTCGACCACGAGGAAGACCACGTCTGGCTCCGGGTCCTCGACGTCGCTGCGTCCCTGACGTCCCGGCCGTACGCTGCCGACGGCTCGGTCACGCTCGCGGTCACCGACTCGCTCGGGTTCGCGACCGGGACGTACCGGCTCGACGTGTCCGGCGGGGTCGGGACCGTGACGCGCCTCTCCGCCACCGCTGAGTCCGACGTCGACGTGGCGCTCGACGTGGCCGACCTCGGGGCACTGCTCATCGGGTCGGTGAACCCGGTGACGCTCGCTGCCGCTGGGCTCCTGCGTGCGTCGGACCCGGCCGTACCGGTGCTGCTCCGTGCGATGCTCCTGCCGCCACGCACGCCCCACGGCATCACGTACTTCTGACGCGGGGCGCCGCGCGGCCGCCGGTCGCGGGGGGCGGGGCGGGCCCCCCCCACCCCAACCCCGGCGCCCCCCCCGCCCCCCGGGGGGGG
>JASCOI010000215.1 GCA_029959665.1 Microbacteriaceae bacterium PS02333
GGTGCCAGCTGGCACCGGGCCTCCCGTCCGTCTGCTGGTCGCGTCGCTGCGCGCCCGTCCCGATTCGGGACGCCTGGTACGGACGGGGCAAACGGGCGCGCAAAAACGAACGGCCCACCCGAAGGTGAGCCGTTCGCCGCGTGTCTCAACACTGCGTGTCCGAGGGGGGACTTGAACCCCCACGCCCTAATACGGGCACTAGCACCTCAAGCTAGCGCGTCTACCAATTCCGCCACCCGGACAGGTGTTCGTTCAGTTGTCAGCCGCTCCGGCGGGTTTTCCCGGCGTTGCTGCCGGAGAAGACATTAGCACGGGTGTGAACGCACGTTGAACACGGGCGCGCATCCCGGGCGCGTCCCCTGGTGACGGCGAGTTCCGGCGCGTCAGCGGTGCCCGATAGCGTTGGTGCATGACGACGGATCCCGCGGCCACCACGACCGAGCTCGAAGCCACCGCGGCGATCGCCCGAGACCTCATCCGGATCGACACCACGAACTGGGGCGAAGGTCGTTCGAAGGGCGAGACGGAAGCGGCGCACTACGTCGAAGCCAAGCTGCAGGAGCTCGGCGCGACGCCGCAGCTGTTCGAGTCGGAGCCCGACCGGGTGAGTGTCGTCGCTCGCATCCCCGGGCGCGATCGCAGCAAGCCGGCGCTCGTCGTGCACGGCCACCTCGACGTCGTCCCCGCCGATCCCGCGAACTGGAGCGTGGACCCGTTCGGCGGCGTCATCAAGGACGGCATGCTGTGGGGCCGCGGTGCGGTGGACATGAAGAACATGGACGCGATGATGCTCACCGCCCTCGGTGACGTGATCGCGGCGCAGGGGGCACCCGAGCGTGACCTCGTGATCGCGTACTTCGCGGACGAGGAAGCCGGGGGAGTCCTCGGCTCGCACCACGTCGTGTCCGAGCACCCCGAGGTGTTCGCCGGGGCCTCGGCCGCCATCAGCGAGGTCGGTGGCTACTCGATCACGCTCGGCGATCGCCGCGCCTACCTGCTGCAGACCGGCGAGAAGGCCCTGATGTGGATCAAGCTCGTCGCGAAGGGCACCGCGGCGCACGGCTCGCACGTCATCCGCGACAACGCCGTGACCAAGCTCGCAGCGGCCGTCGCCCGGATCGGGAGCGAGGAGTGGCCCGTCCGGCTGTCCGCCACGACCGAGGCGATGGTCGCCGAGGTCGCACGGTTCCTCGGCGTGGACCCCGCGGTCACCGGCCCGGACGAGGTGGCCCTCGCGACGGGGTCGGCGTCCCGGTTCATCCACGCGGCACTGCACACGACGTCGAACCCGACGGTGCTGCAGGCCGGGTACAAGCACAACGTCATCCCCGACGCCGCCGAGGCGCTCATCGACATCCGGTGCCTCCCCGGCGACGAAGAAGCCGTCCTCGACCGTGTGCGGGAGCTCGCGGGCGACGACGTCGAGGTCGTGATGTCCTTCCGCGACATCGGTCTCGAGCAGGACTTCGGCGGACCGCTCGTCGACGCCGTGCGCGACGTCCTCGGCCGCCACGACCCGGGTGCGCCGGTGCTGCCGTACCTGCTCTCCGGCGGGACGGACAACAAGGCACTGTCGACCCTCGGCATCGCGGGCTACGGGTTCGTGCCGCTCCAGCTGCCGGCTGGCGTCGACTTCCCGGCGATGTTCCACGGTGTCGACGAGCGCGTGCCGCTGGACTCGCTCGCGTTCGGTCGTCGTGTCCTCGGAGACCTGCTCGCCTCGTATTGATATGCTGTCGGGTCGCCACCGGCGCCCCCGCCCCGAAAGGCCGCGCCAGTGCACATCCTCGAGGCGATCTTCCTCGGCTTCGTGCAGGGACTGACCGAGTTCCTGCCCGTCTCCTCCAGCGCCCACCTGCGCATCGTCGGACTCTTCCTGCCCGACGCGCAGGACCCCGGTGCCGCGTTCACCGCCGTGACGCAGCTCGGGACCGAGACCGCGGTGCTCATCTACTTCTGGCGGGACATCACGCGCATCGTCAAGCGCTGGTTCGGGGCGCTCGGTGGCACGGTCCCGCGCAATGACCCCGACGTGCGACTCGGCTGGCTCGTGATCATCGGCACGATCCCGATCGGCGTCGTCGGACTCCTGCTGCAGCACTCCATCGAGACCACCTTCCGGTCGCTCTGGATCGTCGCGATCGTCCTCATCGTGTTCGGCATCGTCCTCGGTGTACTCGACCGCGTGGGCCGCAAGGAGCGTCGGATCGAGCACATGACCTTCGGTGGCGGCATCCTGATCGGCATCGCGCAGGTCCTCGCACTCGTGCCGGGTGTCTCGCGCTCCGGGGCCACCGTCTCGATGGGGCTCGCGCTCGGCTACACCCGTGCCGCGGCTGCGCGCTTCGCGTTCCTGCTCGCGATCCCGGCGGTCTTCCTGTCCGGTCTGTACGAGGCCGCGACCAGCCTCAGTGACACCGGCGCACCGTTCGGTGTGGCGGACACGGTCATCGCGACCGTGGTGGCGTTCGTCGTCGGGTTCGTCGTGATCGCGGCGTTCATGAACTACATCAGCAAGCGCAGCTTCATGCCGTTCGTCTACTACCGCATCGCACTCGGTATTGTTCTCATCGTGTTGCTGTCGCTCGGAGTGATCCAGCCGTGAGGGCCTGGGAGGCCCCGTCCGTCCCCGACGTCGGCGGGACCGGGCCCCGTCCGGTCGTGCACGACACGGCGACCGGGAAACCCGTCGACCCGACCCGCGGTGAAGACCGCGCGGCGCTCTACGTCTGCGGGATCACCCCGTACGACGCCACGCACCTGGGCCACGCCGCGACCTACCTGGCGTTCGACACGCTCGGCCGGGCCTGGCGCGATGCCGGACTCGACGTCGAGTACGCGCAGAACACCACCGACGTGGACGACCCGCTGCTCGAACGAGCGGCTCGCGACGGCGTCGACTGGCAGGAGCTCGCGGCGTCGCAGATCGACCTGTTCCGCCGGGACATGGAAGCCCTGCGCATCCTGCCGCCTGACGACTACGTCGCGGTCACCGACGAGGTCGAGCGCATCGCCGAGGCCGTCGCGTTCCTGCAGGAGACCGGGTACGCCTACACCGTGCCGACGCCGGACTCCGCTGGCGACGACCTCTACTTCGACGTGAACCGTCCGACCGAGTCCTGGGTGCTCGGCGACGAGAGCCGCATGGACCGCGAGACGATGCTGGCGCTGTCCGCCGAACGCGGCGGCGATCCCGACCGCGCCGGCAAGCGTGATCCGCTCGACCCGCTGCTCTGGCGTGCCGCCCGCGTGGGGGAGCCGCGCTGGGAGACCGTGCTCGGCGAGGGGCGCCCCGGCTGGCACATCGAGTGCAGCGTCATCGCCGGTGACCGGTTGGGGCTGCCGATCAGCGTGCAGGGCGGTGGCAGCGACCTCGTCTTCCCGCACCACGAGATGAGCGCGGGGCACGCGGCGGCGCTGGCGCACCAGCCGTTGGCGCACGCGTACGTGCACACGGGCATGATCGCCTACCAGGGCGAGAAGATCTCGAAGTCGCTCGGCAACCTGGTCACGGTCCGCGGCCTGCTCGACGACGGGGCCGATCCCCGTGCGATCCGGCTCGCGCTGCTGTCGCACCGGTACTCGGACGACTGGGAGTGGTTCGACGCCGAGCTGTCGAGCGCGACCCGACGGCTCGACGCCTGGGACGCCTGGGCAGCAGCGGGCGCGGGGCATGCCGACGACGCCGACGACGTCATCGCGCGCATCCGTGCGCGTGTCGCCGACGACCTCGACACGCCGGGTGCGGTCGCGGCCGTCGACACCGCGGTCGCCGGCGGGACCCGGTGCACGCCGGAGCTGGTCGACCTGGTCGACGCCCTGCTCGGCATCCGTATCGCCTGACGGGCGCCGTGCGCCCGTCCCACCGCACCCGTCCCCGTCGAAGTTCCGTAATTCTGGCATCTCGGGGCGCCATGGAGGCGAGTCGTGGAACCTCGGGGAACGTGAGCGGCGAGTTGCGGAACCGCGGCCAGCCCCGGCGCGCGCGGCCGTGGGTGCGGCCACACGACGGACGGGAGGCACGGTGCCAGCTGGCACCGTGCCTCCCATCCATCGTGTCGCGCGCTCCTACTG
>JASCOI010000216.1 GCA_029959665.1 Microbacteriaceae bacterium PS02333
CCCCCGCGCGCGGCACCCAATGCCGCCCCCGGAAGGCGTCCCCGCGAGCGGGCGAAATACCCGGGTCCGCACGCATGCCCACCCGGGTATTTCGCCCGCTCGCCGGTCGTGGGGCCCGCGGGTTGGTAAGCATGGTGCATGAGCGAACTCGTGCCGCCCGCTGCCGGAACCCGAGCGATCGTCCTCGGAGGTGGTGGAGTCGCCGGGATCGCGTGGGAGCTCGGGGTCCTCTCGGCACTCGAGGACGCCGGCGTGGACCTCGCCGCAGCCGACCTCGTGGTGGGCACCAGCGCCGGCAGCGTCGTCGGGACGTTCGTCCGCAGCGGGGGCGTCCGCGGCGCGTTCGAGCAGCAGATCGCACCGCTGCCGACGAGCTACGAGGAGCCGGGCGTCATCGACGGCGAGGCGATCCAGCAGCAGATCGGGCAGGTGCTCGCCGGCGCGACCTCCGAGCAGGACGGCCGTGCACGACTCGGGCACGCAGCGCAGCAGGTGACCGCCGGGCAGACGGACGACGAGCGCGCCGCGACCTTCTCGGAGACGCTGCCGTCGACCACGTGGCCGGACCGCCCGCTCGCGATCACGACCATCGACGCGACCGACGGCACCTTCCACGTCCTCACCGCTGCCGACGGTGTCCCGCTCCCCCGCGCCGTCGCCGCGAGCTGCTCGGTGCCGTTCGTGTGGTCACCCGTCCACATCGAGGGGCGGCCGTACATCGACGGCGGGATGCGCTCGGCCACGAACGCCGACGTCGCCGCCGGGTACGAGCGCGTCCTGGTCATCGCCTGCGGCCCCGAGGCCCCCTCTCCGCTCGGGCCGTGGCTCGACCAGTCCGTCGAGGCGCTCCGCGCGGGCGGGTCGAGCGTCGAGGTGGTCGTCGCGGACAGCGCCTCGACGGAGGCGTTCGGCGCGAACTCGCTGTCGTTGTCGACCCAGCGACCGAGCGCCGAGGCCGGTCGCGCGCAGGCATCCGCGATCGCGGACCGGATCGCGGAGTTCTGGGCCGCGCGCTAGACGAACGCGGCGGCCAGACGAACGCGGCGGGTCGACGAACGCGGCGGCTAGACGAACGCGGCCTGGCCCGTGATCGCCCGGCCGACGATGAGGGTGTTCACCTCGCGGGTGCCCTCGTACGAGTAGATCGCCTCGGAGTCGGCGAAGAACCGGGCGACGCCCTTGTCGAGCACGATGCCGTTGCCGCCCTGGACCTCGCGGCACCATGCGACCGTCTCGCGCATCCGCGCCGTCGCGAACGCCTTCGCCAACGCAGAGTGCTCGTCGCCACCCACGCCGGCGTCCTGCATCGCCGACGCCTGCGTGCAGAGCGCGATCGACGCCGTGATGTTCGCGAGGGACTTCACGAGGAGGTCCTGCACCATCTGATGCGCCGCGATCGGCTTGCCGAACTGGATGCGAGTCTTGGCGTAGTCGAGCGCTGCCTCGTACGCACCGACCGCGATGCCCACGGCCTGCCACGCGACCTCGGTGCGCGTCAGGCGGAGCACCTCGGCCGTCGTGCGGAACGACGTCGCCCGCTGCAGCCGGCGCGACTCGGGCACCCGGACGCCCTGCATCACGATGTCGGCGTTCTGTACGCCGCGGAGCGCGATCTTGTCCTCGATCTTCGTCGCGGTGAACCCGGGGGTGTCCGTCGTGACGAGGAAGCCCTTGACCTGCCCGTCCGCGACGTCCTTCGCCCAGATCACGACCACGTCCGCGAACGTGGCGTTGCCGATCCAGCGCTTCTCGCCGTCAAGGACCCACTCGTCGCCGTCACGCCGAGCGGTGGTGCGCAGCCCCTTCGCGGAGTCGCTGCCCGAGTACGGCTCCGTGAGGCCGAACGCCCCGATCAGCTCGCCCGCCGCCATGCGCGGCAGCCACTCCTGCTGCTGCTCGTCGCTGCCGGCGACGGCGATCGAGTTCATCGCGAGGCCGGACTGGACGCCGATGAACGTCGCGACGCTCGCGTCGACGCGCCCGAGCTCGAGCGCCGCCCACCCGCGGTACACCGCCGAGTTCTCGAACTGGCGCACGAGCGGGACACCCGGCCCGTACATGCCGAGCTCCGCGAGCGGCTTGATGACCTGCATCGGGAACTCGGCGCGCGCCCAGTACTCGTCGGCGATGGGCGCGACGTCGCGCTCGAGGTACTCCCGGAGTCGCCCGATCGACGCCCGCTCCTGGTCGGTCAGCCCCTCTTGGAACCGGTAGAAGTCGGATTCGAGGAGCGCGGGGGTGGCCGTCGTCAGTGACATACACTGATCGTGCATCATTCTCGGAAACGTTGCAAGAGAGGCTCGCGTGTACACGTCGGATTCCGCGCTGCGCGCCTTCCGGGAGGCTCGTCACACCTTCATCGCCGGGTCCCGGATCGACATGGGCGCCTTGGCCGCCTCGCTCGGCGTGGACCGCACATCGCTGTTCCGGTGGGTGGGCAACCGTGACCGGTTGCTGTCCGAGATCCTCTGGTCCCTCGCCGTCCCGACGCTCGACGCCGCTTCCCGATCGGCGGCGCCGTCCGGAGCCGAGCGGGTCGTCGACGTGCTCGACCGGTTCACCGCGGACCTCATCGCCGCGCCGTACTTCCGGGCGTTCCTGACGAGGGAGCCCGCCCGTGCGCTGCGACTCCTGACCACATCGGACAGCGATGTCCAGGGCCGGCTCGTCACCGCGATCACGGCGCTGGTGACGGACTCGTTCGACCCGTCCCCGCTGTCTGCCGAGGAACTCGCCCGCCTGCTCGTGCGGATCTCCGAGTCGTTCACCTACGCCGACCTCATCTCGGGCGAGACGCCCGACCCCGCGCGTGCCCGAGCGACCTTCTCGTACGTGCTGCGCCCCGCCCGACCGATCGGAGTCCGATGACCATCGACGAGTACCCGTTCCGCCGCACCTACCCCACGCGCTGGAACGACAACGACATGTTCGGGCACGTGAACAACACGATCTACTACAGCGCGATGGACAACGCCGCGACGTACTGGTTCCGCTCGGAAGCCGGGCTCGACCCGTTCACGTCGGAGTGGATCGCCGTGCTCGTGTCGTCGAGCTGCCGGTTCGTCGAGTCCGCCGTGTGGCCGGACGTCATCGAGGTGGGGATGCGTTCGAAGCACCTCGGGAACACGAGCCTGTCGTGGGAGTTCGGCCTGTTCCGGCAGTCCGACGGTGCGCTGCTCGCGACCGGCGAGTTCGCGCACGTCATCATCGACCGCGAGGGCGCCCGCCGGCCGATCCCCCTGCCGGAGCAGCTCCGCGCCCTGGTCACGTCCACGATGGTGTCCCTCGACGCCTGACCCTGCGTCCGCGGTCGTCCGGCGTGATTTGCCGCCGCACAACCGAAAGCAGTTCGCGCCGCAGAGTTCCGCGGCGCGAACTGCTTTCGGTTGCGCGAAGCGACCGGCGCCGCGCCGTGCCGTCAGGCCTTCAGCGCGGCCAGCTCGAGGTTGATGTCGTCGGGGTCCTGCACGGACAGGATCACCATGCCGGCGTCCCCGAGATCCGTCACCTCACCGTGCTCGACCCCCGCGGCGTCGAGTCGCGCGGCCGCCTGGTGCAGTTCATCGACCGAGCCGACGACGAAGCTCACGTGGTCCAACCCGACCGTGTCCGGGTCGAAGCGCTGCCCTGCCGGTGCCACCGGACGCAGCCCGAACACCTGATCACCGAGCTGGAACACGCTGCCGCCGTAGAAGCGCTCGCGGTCCTGCAGGATGCCCGGCTCGTCGACCTGGTCGCTGAAGTCGATCGCCGGGTCGGTGCCGAGCAGCTGCTGGTAGAACGCCTTGCTGCGGTGGATGTCCGTCACGGTCACGCGGACGTGGGCCAGTGCGGACGGTCGTGCGAACGGTTCTGTCATGCGCCCGACCCAACGCCCGACGCCTCCGAGCGACCCGTGCCCGCGCGCCCACCGGACATCGCGAACGGCACCGCACCGCGCAACCGGCCCCCCCCCCCGGCCACCCCCGCGGGCGGGGGGGGGGTGGCGGGGGGGGGGG
>JASCOI010000217.1 GCA_029959665.1 Microbacteriaceae bacterium PS02333
CGGGGCGGGGGGGGGGGGGGGGGGGCGGGGGGGCCCCCGGGGGGCGGGGCCCCCGCGCCGGGAAGGTGCGCCGCCCGTCCGGTGTTCGCTAGTCTGTAGGGCTGCACCCCCGCAGCGACCGTTCGAGAGGAGACGCGCATGGCGAAGGAACGCGGCGAGAAGATCGTGGCGACCAATCGTCGCGCGCGCCACGACTACCTGATCGAGGACACGTACGAAGCGGGCATGGTGCTCTCGGGCACCGAGGTGAAGTCGCTCCGCGAAGGGCGTGCGTCGCTCGTGGACGGGTACGCGTTCGTCGACGGGGGAGAAGCATGGCTCGATGCCGTGCACATCCCCGAGTACACCGAGGGGACGTGGAACAACCACGCCCCGCGGCGCAAGCGGAAGCTGCTCCTCCACAAGCAGGAGATCGTGAAGATCTCGCACAAGACCCAGCAGGGCGGCTACACGCTCGTCCCGCTGCAGATCTACTTCCACGACGGCCGTGCCAAGGTCGAGATCGCGGTCGCGAAGGGCAAGCGCGAGTTCGACAAGCGCCAGGCCCTGCGCGAGAAGACGGACAAGCGTGAGGCCGAACGGGCCATGCGCAGCCGGAACCGCCTCGGAGAGTAGCGGCGCGAGCCGTTCCTCGGTAGACTGAACAGCTGCCTGCGAGAGCGGGCTTTCAGAACTCCACAGTGTGACAGCGGCTCGCTGTTCGGCCCCCATGGGGATGATCGGTTTCGACATCGCCTGTGTGCCGACGGGAAGCGGGCCGAGGACCCACGGTTATCTCGTTAACGATCCGTGGAAAACAACAAGTGCCAATTCCAAGCGCACTGACTTCGCTCTCGCTGCGTAAGCAGCCCAGCACATGAAGTCCGTCGGCCAGGTGATCGTCTCCTAACCTGAGTTCCGGCGTCATCCAGGGGGCTTGCTGCACGGTTGCGCCTCAGGGCCGTGCGGGACTTGCACTGAGACTGGGCCCGTCGTCCTAGAAGCCGGTAGCAAAGGACGGGGCCGAGCAGAACGAATCATCCGGATACGCCCGTAGAAGACGTCGAATTGCAGCGATGGACGGGGGTTCGATTCCCCCCATCTCCACCATCGCCGGACGACGGCCGCTGTCACACTCGTGGAGACCACGAGATCAGACCCACCAGGGCAGTTCACCTCGGAGGACTACGCTCCGGGCAAGGCGCGAGGACACGCCCGCGCCGCCCGTCGAGTGGAAGGTCTTGTCGTGCAGGAGATTGCGATCCGTGTCCGGCTGCGAGAGCAGGAACGAGTCGGCCTGGCCGAGTACGAGCGCATCGTGGGGTCCGTCGCAACCGTCGCAGCGCTGACGGCATGGTTGCCCACCCCCGAGGCTCGCCTGGTGATCCGCGGCCGTGGGGCCGAACCGGTCCGCCTCGAGACGGTGTCGTACGGGTCGACGTTCGAGATGCTCGTGGTCCTCGACCAGCGCAGCGCCGCCGTCGAACGGGCCGCCGCGACCGTGGCCGCCCTCATCGAATCGGTGCGGTACGAGCACGTCGAGGACGACGTCTCCGGTGTCGCCGGCGAGCTCGACCGCCTCGACCGTTCCGCGCCCCGTGGACGCTCGGTCGCCGAGCGGTCCCTCCGTGCGTTCCTCGAGGGGGCACGTGCCGACGTGCTGGCTCGGAAGAGCACGACGCGCCTCCGTGCAGCGTCGGCCCTGGTCCGACTGGCCGAGGACGCCGCCGAGATCACCGTCGAGCGGGTCGAGGACGCGCTGGCGTCGGAGCTCACGGAGCAGCCCGTCGACGTCCTCGCCGACACCGGCGCCGCGGTCGTCGTCGAGCCCGTGGACGGGATCGAAGCGCCGGAGGAACCGTCGAAGCCGAAGCGGGACGAGCCCGGCACTGCCGACGAGAAGCAGGCGAAGAAGAAGTCCAAGGACAAGGACAAGGACAAGGACAAGGACAAGGACAAGGACAAGGACAAGGACAAGGACAAGGGCGACAAGAAGCCGTCGAAGAAGAAGTCCAAGGACAAGGACGACAAGAAGAAGCCGAAGAAGAAGGCGAAGAAGAAGTAGCCTGAGTGCTTATACAGGGCATTTGTTTCCACCTCGTTAACAAATCGTCCGAGATCGCCACCAAGTGCCAGAGTCGATGACCACGGCCCCTGAAGAAGGGGTCGTGGTCATATCGACAGGAGCAACAGTGGCAACATCGACAGCACAGGCGCTGCCCGACTCAGGGCTCAAGCGCAACGTCGGCTTCATCGGCCTCATCTGGGCCTCGACTGGTTCGATCATCGGATCCGGATGGCTCTTCGGCTCGCAGGAAGCACTGAAGACCGCCGGTCCCGCCGCGATCATCTCGTGGCTCATCGGCGGCGTCGCGATCCTCGTCCTCGCACTCGTGCACGCCGAACTCGGCGGCATGTTCCCGATCGCGGGTGGAACAGCGCGGTTCCCCCACATCGCGTTCGGTGGCGTCGCGGGCGCATCCTTCGGCTGGTTCTCGTGGCTGCAGTCCGTGACGGTCGCCCCGATCGAGGTCGAGGCGATGATCAAGTACGCCCAGCACTGGCAGTTCGCCCATCCGTGGTTGCACACCACCACGATCAACGGTGAGACCCAGCAGCTCCTCACCGGCTCCGGCATCGCGGTCGCCATCGTCCTGATGGCCGTCGTGACCGTGATCAACATGCTGAGCGTCCGGATCCTCGCGAACACGAACTCGGCTGCGACCTGGTGGAAGGTCGCCATCCCCCTGCTCGTCATCATCGTGCTGGCGTTCAGCGGCTTCCACGGCTCGAACTTCACCGCGGCGAACGGGTTCATGCCCGAGGGCGCGAAGGGCATCCTGGCGGCGGTGTCGACGTCGGGCATCATCTTCGCGTTCCTCGGCTTCGAACAGGCGGACCAGCTCGCGGGCGAGGCGAAGAACCCGAAGCGCGACATCCCGCGCGCCGTCATCGGCTCGGTGCTCATCGGGCTCGTGATCTACCTGCTGCTGCAGATCGTGTTCCTCGGCGTGCTGCGCTCCGACGCGATCCAGGGCTCGTGGGCGACCGCGGACTTCACGAAGTACACCGGTCCGTTCGCGGACATCGCGATGGCGGCGGGCATCACCTGGTTGGCCGTGGTCATCTTCATCGACGCGATCATCTCGCCGGCCGGTACCGGGCTCATCTACGTCACCGCCACGTCGCGTATCTCGTACGGTCTGAGCCGCAACGGCTACTTCCCGAAGGCGTTCGAGTGGACGACGAAGCAGGGTGTGCCGTGGGTCGGCCTCATCGTGGCGTTCGTCGTCGGGTGCGCCTGCTTCGCGCCGTTCCCGTCGTGGCAGGGCCTCGTCAGCCTCATCACGAGTGCGTCCGTCCTGATGTACGCGGGGGCGCCGCTGGCGCTCGGTGCGTTCCGGAAGCGCATCCCCGAGATCGAGCGGCCGTACCGCATGCCGATCGCGTCGGTGCTGTCGCCGATCGCGTTCATCGTCGCCAACCTCATCATCCTCTGGACCGGGTGGGACACCGACTGGAAGCTCGGCGTCGCGATCCTCATCGGTGCCGTGGTGATCATCCTGAACAACGTGTTCCGTGGCGCGTCGAGCGTCCGGCCGCGCTGGGACTGGAAGGCGGCGCAGTGGCTGCTGCCGTACCTGATCGGCATGGGGCTCATCGTGTTCCTCAGCGACTTCGGTCCGCTGACGCACCCGGTGTTCCCGCTGTGGATCGACATCGTCGTGGTCGCCGTGTTCTCGCTGGTGGTCTACTACTGGGCGATCAACTCGGCGTCGCCGCGTGAGGAGATCCTCCGGACCGCCGAGGACGTCCGTGACACCGAGGAGTCGTCCGTGGTCGAACCCGTCCACCACTGACGAGAGCGCAGGAACGGCGACCGGTACGGGTGCCGGCTCGCCGTTCCTGCGCACTCGCGTCCGGCAGGCGACCAGCAGACGGACGGGGGGGGCGGGGGGGGTGGGGCCCCCGCCGCCCCGCCCGTGGGGGGGGGGGGGTGCAGG
>JASCOI010000218.1 GCA_029959665.1 Microbacteriaceae bacterium PS02333
GTGCCGGCCCGGCGGACCGGCACCGGGCCTCCAGGCGGTCCTGTCGCGCGCCCCGCTGGGCCGAATCGCGCGTTGCGTACCGTAACGCGCGTAGGAGGCAGGGCATTCCGGCCTCCTACGCGCGATTCGGCATCCCATTGCAGTCGTGATGGGTCGGACCGCGCACGCGGAAGGGCCCCGCACCTGACGGTGCGGGGCCCTTCTTGTGCGTGGAACTCAGACGCCGAAGTACAGCTCGTACTCGAACGGGTGCGGACGCTGCGCGAGCGGGAGGATCTCGTTCTCGCGCTTGTAGTCGATCCAGGTCTGGATGAGGTCCTCGGTGAAGACGTTGCCCTTCGTGAGGAACTCGTGGTCGGCCTCGAGCGCGTCGAGCGCCTCGTCGAGCGAGCCGGGGACCTGGGGAATGCCCTTGGCCTCCTCCGGGGGGAGCTCGTAGAGGTCCTTGTCGACGGGCTCGTGCGGCTCGATGCGGTTCTGGATGCCGTCGAGGCCCGCCATGAGCTGCGCCGCGAAGGCGAGGTACGGGTTGCCGGAGGCGTCGGGCGCGCGGAACTCGATGCGCTTGGCCTTCGGGTTGGTGCCCGTGATCGGGATGCGGATCGCCGCCGAGCGGTTGCCCGCCGAGTAGACCAGGTTGACCGGGGCCTCGAAGCCCTTCACCAGGCGGTGGTACGAGTTGATCGACGGGTTCGTGAACGCGAGCAGCGCCGAGGCGTGCTTCAGGATGCCGCCGATGTACCAGCGCGCGACGTCGGACAGACCGCCGTAGCCGTTCTCGTCGTAGAACAGCGGCTTGCCGTCGTTCCAGAGTGACTGGTGGGTGTGCATGCCCGACCCGTTGTCGCCGAAGAGCGGCTTCGGCATGAACGTGGCGACCTTGCCCCACTGGTCGGCCGTGTTCTTGACGATGTACTTGAACTTCAGGATGTCGTCCGCGGCGTGGACCATCGTGTCGAACTTGTAGTTGATCTCCTGCTGACCGCCGGTGCCCACCTCGTGGTGCGAGCGCTCGAGCTCGAAGCCCGCCTCGATCAGCTTGAGGGTGATGTCGTCGCGGAGGTCGGCGGTCTTGTCGACCGGGGACACCGGGAAGTAGCCGCCCTTGTACGGGGTCTTGTTGGCGAGGTTGCCGCCCTCTTCCTCGCGGCCGGTGTTCCAGGCGCCCTCTTCGGAGTCGACCGAGTAGAAGGACTTGTTCTGGGTGACCGAGTAGCGGACGTCGTCGAAGATGTAGAACTCGGCCTCGGGGGCGAAGAACGCGGTGTCCGCGATGCCCGTCGACGCGAGGTACTTCTCCGCCTTCTTGGCGACCTGGCGCGGGTCGCGGCCGTAGATCTCGCCGTTCCGCGGGTTGTAGATGTCGAAGATCATGATCAGCGTGCGCTCGGCGCGGAACTGGTCGATGTACGCCGTCGTCACGTCAGGGATGAGCTGCATGTCGGACTCGTGGATCGACGCGAAGCCGCGGATCGAGGAGCCGTCGAAGAGCTGACCGACCGAGAAGAAGTCCTCGTCGACCGTGGAAGCCGGGATGTTGAAGTGCTGCTGCACGCCGGGCAGGTCGGTGAATCGGATGTCGAGGAACTTGACGTCCGTGTCCTTGATGAAGGCCAGGACCTCGGAGGAATCGCTGAACATGTGTGTCGATCTCCTGGGGGTTTGGGTGATGTGGGGGTGCAGCGGGTGCACTCTCCGACGAGGCTATTGACACGGGGTTTCCCGGACGTGACTGGGTTGTTTCCGGCGTGTTACGCGCCTGCTGTCGCCTACCCTTGGAGCATGGCCCGTTCCACTCCGTCCTCGTCAGCCGCCGCCGCACACGGTGCGGGGGACTGGCCGGGCAAGCTCCTCGGGCTTCCGGAATCGGGGCACCGCTCGATGGGTGGGTTCGGTCGGCGGCTCGGTGGGCTCGCGATCGACTGGGCGCTCGCCTCGGTGATCTCGCTCGCGATCGGGACGTACGGCGCGGCGGGCAACTTCGTGACGCTCGGGATCTTCGCCGTCCTGCAGGTGTTGTTCATCGCGCTGCTGTCCGGGTCGTTCGGGCACGTGTGCGTCGGGCTCCGGGTCGTCCCGATCCGCGGGGGCTACGTCGGGGTTTGGCGCCCGGTGGTCCGCACGGTGCTGCTGTGTGTCGTGATCCCGGTCCTCATCCACGCGAAGGACGGTCGGCCCTTGCACGACGCCGCGGCCGGCACGGTGCTCGTCCGCCGCTGACGCGATCTCGACACGCAGAACGCCCCCGGCCGCTGCGGCCGGGGGCGTTCGTGGTGCGTGGGGGCGACTCAGCGCGGGCGACCGGCGCGGACCCGCGTCGGGTCGATCCCCTTCGGGATCGCGGAAGCCGGGTTCTGCGTGAGCGAGTCGAGGCGGTTCGCGACCGCGAGGACCTCGTTGCGGTTGAGCGACTTCTTGAACTTGTTCATCGCGCGGGGGAGCTTGTGCAGGGTCACGGCGTCCTTGCCGTCGCCGACGTGGACGACGTGGATGGGGACGTTCGGCACGATGCGCTGGACCTTGCGGCGCTCTTCGTCGACCTGGCGCGTCAGGTTGCCGAGCTGGCCCTCCGTGATGAGCACGACGCCGGGAGTGCCGACTGCGCGGTAGACAGCGGCCTGCGACCGTCCGTGCACCGCGACCGGCATCTCGCTGGAGCGCCACTGGCGACGGAGGGAGTTCGAGAGCACGGCGCCGACGGCACCGGGCTGCCCGTCGATCTGCGAGTACGCGGCGCGTTCCGCCAGACGCCCGAGGACGATGAGGAACAGCAGCACACCGAGGAGCACCCCGGCGACGATCCACAAGACGACCGCGAGCCAGTTCTGTCCCGGCAGCAGGAGTGCGAGCAGCACACCGAGCACGACGGGCACGACGAACGCCGCCGCGAACCACCAGATAGACGTCGGGTCTGCCCGACGCGTCATCTGGAAGACCTGGAACATCTGCTTGAGACGCCCCGGCTCCTTCGCCTTCGTGTCCGTCGAACTGCTGCGTGCCATGCTCCCAGGATACGGCCTGACGGGCTTCCCGTGGACCGCCCGTGATCAGGCTGTGGGCGAACGGGGTTCTCCACAGTCGGCCACACCGGGCCTGGAGGCTCGCCCGGCCTCCGCAACGCTGGTCACCATGGACGCGATCACGCTCGAGCACTGGTGGACCGGACCCGACTCCGGTTCCTTCGCGACGTGGGTCGCCGACCGCTCCGCGGCCGACCCGGTGCACTGCGTCCGCGTCACCGAGGTCGGTCGCAGTACCGACGGGCGGCTCGTCGCGCACACGGGGCCCGTCCGTGGCACACCGCTGCCCGATGCGCTCGAACGGATCGGGCAGCCGACCGTGGGCGTCGCGGTCACGCTGACCGTGCCGATGCTCGACCTCGTCGTCGACGCCGTCTCCGGGGCCCTCGTGCTCGGGGTCGCACGGGCGGACGACGTCCTCGTGGACGACGCCGGTGTCACCGTGCTCGTCGACCACCCGCCGGACGCGGTGGACCTGATCGGCAGCGGGATCATCCGGACCTCGGAGACCGCTGGCGCGACCGCGCTCCTGCACGCTGTGCGGACGGTCTGGGAGCGGGTCGACCCGCGCGCGCCGTGTCGCCCGGCCCTCGACACCGCGGTGGCAGAAGCGATCGGTGGAGGCGTGTCGGAAGCCCGGGAGCTGCTGCGCGTCGTCCGGAGCACTGCGGCGCCGCGACCGGTGCGCTGGGACCCGCCCCGCGACGACTTCGACTTCGTCGAGCCTACCCCGCCGCCCCGCGACGAGCTGGTCGCGCGCCTCCGCGGCTGGGTCCTCGACGGAGTCCCGGTACCAGGTGGCGGGAAGCTCCCCGTGCGGCGGCTGGTCGTCGGACTCGTGGTCGCGACCGGTCTCGCCGTGGCCGGCGTCTTCGCGGTCTCGAGCCCGTGAGCGGACCGTGCGCGCGGCGACCGCACACGAACGCCGACGGCCCCGGCTCCCACGAGGGGAGACGGGGC
>JASCOI010000219.1 GCA_029959665.1 Microbacteriaceae bacterium PS02333
GCGCGTAGGAGGTCGGTTGTTCCGGCCTCCTACGCGCGAAAATGTTTTCCATCGCGTGGGCGATGGGCAGGAACGTCATCCCTGCACAGGGGCGCCAGCCTGGAGGCTCGTCCACAGTTGGCGCATTCCGTGCGGTTCGCCCCGTGGCCGGTCGCGATCGTGGGGGCATGGAGCGACCACTCGCGATCTACCGCGCGAACGAGATGCGCGAACCCGGACGATCGGGTTCCGCCATGCGCCGACGAGCCGCAGGCGACGGGCCGGATCGCCTCGTGCGCGTCGGCCCGAACGCGTTCGTGCGCGGTGCCGAGTGGGATGCGGCCGGAGCACGTCGGCGGTACGTCACGCGGGTCTACGCCAGACTCGGGCGGCGAAGTGCAGCGGCGGTGGCGTCGCACGCGTCCGCGGTCGCCATCCACGGACTCCCTTGGCTCGGTCCGTGGCCAGAGGACGTCCACCTGACCGTGCCGAAGAGTCAGTACCGGGCCAGAACCGTGTCGCTCGCGCTCCACACACGGCCGATCACATCCGACGATCTCGTGCGGCACGAGGGGCTCTCGGTGACGAGTCTGTCGCGGACCGTCGCGGACATCGCCCTCACCGGGGACATCCGCCAGACCGTGATGGTGGCGGACGCGGCCCTTCGGCGAGGCGTCACGAAACGACAACTGACGCGGTCCTTGAACGGCCTGCCACACCACCGGGGGCGTCTCGCCGCAAGCCTGTCGATCGAGCTCGCCGACGGGCGATCCGGATCGCCGGCTGAATCGCTGGCACGAGTCGTGTTCCGCGAGCTCAACCTGCCCTCCCCGGTCCTCCAACAGGAGTTCGTGGTGCGCGGGCATCGCTACGCCGTCGACTTCTGGTTCCCCGAACAGGGCGTCGTCATCGAGATCGACGGTCGCGCCAAGTACACAGATGCCGCCCTACGCAACGGCCGGACACCGGATCAGGTCTTCATCGACGAGAAGCGGCGTCACGAAGAGCTCTTGACGGCGCCAGGGGTGCGCACCGTGGTCCGGCTCGAATGGCGCGACCTGCTCGATCTCGACGCGCTGACCCGTCGGTGTCGTGCGGCCGGCTTGCCCTGCCCGGCGCGCCCCGTTCACAGTGCTCGCGATGTCGCTGGACGCGCGCCGACTCCGACTCCCACTCCGGCGCCGTCGGGTCGCGTCGGTGCGCCTTCGGGTCGGGTCAGTGGGCCTTCGGGCGGGAGATCCGGTCGATGAACGCCAGGGCGACCGCGGAGACGATGAACACCATGTGGATGACGACCTGCCACAACACGCCCTGTGACGTGTAGCTCTCGCCGGCGAGCGCTCCGCCGCCCACGCGGCCGAGGTCGCCGACCGCGATGAACGTCTTGAGCAGGTGGATCGACGAGATGCCGATGATCGCCATCGCGAGCTTCACCTTGAGCACGTTCGCGTTCACGTGCGAGAGCCACTCGGGCTGGTCCGGGTGCCCGTCGACGTTGACGCGGGACACGAACGTCTCGTAGCCGCCGATGATCACCATGATGAGCAGGTTCGCGATCATCACGACATCGATCAGCCCGAGCACCGAGAGCATGATGGTCGCCTCGTCGATGTGCGACGGGTCGGCGATGACCGTCTCGGCGAGATGCCAGAGCTCGACCATGAAGACGACGACGTAGACGATCTGCGCCACGATGAGCCCGAGGTAGAGCGGCGCCTGCAGCCATCGGGACAGGAAGATCAACGAACCGATCGCACGTGCGGCGGGGCGCGTGGGGCGTTTGGCTGTGCTGAGAGTCGGGCGGGCGGGGGTTTGCTCGAGCGTGTCGGTCACGGGGTCCTTCGCGAGTGATCGGCGGGAGCAGGACTCTACCTGAACGGTCCGACAGGTTTCCGAGTGCGCGATCGAGCCCATCGCACGTGTAGTGGAAAGCCGAATCGCGCGTAGAGAGCCGGAACATCGGGCCTCCTACGCGCGATTCGACCTCCTACGCGCGATTCGACCCACTCGCCGCTCCCCCCCCCCCGCACCACTCAGGCGCGGAGGGAATCCACGGCCTTCTCGATGCGCCGGAGTCGGGTCTCCGGTGCCTTCGCCTGCACCACCGGGTCGACGATCGCCCGCTGCCGGGAGTTCGACAGCGTGTCGAACGCCGCACGGACGCCGGCCTCGGTCAGTGCCGCCGCCAGGTCCTCCGGCAGGTCCACGGTCCTGGGCTGTGCATCGACCACGAGCGAGACGGTGACGGTGTCGCCCGCGGCGAGGCCGGACGCCGCGCGGTGTTCGGCCGAGAGCGGCACGAGGAACTGCTCGTTCATCACGCCCACCGTCGACCGGTAGGTGTACCCGCCGTCCAGGGTGACCACCACCGGCGGGCGCTTCCCCGACCCGAGCGCGTCGATGACCTCGGCCGGCACGGGCAGGCCCGTCGCCGTCTTGCGTGCCTGCAGCACCGTCGTCGTGAACTCCACAGGCAGAACGTACAACCGCTCCCCGACGTTCCGCCACCGTTCACCGTCGCAGCACGAACGCGAAACCGACCGCGTCCACGATCATCCCGAACGCAACGCCGGCCGCAGCGCCGGCGGACCACATGACGTCACACCGAACGCCACCCGAAAGGCACCTCCCCGTGCAGTACAAGCGCACCCTGGCCGGCCTCGCCCTGGCCGCAGCCGCAGTCGTCACCCTCGCCGGCTGCTCCGCGACGAGCTCCGCGTCCACCGGCAGCGGCGGCGACGCCGACTGGAAGACCGCGACGAGCGCCGAGAGCGCCGGCGGCATGGACGCCCTCGTCAAGGCAGCGAAGGCGGAGGGGCAGCTCAACGTCATCGCGCTGCCGCCGTCGTGGGCGAACTACGGCAAGATCATCGACGGCTTCACCAAGAAGTACGGCATCAAGGTCAACTCCGCGAACCCCAACGGGTCGAGCGCCGACGAGGTCTCCGCCGTGAAGTCGCAGAAGGGCCAGTCGACGGCACCGGACGTGCTCGACCTCGGCAACGCCGTCATGCAGCAGAACCTCGATCTGCTCACGGACTACAAGGTCGCGAACTGGAGCGACATCCCGACGAACCTGAAGGACGCGGACGGCAAGTGGACGCGTGACTACACGGGCCTCATGTCGATCGGCTACGACTCCTCGAAGATCAAGTCGGCCCCGAAGGACCTGAACGACCTGCTCGGCTCCGAGTACAAGGGCAAGGTCTCGATCTCGGGCGACCCGACGCAGGCGAACCAGGCCGCGTCCGCCGTGTACCTCGCGGCGCTCGAGAACGGCGGCTCGGCCGACGACATCACCAAGGGCGTCGAGTACTTCGGCAAGCTCAAGCAGGCCGGCAACTTCCAGAACGTGCTGCCGACGCAGGCCACCGTCGCCTCGGGTGAGACCCCGGTCGTCGTCCAGTGGTCGTACAACAACCTCGCGTGGGGCCCTGCTGCCGGCGACTCCGGCAACAAGAACTGGAAGACCGTCGTCCCGTCGGGCCAGGCGCTCGGTTCGTACTACTCGCAGGCCATCAACAAGGACGCCCCGCACCCCGCCGCAGCTCGCCTGTGGCAGGAGTGGATCGCCAGCGCCGACGTGCAGAACCTGTACCTGCAGGCCGGTGCCTTCCCGTCGACCCTCGCCGCGCTCGAGAAGTCGGGCAAGGTCGACCAGGACGCCCTCGACGCCGCCGGTGGCGCGCCGAAGGACTACGTCGAGCTGACGGACGACCAGGTCGCGGCGGCTTCGAAGGTCCTCGCCGCCAAGTGGTCCGCCACGATGGGCTCCTGAGCGGCATGACCACCGCATCGGCACCAGGCGCGCCAGCGGCAGCGAGCATCACGCCCGCAGCGACGCTCGTCACGAGCGAGCACGCCGATGCCACCGCCCGCCGCGGTGCCGGACCCCGTGTCCGGCGCCGCGGCGGCGTCGCGTGGCTCGGACTCACCCCGTTCGCCGCCGACGGGCGGCGGTTCCTCGCCGTCCCCGC
>JASCOI010000021.1 GCA_029959665.1 Microbacteriaceae bacterium PS02333
GAACGACGACGCCACGAAGTCCGAGTACGCGTCCAAGGCGTCCGAGGAAGGCCTGCAGTTCTGGACCGACCTCATCAAGTCGGGGGCGTCGCCGCCGTGTCGGGGTGCTGCTCGGTGTGGATCGTCATCGGGTCACTCCCTGACGCCGGGGCGTCACTTCTCCTTGCCGAGGGCGGTGTCCATCTTCTGGGCGAGGTCCTTCGCGACCTCGTCGACGGGCTTCGACCCGTCGAACGCACTCGGGAGCAGGTTCGTCTCGAGGGTGTTCCACGCGGCGGTGTTCTTCGAGACGGGCAGCGGCTTGGCGTAGTCGACCGCGTCGAGGAAGACCTGCAGGTCGGCATCGGGCATGGTCTTCGTGAAGGCGTCCTGCGTGCCGGTGTAGGCCGGGATCACGGCGCCCATGTCGCCCTGCTGCTGCTGCGCGGTCTTGCCGGCGAGGTACACCTGCAGCGCCTGGGCCGCTGCCTTGTTCTTGCTGCCCTCGGCCACCACGTTCGAGACGCCGTGGATGACCGTCGCCTGCTCCTTGCCCTTCGGCAGCGGGTAGACGACGACGTCCTTCTCCATGTCGGTGCCGGTCAGCGCCGAGCGGAACCAGCTGCCGCCCTGGTACATCGCGAGCTTCCCGGACGTGAACCACTGGTCGGCGGTCGTGTCGGTCAGCTGCTTGATCGAGGGCGACGCCCCCGACTTGATGAGGTCGGTCCAGAACTGCAGGCCTTCCTCGGACGCCTTGGACGCGTACTCGGACTTCGTGGCGTCGTCGTTCAGGACGGATCCGCCGGCCTGGAAGATGGTGTCGTAGTAGGTCGTCTGCCCGTCCATGCCGCCGGCGGCACCGTACGCGCCCTGCGCCTTGAGCTTCTCGGAGAGCTCGGCGCCGGTCTTCTGGAAGTCGTCCCAGGTCCAGTCCTTCGACGGCATCGCTACGCCGGCCTGCTCGAACAGCGACTTGTTCATCCAGACGCCGATCGTGTCGAAGTCCTTCGGGACGCCGTACTGGGTGCCGTCGTACGTGTAGAGCTCGTTGAGCGCCGACGAGTAGTTCTTCGGGTCGATGGCGCCGGCCTTCACCTCGCCGGTGATCGGCGCGATCTTGCCGTTGGCCGCGTACAGCTGGAAGTTCGGACCGTTCATCCAGAACAGGTCGGGGAGCGTGTTGCTCGAGCCCTGCGTCTGGAGCTTCGTCCAGTAGTTGGCGAACGGGGTGACGTCGACGTTGACCGTGATGTCGGGGTACTCCTCGTTGAAGCCCTTGATGTTGGCCTTGATCGCCTTGACCTGGTTCTCGTCCCAGACGGCGTAGTCCAGGGTCGCCTTGGTGTCCTTCGACACCTTCTCGTAGTCGCCGCCGGAACCCGCGGCGCCCGAAGAGGTCGAGCACCCGGCGAGCAGGGCGGCTGCGCCGAGGGCGGCGACGGCGCCGAGGAGGATGCGTCGGGCTCCTCGGGCGGGGAAGTGTGCGGTCATCGGGTGGTCCTTTCGCACGGCCGTCAGCGCGTGACGGTCTGGGTGGGGAGGGTGAAGTGGGAGATCGTCTCGGCCGGGAGGCTCGGGACGTCGATGGGCACGGAGCCGCCCCGCAGCGAGCGGGTCGCCAGGGCACCGGCGGCGACCGCGGCTCGCGCCGCGACCGGGGACAGTGAGGTCGGTTCGCCGAGTGCGACGCTGCGCAGGAACTCGGTCATGGTGAGCAGGTCGGCGTCCGCGTGGCCAGAGTCGACGCCGTCGATCGGGTACTCGCGGTCCCCCTGGACGTCCCACCCGCGGCGGTGGTTCCAGACCTTGACCACGCCGCCGCCGGTGTCGCCGATGTTCTCGAGCCGGCCTTCGGTCCCGATCACGGTGTAGTTCCGCCAGTAGTCCGGGGTGAAGTGGCACTGCTCGTAGCTCGCCTGCACGCCGTTGTCGAGCGTCATCATCACCATCGAGACGTCCTCGACGTCGACGACGGGGTTCAGGCCGGTCTGCTCGAGCGGCGGCCAGTTGTCGAGCGAGAACCAGTCCCCCATGAGCTCACCGCTGCGGTCGCGACGATCGGTGACGTCGCCGTAGACGGACAGCGAGCCCATCCCGACGACACGGCTCGTGTACCCGCCGGCGAGGGCGTGGATGACGTCGAGGTCGTGGCTCGCCTTCTGCAGCAGCAGCGAGTTGACCTTCGTGCGGTCGGCGTGCCAGTCCTTGAAGTAGTAGTCGCCGCCGTTCCCGACGAAGTGGCGGCACCAGACGGCCTTGACCTCGCCGATCTCGCCGCGTTCGACGATCTCCCGCATGAGCCGGACGACGGCGGCGTGCCGGAAGTTGTGGCCGACGTACAGCGGGGTGCCCGTCTCGGCGGCGGCGTTGAGCACGGCGTCCGCGTCCTCGACCGTGATGGCGAGGGGCTTCTCGAGGTAGACCGCGATGCCCGCGCGGAGCAGGTCGATCGCGATCTCGGCGTGGGTCCAGTCCGGGGTCGTGACGATCGCCGCGTCCACCGCGCCGACGAGGTCACGGTGGGACTCCACCACCAGTGCGTCGGGGTACTCGCTGCGTCCGCGCTCCCGCCCGTCGGCGGTGACGTCCGCGACGGCGGTGACCCGGGCCTCCAGATCGGTGCTCGAGGCGACCGCCTCGGCGACGTGGCGTGCGATGGCGGACCGCTGGCCCATGCCGATCACCGCGATGCGGAGTCCTTCGTACGTGTCGACGCTCATCTCGCTCCCTTGCGTGATTGTGACGCCCATGATGCCGAATCGATCATGAATGCACAATAGGCGCTCACAGATCGCTCACGGAAGCGAGATGCGAGGGTTTTACACGCCGGTAACGTCCGGGCGCGATGTCGTGGTGCTGGCGGGCCCGTCGGCCCCGGTCCGGCTCAGTCGGCGACGACGAGCTCCACGCCCGCGGCGGCGAGGTCGGCCGCGAACGTCGGCGGGACCTGCTGGTCGGTGACCAGGACGTCGATCCGGTCGAGCGGGCAGATGCGTGCGAACGTCGAGCGCTCGATCTTGGTGGAGTCCGCCACGACGATCACCCGACGCCCGACGGACGCGAAGTGCCGACTGACCTCGGCCTCTCCCTCGTGCATGGTGGTGGCGCCGTACTGGCCGGTCAGGCCGTCGACGCCGAGCACGACGACGTCGAGCGCGAACTCGTCGAGGGTGTCGCGGACGAGCGGGCCGACGAGTTCGTAGGACTGCCGACGTGCGACGCCGCCGGTGACGACGATCTTGACGTTGGCGCGCACCGACAGCTCGTACCCGATGTTCAGCGCGTTCGTGACGATCGTGACGCCGTACTCGCCGTCTGCCCGGATGAAGCGCTCGCTCTTGCCGAGCTCCCTCGCGACCTCGGTGGTGGTGGTCCCGCCGTTCAGCCCGACGGTGTCACCCGGGGCGATGAGCGCCGTCGTCGCACGGGCGATCGCCGTCTTGGCCTCTGCCTGCCGGGCGATCTTGTACTGCAGCGGCAGCTCGTACCCGGCGCCGAGCGCGGCGGCCCCGCCGTGTGTGCGGGTGACCAGGCGCTGATCGGCGAGGGTCGCGAGGTCGCGGCGAGCGGTGGCCGGGGAGATCCCGAGCATCTCGCCGATCTCGGAGATCGACACGTTGCCCCGTTCGCTCACGAGTTCGAGCAGGGCGTTGAGCCGCTGTTGCGGAGTCATGAGGGCCATCCTACGGGCGGGCCGTGCTCGGTTGCTGATCGGAATTGACGTTTTCCTCTCGCATCGCGCACGATCGCTCGCTATGCTTCCGACCATCGATCACCCGGATCGAGACCGGACCGGAAGGCACCCATGACCGACACCTTCGTGAGCGAGGAGCTCGCGTCGCAGCCGGAGACCTGGCGCGCTGCGGCCGCCCTGCTCCCCTCCTTCGTCGACACCCTCCCCCAGCCAGGCGAACGGGTCGCCGTCGTCGGGTGCGGGACCAGCTGGTTCATCGCGATGAGCTACGCCGTGGCCCGCGAGCAGGCCGGCCTCGGGGTCACCGACGCGTTCGCGGGCTCCGAGTACCCGACCGGACGCGAGTACGACCGCGTCGTGACGATCAGCCGATCCGGCACGACCACCGAGATCGTGTCCCTACTCTCCGACCTCCCCACGCAGCGCACCGTGCTGATCACCGCCGTGCCGGACAGCCCGGCGGCGGCGGTCGCGGACGACACGATCGCGCTGCCGTTCGCCGACGAGCGTTCGGTCGTCCAGACGCGCTTCGCGACGACGACGCTCGCCCTGCTGCGCGCGTCCATCGGCGACGACGTCGAAGCCCTGGCCGTCCAGGCGGAAGCGGCGCTCGCGCTGCCGATCGACGACCTCCTCGACGCCGAGCAGGTGACGTTCGTGGGTCGCGGCGCCGCCGTCGGCCTGACGTTCGAGGCAGCACTCAAGACCCGCGAAGCCGCGCAGTTCTGGGCTGAGTCGTACCCCGCGATGGACTACCGGCACGGCCCGATCGCGATCGCGCAGCCCGGTCGACTCGTCTGGTCCCTCGGCAACACCCCCGACGGGCTGCCGGACGAGGTCGCCGCGACCGGAGCCCGGTTCGTCCACCACGACCTCGACCCGATCGCCGGGCTCGTCGTCGTGCACCGCTTCGCGGTCGCGCTGGCCGAACGTCGCGGGCTGGACCCGGACCACCCGCGTTCCCTGACCCGCTCGGTCATCCTCACCTGATGGGCGGCAGCGGGGCCGTGCTCGGGGTCGACGTCGGCGGCACGGGCATCAAGGCCCGACTGACCGACGCCGACGGGCAGGTCCTCGCCGAGCACCGCGTCCCGACGCCGAAGGACGACCCCGACGCGGAGCGGCTCGCGGAGACCGTCGCGGACCTCGCGCTCGATGCCGTCGACGGCGTCTCGCTCGATGCCGTCGGGGTGGTCGTCCCCGGTGTCGTCGACGAGCGCGCCGGCACCTCGGTGCTCTCGGTCAACCTCGGTTGGCGGGACGTCCCGGTGCGTGCGCGGGTGCTCGCGGCGTTGCTCGACCACGGCGTCGACGTGCCGCTCGCCTTCGGGCACGACGTCCGAGCCGGTGCCCTCGCCGAGGTCCGATCGGGTGGCCTCGACGAGGGCTCCGCCGTCTTCCTGCCGGTCGGCACCGGGCTCGCGAGCGCGCTCGTCGTCGACGGCAGCGTGGTGGACGGCGGCGGATGGGCCGGCGAGGTCGGCCAGGTCCGCCTTGCACACGGGCCGCACGCCGGAGCCCGGGTCGAGGAGATCGCCTCGGCCGGTGCCGTCGCCCGCCGGACCGGTGTCGAGAGCGCGCACGCCGCCATGCTCCTCGTGCAGCAGGGCGACCCGACCGCCGTCCGGGTCTGGCACGAGTGCGTCAAAGTCCTCGCCGACGTGATCGGGTGGACCACCGCGGTTGCCGGATGCCACACCGTCGTCGTCGGCGGGGGCATGGCCCAGTCCGGCCCGCTCCTGCTCGACCCCCTCCGTGCGGCGGTCACGGACCGGCTGGCCGGGCTGCGTGTCCCCGCGGTCGTGCCCGCACGGCACGGTGACGCGGCCGGCGCGATCGGGGCGGGCCTGCTCGCACGCGATCTCCTCGCGCGTGGCACGCGCGTCGCCGAGGGCACGTCGTTCGTCGCCGAGGGCACACGGTGAGCACGCTCGTCCGCTCCGCGCGGCTCGTCACCCCGACCCGGACGGTCGACGGGGGTTGGCTGCTCGTCGAGGACGGGCTGGTGGCCGCCGTGGGCTCCGGGGACGCTCCGCCCCACGACCGCGTGGTCGAGACCGACGGCACGGTCGTGCCCGGCTTCGTCGACCTGCACGCGCACGGTGCGCTCGGCCACGACTTCGCGACCTGCACCGCGGACGACGCCCGCGCCGTGGCCGCCTTCCACGCCGACCGCGGCACGACGTCGCTCATCGCGTCGATCGCGACCGGCACCCCTGCGGACACCGTGGCGGCACTCCGTCGGCTCCGGCAACTGGTCGATGACGGCACGCTCGTCGGACTGCACCTCGAGGGGCCGTGGCTCTCGCCCGCCCGACGGGGAGCACACGCACCCGACCTGCTGCACGCACCGACGACGGCCGAGGTCGACGGGTACCTCGACGCCGCGGGCGACGCGCTCCGGATCGTCACCCTGGCGCCGGAGCTGCCCGGCGCACTCGACGCCGTCGGCCGGCTCACGGACGCCGGGATCGTCGTCGCGATCGGGCACACCGACGCGGACGCCGACACGGTCACACGCGCCGTCGATGCCGGTGCGCGACTCGTCACCCACGTCTTCAACGGCATGCCCCCGCTGCACCACCGCGATCCCGGCCCGGTGGGCGTCGCCCTGACCGACGACCGCCTGTCCGTCGAAGCGATCGTGGACGGTCACCACCTCGACGCCGTCACGGTGGACCTGGTCCGCCGCAGCGCCGTCGGCCGGATGGTGCTCGTGTCCGACGCGATGGCCGCGACCGGGTGCCCGGACGGGCGCTACCGGATCGCCGGATCGGACGTCGTGGTGTCCGACGGCGTCGCGATGCTCGCCGACGGCTCGTCACTGGCCGGCAGCACGAGCACGATCGCGGACGCCGTCGCCCGCGTGCTCGCGGGCGGGCTCGGAGCCATCGCCGAAGCCGTCGCCCTCTCGTCGGGGAACGCCGCGGCGCTGCTCGGCCTCCCGGAGCCGCTCAGCCCCGGGTCTCGCGCGGACGTGCTCGTGCTCGACGCCGATCGGCTCCGCGCCCGTCCGCTCACCGAAGGGGTCCTCGCATGATCGTCGTCGTCACGCCCAACCCCGCAGTGGACGTCACCTACCGCGTCGACGAACAGCGCGTCGGCACGACCCAACGCGTCCGGACTGTGGACCGACGACCCGGCGGCAAGGGGCTCAACGTCGCCCGGGTGCTGCACGCCGAGGGTGTCCGGACCCACTCGGTCCTGCCGCTCGGCGGCGCCGCCGGGATCTGGGTGGCCGATGCGGTGGCCGCCATCGGGCTCGATGCGACCACGGTCCCGGTCCCCGGCGAGACCCGCACCACCGTGACGGTGGTCGACGACCTCGCCCACCCCACGATGTTCGGCGAGCCCGGGCCGTCGGTGCCACCCGGGTCGTGGTCCCTGATCGACGACGCCGTCCGGGCCGCCCTCGGGACGACACCTGCGCCGTGTGGAACCGTCGCGCTCGTACTCTCGGGCTCGCTCCCCGTCGGTGCCGAACCGACCGTGGTCGTCCCCTGGGTGACGGACGCCGTCGCTGCGGGGGTCCTGGTGATCGCCGACCTCTCCGGCCCGTCCCTCCTCGCGGCGGCCGACGCCGGCGCTACCGTCTGCAAGCCGAACCGCGAGGAACTCGCCGACGCCACGGGCCTCCCGGACGAACGCGCTGGGGCGCTCGACCTGCTCCGACGCGGTGCCGGACTGGTCGTGGTCTCACGCGGCGCCGACGGCATCGCGGCGCACACGCCCGACGACGTGGTCGAGGTGCCCGCCGTGCCCGGCGTCAGCGGCAACCCCACCGGCGCGGGGGACGCCGCGACCGCCGGCCTGGTCCTCGCGCTGTCCCGCGGCGCCGACACCGCCCTCGCACTGTGCACGGCGGCCGCGTTCGGCGCGGCAGCCGTGCTCCGCCCCGTCGCCGGCGAGATCGACCACGACGCCGCCCACCGGTTCCTCTCCGCCCTCGACCCCACCAGGAGTCCCGCATGATCACCGACCTGGCCCTCACCGGGCTCCTCGACACCGCCCGATCGACCCGGCACGGCATCGGGGCGTTCAACGTCGTCCTGCTCGAGCACGCCGAGGCGATCGTCGCGGGCGCTGCCACCGCCGGTCTGCCGGTGATCCTGCAGATCAGCGAGAACTGCGTCCGCTACCACGGCGGCCTCGCACCCATCACGACCGCGACCCAGGCGATCGCACGCTCGGCCGACGTCGAGGTCCTCGTGCACCTCGACCACGTCGAGGACGCCGACCTGGTCGCCGAGGGCATCGCGCTCAGGGTGGACTCGATCATGTACGACGGTTCGCACCTCGACTACGCCGCGAACGTCGCCGCCACCCGGGTCCTGGCGGATCGCTGCCACGCGGCCGGCATCGCGATCGAGGCCGAACTCGGCGAGGTCGGCGGCAAGGACGGGGTGCACGCACCGGGGGTCCGCACCGACCCGGCCGACGCCGCGGCGTTCGTGGCCGCGACGGGGGTCGACGCCCTCGCGGTCGCGGTCGGCACCTCGCACGCGATGCAGACCCGCGAAGCCGCCGTCGACCGCGACCTGATCGCGCGGCTGCACGACAGCGTGCCGGTGCCGCTCGTGCTCCACGGGTCGTCGGGACTGTCGGACGACGAGCTCCGTGGTGCGGTGGCGGCGGGGATGACGAAGATCAACATCTCGACGCACCTCAACGGGCTCTTCACCCGAGCGCTCCGGGACGTGCTCGACGAGCGGCCCGAGCTGGTCGACCCGCGGAAGTACGTCGCCGCGGGCCGCGATGCGATCACGACGGAGACGTCCCGACTCCTGACGCTCCTCGCGAGCTGACGCGACCCGAGCACCGCCGTCAGCGACCCGAGCACCGCCGCCCGCCCACCGAGCGCGCTCGTCAGCCCCTCGTTCCGGAGTGCCAGCGCATCGCCGTGCCCTGGTTCACCACGAGGTCCCCGTTCCGCAGCAGCCGCAGCATCAGGTCCTTCGACCCGTACCGCCCCGTCCGTGTCGACCACATCGCCTTGCCGACGGCACTGTAGAGCACGACATTGCCGTCCGTCTGCACGCGGAGCGAACTGCCCCGACCCCCGTCGACGACGAAGGGCGTCGACCCGGCGAGGATGATCCTGAGCTGTCCGTCGCTGCGGACCATGAAGCGTCTGGTGCCGGTGACGTCCCGGATCTCCTGTCCTGGGACGAGGCTCGCGCCCGGCAGCAGACGGTCTCGTGTCGCGGGGAGGTACTGCCACAGCACCGTGGTCCCGCGGACGAGCTGCACCGCGCCGAGGTCGGTGACCTGCAGGACCGGAGGCGCTCCCGCCGATGCCGTCGTGTCGGCACTCCACACGGTCGCGCCGCTGGTCGATCGGACCGCGAGTGTCCCGTCGGTGCCCACCGCGAGCGTGGCACCTGCCGAGGAGACCCCCGACGACCACAGGACCCGCCCACCACCCCAGAGTGCGAGCCGTCCGTCGGACTGCATGTCGAGCCAGTAGAGCCCCTTCGGCGAGCGGATCGATGTCCCGGACGGCACCGGTGTCGACGAGCCCGTGATGGCGGTCGCCGTGGCGAGGGCCACCTGGGCCGCGTTCGGCGTCGCCCCGCTGCACGACTCTGTCGGCAGCAGCCCGGCGAGGACGGCCCAGTTCGGCGTCCCGAGCCCGGTTACCTGGTCGTGACCGGCTGTCGCCCGCGCGGTGCCGTTCGACCCCGTGGTCACGTCGCGGAACGCGCGGGGATTCGCGTACAGGGTCTGGTGCAGGTCACCGACGCCGACCGTGCAGCCGCGGGTGCCGAGCGCCGCGGCGAGCTGGCCCGCGACGACCGGAGACGCGAGACTCGTGCCGCCGCCGAGCGCGAAGCCGTGGGCGGTGCCGAGGTAGATCCCTGGTCCGGTCGCCGGGTCCGCGACCGAGGCGATGTCCGGCACCAGCCGCTTCGTCCCCGAGATGCCGGTCCCGGTCTGCCAGTCGGGGCGGGCGTACGCCGACGAGACGCCTCCGCCGCTCGCGCCGTACTGGTTGCCCCAGGCACTCTCGGTCGTCCCGGACGCGGTGGTCCGGAGTGAGGTCCCGCCCACGGCGACGACGGCGGGGGACGACGCCGGGTAGGTGACGGAACGGACGCTGGAGCTCGGGCCCGTCGGGCACATCGCGCCGTCGTCGCCCGATGCGGCGAAGACGGTCGCACCGGCCGCGACGATGCGGTCGAGTGCGTCGTCGATCGCCCCGCGAGCTGCGGCGGACGTCAGGGACTCGCAGGAGCCCCACGAGACGCTGACGGCGGTGATCCCCGACGCCTGGACGTCGTCCGCGATGCGGCTGTACGCGTCGTAGAGCCCCTGGAACGAGTTCGGTGCCACGTAGACGCGCTGCCTGGCCGAGGGCGCCGTGGCGAGGAGGGCCTCCTGGTCGAGCGCGACCTCGGTCTCGCCGCCGGAGCCGTCCGCCCGGTGGACGTCGGCGCCGTCGATCGCGATCTGGTCGAGCGGGGGGACCGGTCGCCCGACGGCCGCCGCGTAGGCGACGAGGTCGTTGCGGTCCCAGCCGGAGAGCTGCACGGTCGCGACGGTGGTGCCGGCTCCGGCGCTGGCCGCACTCGAGGAGCCGTAGGCCCGGGCGAGGTCAGCAGGGGCGTAGCCGCCCGGGAGCGCGGCGTGCGATGCGGCTGGCCGGGTGTCGAGTCCGAACACCGTGGTCACGGAGCCGCCGAAGGTCGCCGGGATGACGATGTCGCCGGTGGGGTGCATGCCGTCGCCGCTCCCGACGAGGGTGGTCGCGAAGAGCGCCTCGGCCTGCGCAGCCGTCCCGGTCGCCTCGAGCTCCCAGGTGTCCAGGTCGGTGACCGTGAACCCCGCTGCGGCGAGCGCGGCCCGGACCGCTGCGCCGTGCGGCTCCTCCGGCGCCAGGGCGTCGACCGCGTCGCTCCGTTCGTCGGGATCGGCTCCGGCCGTGCTGGCCGGCAGGTCCCGCAGCGCGGTCCGGTCCGTCGGGCGCAGCACGACGGTGAGGTCGACCGGGGTGTCGGCGGGGGTCCTGCCGTCCGTCGGGTCCGAGGACGTCGGCACGGACCCCGAGGAGGCGACGGTCGGCGCAGTACCGGTCGGCGCGGGGGCCGTTCCGGCCGAGGCGGGTGCGGCGACACCGACGGCGAGCGTCGCCGCGAGGGCGGTCGCCGTCAGGAAAGCGAGGGTGCGGTGGTGCATCGGCGTCACTCCATGACTCTGCACGGCGCCCGATCCATGGGCACCGGTCCGCAGGGTGATCGAGCGGACGCGAGCACGCTAACCCGCGGAGGTGCCACTCCGACAGCGGTTGACACCGGAATGCGCGCCCCCAGTTGTGGAGCGTCGTACCCCGTCCGGTCCCCCATGCGCAGCCCTGGAGGCCCGGCTCGGCCCCGGCACGCCGGTCACGTCAGCAGAGCGGGACGTTCACCGCCAGACCACCCATCGCGGTCTCCTTGTACTTGGTCGACATGTCGGCACCGGTCTGCCGCATGGTCTCGACGACCTGGTCCAGCGACACGTGGTGCACACCGTCCCCACGGAGCGCCATCCTGGCCGCGTTGACCGCCTTGTTCGCCGCGATCGCGTTGCGTTCGATGCACGGGATCTGCACGAGCCCGCCGATCGGGTCGCACGTCAGTCCGAGGTTGTGCTCCATCGCGATCTCGGCGGCGTTCTCGACCTGTTCCGGGGTCCCGCCGAGGACCTCGGCGAGCCCGGCGGCCGCCATCGACGCGGCGGAGCCCACCTCGCCCTGGCAGCCGACCTCGGCGCCTGAGATCGAGGCGCGCTCCTTGTAGATCGACCCGATCGCGCCCGCCGTGAGGAGGAACCGGACGACGGCCTCGTCGCGGTCGAGCCCGTCGACGTAGTGCAGTGCGTAGGCCAGGACCGCGGGGATGATGCCCGCCGCCCCGTTCGTCGGCGCCGTCACGACACGTCCGCCCGATGCGTTCTCCTCGTTGACCGCCATCGCCCAGAGGTTCACCCACTCCATCGCGAACAACGGGTCGTGGTCGGGGTCGTCGCGGGTGAGCTGTCCGAACCAGTCGGCTGCACGTCGTCGGACTTCGAGCCCGCCCGGCAGGGTGCCCGTCCGTCGGACGCTGCGGTCGACGCACGACTCCATCACGCCGTGGATGCGGAGCAGCTCCTCGCGGACGCGGTCCTCGGGGCGGGTCGCGACCTCGTTGGCGAGGGCGATCCCACTGACCGGGAGACCGGTGTCGGCACAGGCGGCCAGCAGTTCCGCGCCGCTGGAAAACGGGTGCGGCACGGTGTCGTCGACGGGGATCGCGGCTTCGGCGACGGCTGCGGGTTCGTCGTCGCCGTCACGCGTGATGAACCCACCGCCGACCGAGTAGTAGGTCTCGACGGAGAGTTCGGAGCCGGTGTCGTCGAACGCGCGGAGCCGCATGGCGTTCGGGTGCCTGGGCAGCATCGTCAGGGGGTGCTGGACGATGTCGCGGAGCCGGAACGGCACGCGCTGCCCGCCGGACATCCGCAGGACGCCGGTCTCCTCGAGTGCATCGAGCGCCGCGGTCATCGCATCGGGATCGACGTCCTCCGGCAGCTCGCCGGTGAGCCCGATGGCGACGGCGCCGAGTGTCCCGTGTCCCTGTCCGGTGGACGCGAGCGAGCCGTAGAGGTCGACGCGGATCGTCACGACGGGCAGTGCCCGGACGCGGTCGGCGAACTCGGCTGCGGCGCGCATCGGGCCCACGGTGTGGGAGCTCGACGGGCCGACACCGATGCTGAACAGATCGAAGACGGAGACCGGCACGTCGCCACCCTAACCCGTCCGGACGGACGGAGGTCGCTCAGCGACGGTTGCCCTCGGCGGGCATCAGGAACCAGAGGACGACGTAGGCGATCCAGAGCGGACCGGGGAAGAAGCTCAGGATGACCCAGGCGACGCGGACGAAGGTGCGGGACCAGCCGAAGCGGTCGGCGATGCCGGCACAGACGCCGGCGAGGACACGGCCGTTGCGGGGTCGGGTGAGTGCGTTCATGTCCACGACGCTACGCACTCGTCGACCGCCGCAGAAGGTGGTCTCCCTCCCGATCCGGGGTGGGGAGAACCCCCGCCTCAGGGAACGAGGACGATCTTCCCGCGGGTGTGCCCCTGCTCGAGCTCCTCGACGGCGTCCTGGACGCGCTCGAGCGGGTAGGTCGCGGCGATCGGCACCTCGATCGCACCCTCTGCCACCATGTTCGCCAGGGCGCCGAGGATCTCGGGATCGGCGGTGTCCGAGCTGCCGGATGCGTGCGCACCGACCTCGGCCGCCGCCTCGAACGCGATGATCGTCTCGATGCGGTCGGCGGGGATCCCGAGCGCGATGCCGAGGTGGACGTACTCGGCGCCGTGCGTGTCGATGAGCGCGTCGACCCCGTTCGTCGCGAGTTCCTCGATGCGCTGCTGCAGTCCGTCCCCGTAGGCGACCGGACGTGCCTTCTTGGACGCGAGCCACTCGTGGTTCGGCTCCGACGCGACGGCGATGACGTCGACGCCCTCGTTCGTGAGGAGCTGCGTGACGAACCCGCCGACACCCCCGGCGGCGCCGGAGACGACGACGGTCTCCCCCGGCCTCGGGTCCACGGCACGGACGGCAGCCGCCGCGGTCGTCGCGATGATGTCCAACCCACCGGCCACGGTCCAGTCGAGCAACCGCGGCTTCTGCACGACCTGCTCGGCCGGGACGGACACGTACTCGGCCTGGCTCGACCGGTCCCACGACCAGCCGATGACCTCTTCGGCCTCGTCGACGCCGTCGACGCCCTCGCCGACCGCGACGACGATCCCGGCGAAGTCGGTGCCCTGACCGGACGGCAGCTCCCCGCCGAACACCCCCTGGCGGATGGCGGACTCCCCCGGGTTGATCCCGGCGGCTCGGACACGGACGAGGACGCGCCCCGGCTCGACTCCGGGGACGGGTACCTCGGCGACACGGAGCACGGTCCGGTCGCCCCACTCGTCGAAACGGACGGCGCGCATGGTCTCAGGAAGATCGCTCATCCCCGGAGACGCTACGCCTCCGGGTCGCCGCGACGCATCCCGGATCGTCAGTGGACCGCTCCATCCCTGTCGGCGAGCGGGCCCAGGAGCATGCGACACTGGCCGCATGCCCATCCTCAACAAGGACATGCAGGTGTGCATGTCGCTCGCCGCCCGTCCGAGCAACATCGGCACCCGGTTCCACAACTTCCTCTACGACGAGCTCGGGCTGAACTTCCTCTACAAGGCGTTCACCACCACCGACCTCCCCGGAGCCGTCACCGGCATCCGCGCGCTCGGGATCCGCGGCTGCTCGGTGTCCATGCCGTTCAAGGAGGCGGTCATCCCCCTCGTCGACGTCGTCGAGGAGTCCGCCGCGGCCATCCAGTCCGTGAACACCGTGGTCAACGACGACGGCGTGCTCACCGCCTCGAACACCGACTACGAAGCCGTCGCAGCGCTGCTCGGCACGCACGACGTCGACCCGACGTCACTCGTGCTGCTCCGCGGGTCCGGCGGCATGGCGAAGGCCGTCACCGCGGCGTTCCGCGGCGCCGGGTTCGAGCACCTCACCGTGCTCGCCCGCAACGAGGACACCGGCTCGGCCCTCGCGTCGCAGTACGGGTTCGACTGGGTCCGCACCGAGGACGAGGCCGGCGACGCCGACCTGCTGGTCAACGTCACGCCGCTCGGCATGGACGGGGACCAGGCGGACACCGTCGCGTTCGCCGCGGACCGGATCGCCGCGGCCCACACCGTGTTCGACGTGGTCGCGTTCCCCTCCGAGACGCCGCTCGTGCGGGCCGGACGCGCGGCGGACAAGCACGTCATCACCGGCGCCGAGGTCATCGCGCTGCAGGCGGCGCGCCAGTTCGAGCGCTACACGGGCGTCACCCTCACGGACGACCAGGTGACCCGGGCGAGCGAGTTCAGTCGCGCGGGATAGGGCGCCTCAGCCGTTCCGGGCGCGACCGGTCGCCACCCACCGGAGGCGCCGCAGGGTCTCGCGGTTCCTGGTCCACACCAGCGGCTGGAGCAGGAACCCCGGGACGTACTCGGCCGGGCCGGCCACGGCGTCCTCGACGATGGTGACCTTGCAGCCCCGGGGATGCGGCTCGACGGTCAGTTCCACGCGCGCCTCACCGATGAGCCAACCCTTCGGCTGCACGACCATCCGCCGGGGCGCATCCCACACGAGCGAGGTCGTGACGTCGTCGATGACGAACGGCCACACACCGAACGAGTGGTGCAGGCGTTTCCCGACCGCTGGCCAGCCCGGTTCCGCACCGCGCATCCGGGACGCGCCCACCACCCAGGTCGTGAAGAGCCAGCCGTCGCCGAGCACGTCGAAGACGTCCTCGGGCGTGCAGTGCATGATGCGGGTGTTCTTCGCCATGGTCAGCCCTCCGGTGCCAGGTCGACGTCGTCCGACAACCCGAAGGTGTGCCGCAGTGCGCTCTTCGCTGCCCGCCAACCGGCCATGCCGTGCACGCCGGGGCCCGGGGCAGCGGCCTCCGAGCAGAGGTACATGCCGCGGCCCATCCGCCACGGGTCGTTCGACAGGATCGGACGCTTCACGAGCTGCCAGAAGCTCGCCGCACCCGCGGCAATGTCCCCACCGACGTAGTTCGGGTTGTAGGCGGCCATCTCCACGGCGGTCCGGGAACTCGTGGCGAGGATCGTGTCACGGAACCCCGGCGCGAACCGCTCGATCTGGCGGGCGACGGCCTCGGTGTGGTCGATGTCGGATCCGGCGGGGACGTGCGCGTACGCCCAGAACACGTGCCGACCCTCCGGTGCGCGTGACGGGTCCACGACGGTGGGCTCCGCACCGAGGACGTACGGGTGCTCGGCGTGCCGTCCGCGCGCCACCGCGCCCTCGGCGGCGGCGATCTCGGCACGGGTGCCACCCAGGTGCACCGTGCCGGCCCGACGCAGGTCCTCGTGCGTCCACGGCACCGGTTCGGACAGCGCGAAGTCGACCTTCGCCGCGGCGTTGCCGAAGCGGAACCGTCGGAGCGCACCACGACGCGGCGTCGGGATCTGCGAGCCCGCGATCCGGAGCATCCCCGGCACGCTCGTGTCGAACAGCACCGCCTTCGCCGGGGTGAGGTCCCCGAGCGATCGGACGTCCTGCCCGGTGACGATCCGCCCGCCGTGCGCGATGAGGTCGGCCGCGAGCGCGTCGACGATCGTCTGGCTACCGCCGATCGGCACCGGCCAGCCGCGGGCGTGCGCGTAGCTGCCGAGCGACAGGGCCGCTGCTGCGGTCGCGAGGGACGGCATGTGCTGGATGGAGTGCGCCGCCACGCCGGTGAGCATCGCGGGTGCGACCTCGCCCCGGAACCGGGCGTTCCAGGCACCGCTCCCCTGCTCCAGCGCCCGCAGGCCGAACCGCAGGACGGTGAGCGGGTGCTTCGGGACGTTCAGCAGCGCGTCCGTGGCGAAGTCCGACACCTGGTCCGCGTTCCGCGAGAGCGGGGCCATCAGGTTCCGGAAGGCGGGGCCGTCGACACCGAGCTCCGCGGCCGTGCGATCGAGGTCCAGGTGCGCGATCCCCGCGCGGCCGCCGTCGAGCGGGTGGCCGTACTGCACCTCGGGCAGGCGCAGGTCGATCCGTTCGTCGAGGCGGAAGCGACGGAAGAACTCCGACTGCAGTGCCATCGGGTGCACGGCCGAACAGACGTCGTGGAGGAACCCGGGCAGCGTGAGCTCGGCGGTCCTGGCTCCCCCGCCGATGGTGTCGTTCCGCTCGACGACCTCGACGGACAGGCCCGCCCGCGCGAGGGTCACCGCTGCGGCGAGCCCGTTCGGCCCCGCCCCGACCACCACCGCGTCCACCACGCGTCGAGCCTACGGACGCGCGGTGTCGGCACTCGCAGGGTCGGTGCCCTCGTCGCCGTCGGTGTCGGCGTCCGTGGGCTCGTCGGCGTCCGCCTCGACCGCACTCGGGCCGGACCCGAGCGGGTGCTCCGCGAGCAGCGCCGCGAAGTCCTCGTCGAGCATCTGCTGCACCCGGTCGTCACGACCGATCTCGTAGCCCTCGGCCGGGCGCTGCGCCCACCCCAGGCGCCCGACGACGGTCGTGCCGATGTCGTCCCAGGCACGGGCCCGCGCGGCGAGCACGATGCCGTCGACGAACACCTGGTCGTCCCGGCGCCGATCGAGCATCGCGGCGAGCTCTTCGTAGGTGGCTTCGCGCGTCCGGAGCTTCAGGTCGTCGCCGCGCTTGTAGTCGTGCTGGTGCTTCGAGCGGCCCTTCTGCTTGATCGCCTTTGAACGGATCTCCCGCATGCGCTCGGCATCGCCACGCTGTTCCTCGGCCATCCGGTGCAGTTCCTCGCGCACGGTCTCGGCCGCGACGGCGTGATCGAAGAACCCCTGGTCACGCAGTGAGTTGGTGATGATGCGGTTGGCGACGGCGATCGTCACGGCGGCCTTCGAGATGAGGAAGCCCTCGTCGACGGCACGACGGAGCTCCACCTGGCTGACGGGTCGCTCGGTCGAGGTCTTGCTGCGCCGTCCGAACAGAGCCATGCCACCGACGATACCGGCGACGGGTGACCATCAGCCCGCAGGTGGACCCGGATCACCGCCCGGAGGGACGACTCGCCTCCGCAGCGTCCGTAGCGTCGAACGCATGGTCACCACCACGACATCTCCCCGGACCGGACTCGGGACCGCCAGCCTCGTGCTCGGCATCTGCTCGCTGCTCGCCGGCTGGACGTTCTTCGCACCGGTCGTCGGGCTCTGCCTCGGCATCGCATCGCGCAGCCGTGAACCGCTGGCGCGCGGGCGTGCCGGCTGGGGCATCCTCCTGAACGTGATCGCACTGGCGATCTGGATTGTGCTGATCGTCGTGTTCATCGCCGCCGGCGCCTTCGCCGCCTGGCAGCACGCCACGCAAGGCTCCTGACCCGGCGCGTCCCTACTCGTAGCGGAGCGCTTCGATCGGGTTCTGCCGTGCGGCGCGACGCGCTGGGAGCGTGCCGGCGAGGAACGCGATGAACATCACCACGAGGATGATCGTGATGACCGAGGACGGCGCAAACTGCATGATCTGCAGGCCAGGCAGGTCCTTGAGCACCGTGCCGGCCAGGACGTTCGAGATCCCCGTGCCGAGTGCGATCGCCACACCGGCGCCGATCGCACTGCCGAGGAAGCCGATGAACACCGCCTCGAGCGAGAACAGCGTGTAGACCTTGCCGCCGCCCATGCCCATCGCCTTCATCAGGCCGATCTCACGGGTCCGCTCCTGGACGCTCATCAGCAGCGTGTTGATGATGCCGAAGCCCGCGGCGATCAGGGCGATCACCGCGAACGCGTTGAGCACGCCGACGATGCCGTTGATGACGGTCTGGAACTGGCCGAGCTGGTCCTGGATCGTCTGTCCGGTGTACCCGTCCTTCGACAGGGCGCTCTTCACGTCGGACGCGGTCGCGCCGCTGTCGAGCGTCGCCGAGGCACTGGCGTACGAGGTCGCGATCGACGCGGGCTTCCCGGTCTCCTGCGCGGACTGCATCGCGTCCGTCAGTGCCGCGTTCGCACCGGCCCCGCCGCCGAACAGCGACTCGTTCTGCACACCGACGACGGTCGCCGTCAGGGTGTGCTCCGCGCCCTGGTAGTCGTCCACCGCGAAGGTGAGCTCCTTGCCGACGGCCGCCTGCTCGCTCCCGAGCCCGAGGTTCTTGAGGTAGTTCGTCGGCAGGATGACCTGGTTGGCGTCCGTGTCGTCGTCGAGCTGCTTGCCCGACGCCAGGTCGGCCTTCAGCTTCCCCGCGTTGGCGGACAGCGTGACGACGTACTTGCCCGCGTTGCCGTACTCCGCGTACTTCGGGCTCAGCGCGACGGCCGGACGGACGGAGTCGATGCCCGAGACGCCCTTGATCTTGTCGATGTCGGACTGGGACAGGTACCCGAAGGACGCCGGCCCGCGGTCGACGCTCTGCGTGGACGCGTCGGGGTCGTACTTCGCGGGACCGCTGTCGGTGGACGACGACTCCACCGTCTTGGTGATCGTCAGGGTCCCGGTGTCGCCGATCGAGGCGACCTGGGTGTCGATGTAGTTGCCGACGCCGGTGCCGATCGCCGAGGTGAGCGTGATGGTGAAAGCGCCGATGAAGATCGCGATCACGGTGAGCGTGGTGCGGAGCTTGGACCGGAAGGTGTTGCCGACCGCGGTCCGCAGGAGGTCGAGGAAGTTCATGCGGAGTGCCTCCCGTGCTCGTGGGCACCCGGGGCGGGCGCATCGGCCTCCGTCGACCCGCCGACGATCAGCCCGTCCCGGACGTTCACGCTCCGGTCGCAGCGGCTCGCGAGTTCTTCGTCGTGGGTGACGACGACCAGGGTGATCCCCCGCTCGCGCTGCAGTCCGAAGAGCATGTCCTCGACCACCTCGCCCGTGTTCGTGTCGAGGTTGCCGGTCGGTTCGTCCGCGAAGATGACGCTCGGCTCCCCGACGAGCGCTCGGGCGATGACCACGCGCTGCTTCTGCCCACCGGAGAGGTCGTTCGCGTCGTTCCCCGCCTTGTCCGCCAGCCCGAGCGCGTCGAGGGCCGCCATCCCCCGGCGCTTCCGCTCGGCCCCGGAGACGCCGGCGATCTTCAGCGGCAGCACGACGTTGTCGAGCACCGAGGTCTTCGGCGTCAGGAAGAACTGCTGGAACACGAACCCGAAGGTGCTGTTCCGCGTGCGGTTCACGTCGCGGGCGCTGAGCGTCGCCGCGTCCGTGCCGTCGAGCAGGATCTGCCCGGTGGACGGCTTGTCGAGCAGCGCGAGCAGGTGCATCAGCGTCGACTTGCCGGAGCCGGACTTGCCGACGATCGCCAGGCTCTCCCCCTGGTTCACGGCGAGGGACACCCCCTTGAGCGCATCGAACCGGGTGGAACCTCGGCCGTAGGTCCTCGTGAGGCCCCTGGCCTCGAGCACGGGAGTGGTCATGCGCCCGAGCGTACTGTCCGTTGCACGACTGAAAGTTTGCGTTTGCTGCAAACGATGTGACGTTCCGGTTACAGTCGAGCCATGCCCGACAGCGCCACACCGCCCGAGATGGGTCTGCGCGACCGCAAACGCATCGAGACCCGCGGCCGCATCGCCGACGCCGCACGGTCGCTCGCGCTCGAGGACGGCATCGACCACACCACGATCGAGCAGATCGCCGCGCGTGCGGACATCTCGCCGCGGACGTTCTTCAACTACTTCGAGAGCAAGGAGGACGCGGTCCTCGGGCACACCGAGCTCGACCTCTCCGCCGAGACCCTCGAGTCCCACGTGCGTGCCGTCGCGGGCGAACCGGCGGCGCAGGCGGTCGTCGACCTGGCGTTCCTGGTGTTCGGTGAGACCTTCGGGGACGAACGGCACCGGCACGAACGCAAGGAGCTCATCGTGCGCTTCCCGCAGCTCATGCGCCGCCAGGTCACGCGGATGTCGACCGTCGCCGAGGCGATGAGCGGCGCCGTCCGCACCGTGCTCGAGCGCGACCCGGCGTGGGGGCCGGAGGCGGCGACGCCGCAGGCGGCGGAGATGCTGCTCGGCATGGTGATGACGGCGCTCCGCAGCTCCGCCCGCAACGAGGGCACGGAACCCGAGCAGGTGCGCATCCAGGTGGTCGCGTTGATGCGCGACACCGCGGCCCGGATCGCAGCAGGCTGACGGAGGGGAGGCTCGGTGCCAGCTGGCACCATGCCTCCCGTCGGCCCACGGCGCGATCCAGTTCAAATGCATCTGACATGCATTTGTTTCACCTGCCTAAGTTGTGACACCATCTACCCATGGACGGAAGCTGGTCGTCGGACTGGAGCCGAGTAACGCTGCCGATTGCCGTGCTGGCTCTCCTCGAATCGACGCCGACCCACGGCTATCTCCTCGTCGCACGGCTGAGCAGTGTCGGCCATGTCGGCGTCACGGGCGGCACGCTCTACCCGCTGCTCGCGCGCCTCAGCGACAAAGGCTGGATCGAGCACGAGTGGGAAGCAACACCAGCCGGCCCCACCCGGAAGACCTTCGCCATCACCGACGACGGACGCCGAGCACTCACTGAGATGCTCGATCAATGGTCCCGTGTGCGCACGACGCTCGACGCAATCAAGTCAATGACAAAGAGAGAAGAGTCATGAAGTACTATCGCGAACTCGCCTTTGCCCTGAGAGTCCGCGGCCTTCCGGAGGACGACATCCTGTCAACCCTACGCGACGTGCAGACGCATTCCACCGAGAGCAACTCAGATCCTCGCGAAGAGTTTGGGGATCCGAACGAGTTCGCCAAACGATTCGAGAAGCAAACTCGAACGACGATCGGGAAAATTTTCCTCATGATCGCCACGGTGAGCGCCATCGTGGTCGTGCTCGTCGGATTCGCGCTTTCCGCCTTGCTCGAGCTGCAATTACGTGTAGGACCATTCTCCCTCCCCCTCGCGATCGCCGTGGTGTTCGTCATCGTCGGACTGGCCGGGGGCTTCATGTTTGATCGCAGGATCCCCGTTGGGTTCCTCGGCAAGAAGACTCAACCGTGATCGAGGTGAGGAACGTGACGAAGTACCACGGTCGACGACGAACCCTGGACGACGTGACATTCACATGCCCGCCCGGCACGATCACAGGGTTTCTCGGGCCGAACGGCGCGGGGAAATCCACCACACTGCGAATCCTCGGCGGGTTCTCCCGCGCTTCAAGCGGGCGTGCCACCTTCGCCGGGAAGACATACGCTCAACTCCATAACCCGGCGCGAACCGTTGGATACATGCTCGACGCCTCCGCCCTCCACCCCGGACTCACGGCGCGCGAAACCGTCGGACTTCACGCCGAGGCTGTAGGAGTCAACCCTCACGAAGCCCGGGATCTCCTCGATCAGGTCGGCCTCTCTGGTGCCGAGAAGCGCCGCGTTGGAACATTCTCCCTGGGCATGCGCCAGCGGTTGGGCATTGCGGTGTCACTAGTCGGCGCCCCAACGACCCTGATACTGGACGAACCGTACAACGGACTCGATCCGCAGGGCGTGCACTGGATTCGACAACTACTCAAGTCATTCTCCGGGTCGGGCGGCACAGCGCTCCTCTCGAGCCATCTCCTCAACGAGGTTCGAGAGTCGGTAGATCGACTCGTTTTGCTCGACCACGGTCGAGTTGTGGCAGCAGGGGACCTGCACGACCTTCTAAGAGGCACCGACTCCGTCGTAAGGACGGATGATGCGACCAGCTTCGAACGTGCTCTCAACAAGGCCGGCATCGACTTCGATCTCCGCAAGGACCTCGCCTACGTTGTGCAGCGCGGCCCACAAGAGGTGAGCCGGTTGATGTTTGACGCCGGAATTCGATTGACCGAACTCAGCCCCGCGCATAGTTCGATCGAAGATCTGTATTTCTCCCGTACGGAGGATCGAAAATGAAGTTCGCCACCAGACTCTCTCGGGCAGTCCGAGTCGAGTTTCGAAAACTAGGAAACACTCGCGGACGGGCCGCGCTCCTTACCCTGACCGCCGTCCTGCCCGGCGTTCTCTCGGTACTGATTGTCTCGATCGACACAAGTGCAACTCCGGCCTACGCGCTAAACCTGGGCTTCGCCCCTGCATACGTGCTCGCACCTATGCTCGCGATCGTCACTATCGCAGGTGAGTACTCCCAGAGGACAGGCTTGTCCACATTCGCCGCAGAGCCCTGGAGATTAGTGGTGGCCGTCGCCAAAATGGCGACCCTACTCACCTTCACCATTGCAGTGGTCCTGCTAACGACAGCGGCCACGGTGGCGTCTGCAGCCGTCTGGGCCGGAACCTCCGTCTGGGATTCACCCAAGGACGTCGCTTCCGCCCTGTTCGCCGCACTCGTGACGATGATTACCACCACACTACTTGCAAGCGCCATCGCATTCTTGCTTCCGACCGTCGCTATATCCGTGGTAATCTTCCTCGTTTTCACAGCTTCTATCGACAGTCTCATGAGCCCGTTCGGCGAGGTCGGGCAGGCGCTTCGTTACAACGCCGCAGTTGACGCGCTTGCCGCCGGAAACGGATCCGATATCTCTACGCTAACCCCCGCCCTGCTGGTCTGGCTGGTCGCACCGCTCTGTGTGGGCGTGATCACCTTCACACGCAGGGACGTCAAGTAACTCGCTCGCTTGGCGCTCCCGCGAGTTGAGTCCAACTCCGAACCATGGATTCCGCGAATGAACTAGCGCGGGGGCACAGGCGTCCAAAGACCAGTAGCCCGGCATAGAACCCACAGGAAACGATCACCACGGCAAACGGCCCAAGCCGACTGATGTCGAAACCAAACGCTGGCATGAGGACTAAGAGAGCAGCGTTCGCCAGGAGGTACCCACTCAACGTGGACTTTCCCAAAGGAACGAGCCAGTCGAACGTTCGCCAGATCCGACTTTGCTTGGTGAGCAAGACAAACGTCATGACGGCCCCAGCCCCGACGACGCCCGCAATCTGCAGCAAGAATACTGAAACCCAAGACCTCCCTTGACCATACGAGGCCAGGAGATCGACGATCGCTGGGACAGAAAGGGCGCCGGCGCCGGCAGTCCCAACAACAACGAGCCGAAGCGAGACCCAGCGCGGACGCGCCCGATCATCGAACGCCAATTGTGCGATGAAGTATCCGACGAATACAGGCAAAAGGAGGCCGAGCTGCAGTGGAACCGTCATGAGGTTCCCGGCCCATTCGATGATACGCATGCTGCTCGCGGATGTCCAAGAATCGTTCTCCAGCGATGTCGCGCCGGCCGAAGCGCCATAGCTAATAGCAGCAATGGCGGCCTGCGCCACGAAGACGAGCGTCGCAATGGACACGATACCGCGCTTATTCCAGCGCTCGCGCAGCAGAAACAACGCTATAGTGAGGACTATACCGAACACTGCGAGTATATCCCCGGAGAAGAGCACGATACCGTCGAACGCGCCGAGGGCGAACAGCACTTTGTTTCGCCTCCTGAAACGCGCTATGCGCTTGGCATCATGAGCCCGAAGCACGCTGTAGAGCGAGAAACCGAGCAGCATCGCAAAGAGCGGAAGCCCCCGGAACTCCACGACGGCCGCAACAGCGGCGCGCAAGACGCGCTCACCTTCGGATGTGGCTACTGACTCCCACTCTGCCGGAATGTAGAGCATCGCGTTCTCGAAGATGATGAGGCCGAGTGCGCACGCTCGAAGGATGTCAAACGGCACAATCCGATTGTCTCCGGCGGCGGTTCGTGAAACCGAAGTATCAGGAGCCCCCTTCCTGAACATGAGAACCAGCGTAAAGCAGACCATGTATTTCACGACGACGAGCGCGAGCGTTGGAGGCTCAGCGGGCACAAGGACCACGGTCATGTTCGTCAAGAAGTGAGCCACCACAGGGGCCCAAACCGACTTTCCGACGATCATCACTGCGATCATCAAAAGCCCGAAGAGGAAGTGGTCAAGCGCCTGCGAAAGGGATTGCGGCAGATGCCAAACAGCGAAGAGGGCGGTCGAGGTCAGCCAGCCCCACATAGACGGACGCGCAGACCGCCTCCATGCCCAACATACGAGCACGGGGATGATGACTCGAAAGAGCAGTTCCTCGGTGAGGCTCTGCGGTAAGACTGCGACCGCGGCAATTACAACTTTAGATGCGCCCGGGAGCGTTGCTGGCGTCCAGCCGGACGCGAACGCCACCACAAGCGCCGGCGAGATGCCTACGAGGGCGGCTATCACCACTCCGCGTCGTGTCGCAGGGCCAAGATCAACCCCCATCCGAGCCACCAGCCAGAGAAGCGCAGGGAGCATCGATGCGATTGACAAGTCAAGAACTATGTCAGATACGAACTGATCCGCGGAGCCTGATATCATCTCGAGGGCGATCGTTACACCGATGATCGTAATACCTGCAACAGCGAGAGCAGCTATCGCCGTTCGCATTGGCGGCTTTTGACTGAACATCTCCCAGCTCCGGAATCGACGAGGGGCCGCATCCTCGACGAGGATGCGGCCCCTGTTTCATGGTCAGAGCCCGAGGATCTGCCGGATCGTGTCGTACAGTGCCGAGGTCGTCAGGCCACTCACGACGTTCTTTACCCAATTCGGCACGGTTCCCAGCCATCGCACGAATGCGCTGTAACCGCTCTTGACGGCCTTCACCAACGCCTGGTATGCCGCGGCTCCCCACTTCTTCACTGCGGCAATGAACGCACGAACGAGCGCGCCCGCTTGCTGCTCTGTCGCCAGCCCGTTGGCGGTTCCGGTGCCAACAGCCGGTGCGGTGTGCGCGGCACGCGCGATCGAGCTCGCTTCGATGCCACTGAGGGCCGTCGAGCTAACGGCGATCGGTCGAGAGACCGCAGCCGCATTCGCCGCGACCGGCACGGCGCACGCGCCAACCGAAAGCGCCACGATGAGACCGCCACCGATGAGATTGTGCTTCAGCTTCACTTGCAACTCCCCAACCACTTGGCCTCAGCTGCATTGCCGAGTTGAACCAAAGTGCAGAGTATGTATATCAACGGCGGAGTTGGGTATGGAAGTCCAGTGTAGATCCCGGGCGCGTCGCTCCCTGGATCGCGCTGTTGCCCGACCGCACGCGCGGGCCGCGGACCGCGAGAGATCGCGGCCGCATGACGGACGGGAGGCTCGGTGCCAGCTGGCACCGAGCCTCCCGTCCGTCCGCAGGTCGCGACGCGACCCGTCAGGACTTCGAGATGAAGCCCTCCTTGACCATCCAGTCGAACGCGACGTCCGCCGGTTCCCGGCCCTCGACGTCGACCTGCCGGTTCAGCTCCTGCAGGACGGCGTCCGTCAGCTTTGGGGAGATCTGGTCGTAGACGTCCTTGAGCTGCGGGTACTCCTGCAGCACCGACGTGGAGAGCACCGGGGCGACGTTGTAGGCCGGGAAGAAGCCCTTGTCGTCCTCGAGCACCTGCAGGCCGAGCGACTTGATGCGGCCGTCGGTGGTGAACACCTCGCCGAAGTTGCACTTGCCACGGTCGGTCGCCGTGTAGACGGTGCCGGTGTCGAGGATGTCGACGTTGCCCTTCGGGATCGCGGAGTCGCCGGAGCCGCCGAGCTGCAGGCCGTACTTCTCGAGCATCGGCTTGAAGCCGTCCGATCGCGAGTTGAACTCCGACTCGACGCAGAACGTGCGCTGGTCGGCCGGGAGGTCGGCGATCTGCGACAGCTTCGTGATGCCACCCAGCTCCTCGACCGCCTCCTTCCGAACCGCGAACGCGTACGTGTTGTTCATCGGAGCGGGCGGCAGCCAGGTCAGTCCGTTGCCGGCGTCCTCCTGCTTGACGGCCTCGTACTGCTCCTGCTTGTCCGGGATGCCCTCCTTGTGGCCCATGTAGGTGAGCCAGGCGGTGCCGGTGTACTCGTACGTCATGTCGGCGTCGTGGCTCGTCATGAGCTGCCGCACCGCCACGCTGCCGGGGACGTTCGTCTCGTCGGTGACCTGGAAGCCCGCCGCCTTCGCCGCGAGCACCCCGATCTTGCCGAGCACGAGCTGCTCCGTGAAGTTCTTCGACGTCACCGTGATGTGCGCGTCGTCCGGCAGGTCGTCGATGTGCTTGATCGTGCCGGGCGCTGCGGCCGGGACGAACGAGGCCGCGGGCTGCAGGCCGCAGCCGGTGAGCGCCAGGGCGGCTGCACCGGCGACGATCGTGGCCGCGATCCGCCGCGTGCGGCGCTGTGTTCGGGTCGTCATCGGAGTCCCTTCGGGCGGGCGACGGTCTCGACGATGCGGCCGAGCCAGTCGATGGACAGCGCCAGGAGCGCGATGAGCAGGGCGCCGGACACCAGCACCTTCGGCAGGAACAGGTTCACGCCGGTGGTGATGAGGAGCCCGAGGCCGCCGGCACCGATGAAGGTCGCGAGCGCGGCGGAACCGACGAGCAGCACGAGCGCGGTGCGGATGCCGGAGAGCATGACCGGGACGGCCAGGGGCAGTTCGACCCGCATGAGCACGGAGAACGCGCTCATGCCCATGCCGCGACCGGCCTCGACCGTGCGCTGGTCGACGCTCTCGATGCCGATGATCGTGTTCCGCAGCACCGGCAGGATCGCGTAGAGCACGAGGGCGATCACCGCGGCCCAGAACGAGAACCCGAGCCAGAACGCGAGGAGCACCACGAGCCCGACGGCCGGTGCGGCCTGCCCGAAGTTCGCGATCGCCAGGATCACGCCGCTGGCCCGACGGAGCGGTCCGCGGGTGAGGACGATGCCGAGCGGGATGCCGACGACCAGCACGATCACGGTGGAGACGATCGTCAGGAGCAGGTGCTGCCAGGTCAGCGACACGAGGTCGGCCGGGTTGAGCGTGGAGCGCTCGGTGGCGGTCAGGTCGGCCGTGTTCAGCCAGACGGCGAACGCGGCGAGCACGACGAGGATCGCGACGGGCTGGATGACGAGCCCCCGCCAGGTGGACTTCGCGGGCTTGGTCGCCGGATCGGCGACGACGTCACTCATCGACGGGCTCCTCTGCACGGACCGGGGACGACGGCAGCGTCTCGATCGGGTTCGTGTTCGTGCCGACCGGGGTGTACGCCTGCTCCTCGGCCGCTGCTGCACGGGAACGGGTGATCGCGTCCATGACCGTCTCGACCGTGATGACGCCCTGGAAGGCCTCGCCGCGGCCGGTGACGAGTGCGGCGCCGGCGCTGGACACGAGCATGGTGTCGAGCGCGTCGTTGAGCGTCGCGGCCTCGCCGACGACGGGCAAGTCGGGGTCGGTGCCGTCCGGGATGCGGTCGAGGCGCTCGAGCTGGCGACGGGTCGGCCAGCCGATCGGACGCTGACGGGCGTCCACCACGACGGCGTGCCCGTGGCCGCCGGCCTCGCGCATGCGCTGCAGGACGGCCTTCGCCTCTTCACCCGGCGAGCAGGTCACGGCGGGGGCGAGCTCGACGTCGCGCACGCGGTTGAGCGTCAGCTGCTTGAGCCCGGCACCCGAGCCGATGAAGTTCTCCACGAACTCGTTCGCCGGCTCGGCGAGGATCCGCTCCGGGGTGTCGTACTGCACGATGTGCGCACCCTCGGAGAAGATCACGATCCAGTCGCCGAGCTTCACGGCCTCGTCGAAGTCGTGCGTGACGATGACGATCGTCTTGTGCAGCTCCTCCTGGATGCGGAGGAGCTCGTCCTGCAGGCGCTGGCGGGTGATCGGGTCGACGGCACCGAACGGCTCGTCCATGAGCAGCACTGGCGGGTCCGCGGCGAGTGCCCTGGCGACGCCGACGCGCTGCTGCTGCCCGCCGGAGAGTTCACGGGGGAAGCGGTCGCGGTAGGTGTCGGGGTCGAGGGAGACCAGGTCGAGGAGCTCGTCGACGCGAGCGGCGATCTTCTCCTTGGACCAGCCGAGCATCTTCGGCACGATCGCGATGTTCGCCGCGACGGTCATGTGCGGGAAGAGCCCGCCGGCCTGGATGACGTAGCCCATGCGGCGGCGGAGTTCGTCGCCGTCGATCGAGGTGACGTCGTCGTCGCCCACGACGATCCGGCCCTCGGTGGGCTCGATCAGGCGGTTGATCATCTTGAGCGTGGTCGTCTTGCCGCAGCCGGAGGGACCGACGAGCATGACGATCTTGCCCGCGGGGATCTCGAGCGTGATGCCGTCCACGGCGGGCTTCGACTGGCCCACGTAGCGCTTGGTGACGGTGTCGAGCAGGATGCTGCGACCGGTGACGTCGCTCTCGGCGGAGGAGCCGTCGGTGTGGGACAGGGTTGCGTCAGTGCTGGACACGGATACCTCGCGAGATGGTCAGGCGGCCGAGGCCGAGGAGCAGGAGATCGAGGACGAGGGCGAGCAGGACGACACCGACCACACCCACCACGACCGAGTTGAGGGAGTTCGCGCCGCCGAGACGCGAGAGCCCGGAGAAGATGAACCCGCCGAGCCCCGGGCCGAGCGCGTACGCGGCGACGGCGGCGACGCCCATCACCATCTGCGCGGACACCCGGACGCCGGTCAGGATGATCGGCCACGCCATCGGCAGCTCGATCTGCACGAGCGTGCGGAAGCGGCCCATCCCGATGCCACGGGCCGACTCGACGACGGCGGGGGAGATCTCGGAGAGCCCGACGACCGCGTTGCGGAGGATCGGCAGGGCGGCGAAGAACGTGACCGTGACGACGGACGGCACGACGCCGAACCCGAGCGGCACGAGCAGCAGGCCGATCACGGCGAAGGACGGCAGCGTCAACCCGATGGTCGACACCTCGTTCGCGACCGATCTCAACCGGGGGATGCGGTAGACGAGTGCTGCGAGCAGCACGGCGATGACGGTGGCGAGCACGGTGCACTGGAGGACCAGCCAGAAGTGCTGCCACGACGCGAACCAGATCTGGTCCCATCGCTCCGTGACGTAGTTGAAGAACACCTGCTGCTGGTTCCCCTCGGGTCGGTCGTTCTGCCCACGGGTCGGGGCACAAGTGCCGCCCAACGTACGCAGTGGCACGGCGACTTGTACAACCGCAAATGTCCGATGTCCAGCGTTCCTGCGGATTCTTCAATCCCGAAACCCCAGATCAGCGCGGGGTGCAGTCCGGGTTTCTGGGAGAACGGTAACGATCGACGACGGGGCCGCGCTACAGACCGGCTTCGCGGAGGCCGGCCTGCTCGGCGATCGAGACGAGCCGCTCCCGCCACTCGATCCACTCCTCGGGCGTCTTCTCCGCGAGGTTGCCGTCACCGTCGCCCGCGAGGCCGTCGAGCATCTCGCGCACGATGTCCGCGTGTCCGGCGTGCCGAGCGGTCTCGTACGCCATGTGCACCAGGACACGGTGCAGCGTGACGTCGCGGTGCTCGGGAGCCCACCACGGCACGACCCCGCGCGCGTCGAGGTCGAGCGCCTCGATCGTGGCGTCGGCGTGGGCGGCGCTGGCGTGGTGGAACGCCACGATGTCCGCCATCGTCTCGTCGAGCGTCGCGTACATGTCCCGGTCGTCGTCGGAGTCGAGCCATGCCGGCGGATCGGGGAGCGGTCGGTCGAACACCCGCCCGAAGTACTCGGACTGCACGGCGGCCACGTGCTTCACGAGCCCGAGGACGTTCGTGCCCGTCGGGGTCACCGGCCACCTGGCCTGCCGTTCCGCGAGTCCGTCGAGCTTCGCGAGCAGCGCTGCCCGGTGCTTCTGCAGGTAGCGGTGCAGCGTCTGCTTCACGAGTGCCTGGTCGGTGACCGGGGACGCCCCCTCGTCGGTGAGCAGGGAGTTCCCGGTCGCGGCGATGGTGCCGGTCGGCGGTGCAGGTCGCACCGCCGGCGGCTCCTCGGTGGTGTCGCTCATGCCCTCGATCGTGCCACCGCGCGCTCGCGGATGCGCTCCGACTCGGCCACGGCGACACGCTCGGCGGTGAGCAGCAGCCCGGCCACGTCCGCGGAGTTCCGCGACGGTGCGTCGTTCCAGCTGGTCAGGTCGCGCACGCGGCCCATCCGGACGTCCGGGGCAGGGCACCAGAGGACCGGCGAGCCTTCTTCGACCGCGAGTGCGTGCCAGACGACGTCGAGAGCGCGCTGGACCGGCTGGGAGTGCACCGCGTGCGGACCACCGGCCGCGTAGACCACGGCGCCGACGAGGCACGCACCGACGAGCGGGCGTCCGGCGACGTCCATCGCCGCGGCACTCGACGCCTTGCGGGTACGGCCCTTCTCGTCGACGTAGGAGAACCACGCGTGCTGGATCCAGCCGCGTTCGACGACACCGCGCGCACCGGACAGCAGCCGCTCCACGTCGGCGAGGTCGCGGAGCTGCGCTTCGGCTCGACGGACCCTGGCAGCGGCACGACGCTCGGCGAGCCGGTCGAGGAGGCCGCGGAACCCGGAGCGGGTGGGCGTGGGGAGGGAGGGAGAGGCGTCGGTGTCGACGTCGTGCTGGACGCGGAACTCGAGGGTCATCAGGCCCCTCCGATCTTCACGTGCACGGATGGTGTGGGGAGACGATAACCCCGTTCTGGTCAGCCGTCGAGAGCGGCGTCGATCCCACGCTCGGCGACGATCCGGAACGCGCTGTCGTCGCTGAGGTGCATCGCCGAGGCGATGGACACGGCCCAGCCACGTGCCCTGGTCCAGGTGGCGTCGTCGGCGGGGACCAGCGCGCGGAAGGTGCGCCGGGCCTCCCGGTCGAGCGTCAGCCAGGCGGTCGCGAGGTCCACTGCCGGGTCGCCCGCCGTCACGTCGCCGAAGTCGACGACCGCCGACAGGCGGTCGCCGGTGCCGTCCGGCGCGGGTTCGACGAGCAGGTTGAAGGGGTGCAGGTCGCCGTGCACCCAGACGGGAGGCCCGGCGTACGCGGGCAGGGCGGCTGCGGTCCGCCAGAGCGCGGCCAGCTCCACGGCACGTGGCACGTCCGCGGTGGCGAGCCGGTCCAGGACGGCCTCCGAGCGGGTGCGCAGGGGGACGGCGCGCACCGGGTTGACCGGCGCGTCCGTCGGCGCGGGCACGTGCAGCAGCCGGACGAAGGCGGCGAGCGCCTCGGCCACCGCCGTGCCACCGGCGCGTTCGCCCGCCGGGACGCCGGGGAGCCAGCGCACGACGCTCCACGACCACGGGTACCCCAGCGCCGGACGGCCGGTCCGCACCGGATCGGGGACGGGCACGATCGCGGCGACCCGGTGGGCGATCTCGGGGAGCCAGCGTTGCTCGTGCTCGATGAGCCGGGCGGCAGCGGCACGCCGGGGGAGTCGGACGGCCAGCAGCTCCCCGAGCCGGACGACCACGTTGTCCCAGCCGTTCGCGACGACTGCGAGCGGCAGGTCCGCGAGGTCGGGGTGCTGGTCGGCGAGCAGCGCGCGGACGAGCTCGGCGTCGACGTCGACCTCGGCTGCTGGGGTGGGCATCGGGTCAGGCTAGCCCGGGCGGCCGCTCCCCGCGAACGGGGGCTCTCGGGGCGAACCTACCGCTTGGTATCTTCATAGGGTCGGAGACGTGGGTGTCGCTGGGGGGACTCACGACCCGTGGTCGTGTCGGACCGGCGTCAGGGCGCCTCGGTCCGCGCGACGTGCTCGTCCGGTGCGATGAGGGCCACCAGCCGTGGGATCTCCGGGCGCATCCGCTCCGTGACGATCGCGGCGAGCAGGACCGTCCAGAGGTCGCGGAGCCGTTCGAACAGGTCCACGCGGTCGGCCAACACGTCGGAGACCGTCTGCACGCCGGTGTACGCGGGGATGACCACCCGCCCGAGCACCTCCGGGTCCCAGGCATCGTCGACCTCGCCCGCGGCGATCCCCTGCCGCATCAGCTCGGCGACGACCGCCATCCAGTCGGTGTACGGGTTCTGGCGTGCCACCTCGGCGGTCGCGGCCTCGGTCGACAGCCGGATGCCCGCGCTCACGACGACCTCGGACACCATCTGCGTCGCGAGTCCCTGCGACATCCACATCAGCGACTCGAGCGGGGACGTCGACCGCGCGGACGCCGCTTCGCCGTACCGCCGGGACACCTCGTGCTGCTCCGTGATGACCGCCCCTGCCAGGTCGCGCTTCGACCCGAAGTGGAAGTAGAGCGCCCCCTTGGTCAGCCCGGCTCGTTCGGCGACGGCGTCCATCGACGCGCCGACGTACCCGTGCTCGTCGAACTCGTGGGCCGCGGCCTCGAGGATCGCCGCCCGTGTCGCCACCGCGCGCTGCTGCCGCGACTGTCCGTCCTCCGCCATGTGGGTGCCTCCGGGGCCGATCGTATCGGCGGCTCCCGGGCGGTGTCGGGCAGATCCCCGGCAACCGTCAGGTGACGTGTCCTACGGTTCCCGGCATGGACGGATGGCGGAACCCGACGCGCTGGGCCCGAGCGGGTCGATGGCTGCTCGTGCCCATCGCGGTCCTCGACTGGTTCGCGCTGCCGGCCCAGGGGGTCTTCGTCACGGCGTTCCTCATCGCGGTCGTCGGGCTCGTCGGGATCGCCGCCGCGCTCGTCGTGCGGATGCTCCGCGGCAGCCGTGGCGCGATGGCGGCCCTCGGCGTCGTGATGCTGCTCGGCGGTCTGGCCGTCTTCGGGCTCGACCCGTTCCCGGGGTCCTTCCCGCTCATCGACTCGTGGTGGCCGGACGCCATCACGCAGCCGCAGCACGTCGGCAGCGCCTACTGGCAGCTCGCCGGACTCGGGATCGAGCTGTGCGGGTTCGGCCTGCTCGCGACGTTGCTCGTCGTCACGCTGACGCGTCCGACCCTGCACGGCGGGTCAGCACCGCGACGCTGACGTCGGCGTTGGGTACGGCCTCGCGCAGTGCCCGGATCCGGGCGACGAACGCCGTGGCCTCCGGCTCCGCTGCCGCCAGGGCCGCGACCGCACCGATGTCGTCGAGCCCATCGAGCGACAGGAGCCCCGCGGTGAACAGCACGAGGCGGTCACCCGGTGCGAGGTCGACCTCGACGTGGGTCCGCGCCGTGCCCTCCGGCTGCAGCCCGATCGGCAGGTCGATCGTCCTGAGCACCGTGTGGGTGCCGTCGGCGCGGACGTGCAGCGCCAGGCCGTGGCCGGCGTCCACGAACGAGACGTGACCGGTCGTCGGGTCGATCCGTGCGTGGAAGAGCGACCCGACGGCACCAGCAGCCTCCAGGTCGGCGCCGATCTGGGCCTCCAGTGCCGGGCCGTCCGCTCCCAGCTGCACGTCGGTGCGTGCCACGACGGCGGCGCGGAGCGTCGACGCGAGCAGGCCGGCCGCGCTGCCGGCGGCCGAGACCGAGCCGATCGTCAGTCGGATCGTCCCGTCGGCCGCGACGCGCCAGTCCACGACGTCGCCGGACCCCTCGTGGGACGAGGCGACGGCGGCGAAGTCGTGGCCGGGGACGTCGATCGGGTCGGGGACGAGCGCATCGAGGACCCGCCGCACCCGGTCCCGGTCGATCGCGTGGCCCAGCTCGCGCTCGGCCCAGCGGGCGAGGTCGCGGAGCATCTCGACGTCGGCGGGGGAGAGCTCGCGGGGCTTCGCGTCCATGATGCAGAGCGTGCCGACACGGGTGCCGTCGAGCATGGACAGCGGCGCACCCGCGTAGAAGCGGATGCCCGGCTCGCCCGTCACCGCGGCGAGACCGCTGAACCGCGGGTCGAGCGTGGCGTCCGGCACCACCACCGGCCCGTCCTGCAGCACCGTCGTCGAGCAGAACACGTCACTCGCGGCAGCGCTCCCGCCCTGTTGCCAGCCCTGGGCGGACTGCGCCGTGACGAGGTCGCCGTGCACGAGGTTGAGGAAGCTCAACGGCACCCCGAACGCCGCCTGCGTCATCCGGGTGATGCGGTCGAACCGCTCCTCCGGACCGCTGCCGAGGACCCCGAGGGCCTCGACGAGCGCGGTCCGTCGGTCCGCCTGGGTGTCAGTCACGCGTCCTGTCTACCGCACCCTCGGCGAGGAACCAGTCGCGCGGGTGCTCGTCGGCCGTCAGCACCCGGCGTGGCGTCGTGGGAGCGGCCCACTCCGCGGCGTTCGAGAGCACCCGCTGGATGTCCGGGTGGTGGTACACGGGGTACTCCTGGTCGCCCGGCGAGAAGTAGAAGACCTTGCCGCGTCCGCGACGGTAGGCGACGCCGGAGCGGAACACCTCGCCGCCGGTGAACGTCGACAGGAAGACCTCTTCGTCGGGGCGGGGGATGTCGAAGTACTCCCCGTACATCTCCTGGCGGTCGATGACGATCGGGTGCGGGACGCCCTTCGCGATCGGGTGGTCGGGCGCCGTCGTCCAGACGAGCTCGCGCTCGCCGTCGTTCCGCCACTTCAGGGAGCACGTCGTGCCCATCAGCCGCTTGAACGGCTTCGAGTAGTGCCCGGAGTGCATCACCACGAGGCCCATGCCGGCGTGCACGGCGTCCACGACCCGCTGCACGACCTCGTCGCTGACCTCCTCGTGGGCCGCGTGACCCCACCAGAACAGCACGTCCGTGGCGTCGAGGCGCTCCTGCGTCAGACCGTGCTCCGGCTCCTGCAGCGTCGCCGTGCCGACCGTGGCCTCCGGCAGGTGCTCCTGCAGCGCGGCCGCGACGACGGTGTGGATGCCGTTCGGGTAGTGCTCGACGACCGTCGCGTCACCGCGGGTCTCGTGCACGTTCTCGTTCCAGACGACGATGTTCTTCACTGCTCGATCTCCATCTCGTGTCCTGCCTGTGCCGACGCGTAGATCGCGTCGACGACCCTGCTGCGGTGCAGCGCGAACTCGCCGTGGTGCCCGTTGTGGAGGCCGCTGCGGATCGTGGCGATGAACTCCTCGATCACGCGCTGGTGGTGCCCGCCGGGGACCTGCACGCCCGGCCGGGTGACCGTCGGGATGCCCTGCTCGTCGGAGTAGAGCGTCACGGTGCCCTCCGTCGCGTAGTCGCGCACGAACAGCCGTGCACCACCCGTCGACCCGAGGAGCTCGACCTCGATGTCCTCGACGTCCTTCGAGTAGCTCGCCCAGCTCGCCTGCAGCAACAGGCTCGACCCGTTGTCGAACCGGAGCAGGGCGCTCGCGAAGTCCTCGACGTCGAACGGACGGTCGGTCGCCGCGGACACCGGTGTCCGCTCGCTGCCGCCGCGGCCGGCGCTGCCGAGTTCGTTGTACGTGACGGCGCTCGCCGTGACCACGCGGGGTTCGCCCATCAGGTGCAGTGCGATGTCGAGCACGTGCGATCCGAGGTCGATGAGGGGGCCGCCGCCGGCGGTCTCCTTGTTCGCGAACCAGCTCCGGATGCCGGGGATGCCGGCGCGACGGAGCCAGCTCGCGCGGGCGTGGTAGACGTGGCCGAGCGGGTTCTCTGCGCCGCCGTTCCGCAGGTGGTCGGCGAGGAACTGCACGTCGGCGCGGCGGCGGTGGTTGTAGGCGACCTCGAGCACGCGGTCGTTCCGGACGGCGGCGTCGACCATCTCCTGCGCCTGGGCGCCGGTCGTCGCGAGGGGCTTCTCGCAGAAGACGTGCTTGCCGGATTCGAGCGCGGCGACCGCGATGGGGTGGTGCAGGGCGTTCGGGACGCCGATCGACACGATGTCGAGGTCGTCCCTGGCGACGAGGTCCTGCCAGTCCTCGTACGTGTTCGGCACGTGCCGGGTCTCGGCGAGTTCGGCCAGTCGAGCCGTCTCCTGTCCCGCGAGCGCCACCACCTCGACCCCCGGGAGTGCGGTGTAGGCATCGAGGTGCGTGGTCCCGGCGAACCCGAGACCGGCCACCCCGACGCGGAGCGTGCGTGCTGCATCCGTCGTCGTGTTCGTCGTCATCGACATGACACCGACGCTACCGGAGGCTCGGGTCGAATCGATACGAGAGGCGGCGTGTTGCCGTGCTGGGGTGGGTGGCGTGGGTGGGGCGAGTGGGGGG
>JASCOI010000220.1 GCA_029959665.1 Microbacteriaceae bacterium PS02333
CCCCCACCGCCCCGGCCCCCCCCGGCGGGGGCGGGGCGCCGGGGGGGTTGCGCGGGCAGGAGAGGCGGACGGGGAGCCGCCAGCCCCGTCAGCGGATGGGGTTCGCGACCGCGTGGGCGTTGCGCCGGACCGAGGGCAGCGGCTTGTGCTCCTTCGCCAGCGCCCGTACCTCGCGGAGACGCCGGTCGATGCCCCACTTCGTGACGAGGGTCAGACTCTCGCGGACGATGTTCCCGCTCATCTTCGAGACGCCGAACTCGCGCTCGGTGAAGGTGATCGGGGTCTCCACGATCCGAAGGCCCGCCTCGAGCGCCCGCCAGCAGAGGTCGACCTGGAAGCAGTACCCCTTCGAGGCGATGCCGTCGAGGTCGATGCGCTGCAGTGCCGATCGGGTGAACACCCGGAAGCCGCCGGTGGCGTCGCGGACGGCGATGCCGAGCGCGAGGCGCGTGTAGAGGTTGCCGCCGCGCGAGAGGAGCTCGCGGTACCAGGGCCAGTTCTCGACCTCGCCGCCCTTGATCCAACGGGAGCCGAGGACCAGGTCGTTGGTGTCCGCGAGCTCGATGAGCCACGGCAGGTACTCGGGGTGGTGGGAGCCGTCGGCGTCCATCTCGACGAGCTTGTCGTACCCGTGCTCGAGCCCCCAGGCGAAGCCCGAGAGGTACGCGCCACCGAGGCCGTCCTTGACCGTGCGGTGCAGCACGTGGACCCGGTCCGTCTCGGTCGCGATGGCGTCGGCGATGTCACCGGTGCCGTCCGGGGAGTTGTCGTCGACGACGAGCACGTGCACGGTGTCGTCCGTGGCCGCGAGGGTGCGCGCCACGATGGGCCGGACGTTCTCGGCTTCGTCGTAGGTCGGGATGATGACCAGGGTCTCGCTCATGTTGCTCCTCGATGACTGGTGTCCAACATATGGTTCGGCTGCTGAGTCACTGCCCCGACAGTGATGCGAACACGATCAGGTTGTCCGTGTAGTGCCCTGTGGCGGTGTCGAACGTTCCGTCGCAGGTGATGAGCCGGAGGTCGGGAGTGGGTGACGACCCGTAGACGTCGCTCGTGGGGAAGGCCGACTTCGCTGCGCGTTCGGTGCGGTCGACCGTGAAGGTGCGGGTGCTGCCGTCGGACATCGTGACGTGGATCTCGTCCCCCGCCACGAGCTCGTCGAGCCGGAAGAACACCGCGGCGCTCGTCGGGCTGTCGACGTGCCCGGCGATGACCGCGGGGCCGACCTCCCCGGGGACGATGCCGTCGCTGAACCACCCGGCGTTGTCCCAGCCCTTCGGCGGGTCGAGCTCGCCGGCGGATCCGCGGTGCAGGTCCTCGAGCGAGGCGTCCACCCCGATCGCAGGGATCGCCACCCGGGTCGGTGTCGCGTCGGACCGCGCCGCGGGGGCTGCCGGGTCCTGGAACCCCGCGATGTCCCGGTCGCCCGTGGACGGAGACGCCCCCGAAGCAGCGGCCGAGGACCGCGCAGACGGAGCAGCGTCGTTCCCGGCGGCCACGGCGACCCCGGTCACGACGGCCCCGGCGGCCACGACGACCGCTGCACCCACCGCGACGGCCACCCACCGCCGACCGAGCCTCGCGCCCAGCGACGTTCCTCGCTCCGCCCGACGCCGCCCGCCGCTCACGAGGAACTCCCGCCGGCGGTAGCGCACCCACCGAGCACGTCGGAGGTCAGCATGGTCGCACCGAGCGCCGCCCAGGCGTCGCCGTAGTACGTCGGCGTCGTGGCGGCGGTGCGATCGGCACGCTGCAGATCAGCCGTCGCCGCTCCCGTCTCGCCCCCGGCCTGTTCCGCCGCCGCACGAGCGGCGTACGCCAGCGCGCTGCGGTCCCCCGTGACGGCGGTCCCGCCGAGGTCGAGCTGCGCCGCGAGCTGCGTGGTCCGCCGGAGCGTCGGTGCGATCGACGCCGCGAGGCTCCGGTCCGACGCCGTGCACGCCTCGGCGTACCGCAGCGGCATGCGCATCGCGTCGTAGCCGTACAGCACGCGGGCGTCGCTGCCGGTGGCGGGCATCGGGTCGACGCTGCCGTCGGCGTGCACCTGCGACCAGTCACTCGGCAGGTCGGTCTTCTCGAGCACCGCGGCCGTCACGGCGCTGGAGCCCTGTTCGAGCTCCGTCCACCGCTCGTCTCCCGTCGCCTTCGCGAGCACCCGGTACGCAGCGGGCGACGCGTACGAGGCGTCGTACCGGTACGGCTCCGAGTCCGCCCACGGCCCCGGGAGCAGGATCCGCCCGAGGTCGGTCGTCGCCGTCTCGTGGTCGAGCACCGCGCGCGCCATCGTCTTGCCGGCCTTCGTGTACCTCTCGTCCTGCCACTTCGCGCCCGCCAGCACGAGGGCACGCGCGGCGTCGAGGTCGGCGTCGCTCGCGGACTGCTCGTCCGCGACGCCGTCCTCCTTCGTCCAGCGCCACGCGAGCAAGGAGTCGTCCGTGAGCATGTGTCGCTTCGTCCAGGACCAGATCTCGCCGAAGCGCTGCTCGTCCCCGGCTGCGTACGCGATGAGCAGCCCGTAGGCCTGCCCCTCGCTCACGGTGTCGTTCCCCTGGTCGAGACGCACCACGCGGCCGTCCTGCACGTAGCGGTCCAGGAAGTCGGTGCGGAGCTGCGCGGGCGAGCGGTTCCCGTCCGGCGGGGTCGTCGAGGTTGGCGTCGAGGCACCACCGGCGTCGGGCTCGGAGGCCGACCACGGGTGCACGGCGGCGACGGCGATGCCGCCGGCGACGAGCACCGCGGCCACGCCGACGGCGGTGATGGGGATCCAGTTCCTGCGGGTCATGCTGGCCTGCTTTCTGCTGGTGGGGAGACGGTCTGACTGGAGGCCCGGATCACGTTCGCGGATCGGCGGCGGTGACCAGGGCCTCCCGTCCGGATCAGTGGAACAGTGCGCGGATCGCCGCGACGGCCGCGTGGACCGCGTCCGTTGCCGGGCGGTCGGCGGCGGTGCCGCCACCGCCGGTCTGCACGCCGCCCGTCGGCGTCGCGGCGGTGGCCGCGGCGTCCGTGACGGGGACGACCGTCAGGTCGCCCTTGCTGTCGTCGAGCACGAAGAGCGTCGAGACGGTGTTGCCCGCGAGGTCGATGTCCGCCGAGCCGGTCTGCCCGCCCCCGGAGAGGTCGAGGTCCCACTTGCCCGAGTCGACGGTCGCGTACTGCGACGCCGAGCCGAACGCGGCGTCGGTGGCGATCTTCGTGCCGGTCGAGGTGGTGACGTCGACCTTCTTGGCGGTCGTCGCGGCCTGGACGAGCCGGAGCTTCGACTTGCCGTCACCGGGCTGCTGCAGGTCGTCGGTGAACGCGGCCGTCTTCAGGCTCTTGTTCTTGCCGTAGGCGACGACGGTGCTCGCGTTGCCGCCCTGGACCGTCACGTCGGTCGAGATGACCGGCGTGGAGTCCGGCGCGTCCGATGCGCGCATCGAGAGCACGTAGGTGCCGGCCGCGAGCGTCTGGTACTTGCTGACCTGGCCGTAGGTGACGTCGTCGAGCTCGAACACCTTCTTGCCGCCGGAGAGGCTCGACAGCTCGACGTCGACGCCCTTCGTGTCCGGGGAGAGGTGGCCGACGCGGAGCCAGCCGGTGTCGGTGGCGGCGCTGGCGGACTGGGGAGCTGCGAGGCCGACGGTCGCGGCGACGAGGGTCGCGGCGAGGGCGCCCACGACGGCGATGCGGCGGCGTGGGGTGTGTGCGGAGGTGTGCATGGTGGTGCTCCTTCGGGTCGGATCGTGCTGGTCGTTCCGGGTCAGGGTGTGTTCTCGCGGCCCGCTCCAGCCGCGAGCGGCGCGAGCGGGCGAAATACCGCGGTCGTTCGCGGGGGCGGGGCGGTTATTTCGCCCGCTCACCGGGCCCTCACCGGGCTCCCCCGCGACCCCACCCCGCGAGCGGGCGGAATACCGTGGTCGTCCGCGGGGCCCCCCGGGTATTTCGCCCGCTCGCGGCGC
>JASCOI010000221.1 GCA_029959665.1 Microbacteriaceae bacterium PS02333
CCCCCCCGGGGGGGCGGCCCGGGTTTCGGGGGGGGCGCGGGCCCGCGGGGGGGCGCGGGCGCGGGGCGCGGGGCGCGCGCCGCGCGTCAGGGCTGCAGGAGCACCTTGCCGATGACCTCGCCCGCAGCCATGCGGCGGTGCGCCTCGCCCGCCTCGGCGAGCGGCAGCACGGCGTCGACGACCGGACGCACCCGGCCGTCGGCGACGAACGGCCACACGTTGTACCGGACGGCCTCGACGATCGCGGCCTTCTCGGCGAGCGGCCGCGCGCGCAGCGTCGTTCCGCTGATCGTCGCCCGCTTGCGCATGAGCAACCCGAACGGCAGGGGCGCCTCGGTCCCGCTGCCCGACGCGATCACGGCGACGTGACCGTTCGGCGCGAGGACCTCGAGGTTCCGCGCCAGGTAGTCCGGTCCCACCACGTCGAGCACGACGTCGACGCCCCGCCCGTCGGTGAACTCGAGCGCACGGGCGACGAAGTCCTCGGAGCGGTGGTCGATCACCAGGTCCGCGCCGAGGTCGCGCGAGGCGGCCACCTTGCGGTCGCCGCCGGAGGTCGCGATCACCGTCGCGCCGAGCGCCTTCGCCCACAGGACGGCATGCGACCCCATGCCCCCGGTGCCCCCGTGCACCAGCAGCGTCTGCCCCGGTCGGAGCCCCGCGAGCATGCCGATGTTGGAATACACGGTGCAGGCGGCCTCGGGCAGTGCGGCGGCCGCCACGAGGTCGACGCCGTCCGGCACCGGGAGCAGCTGGGTGGCGGGGACGACCACGTGCGTCGCGTACCCGCCGCCGGCCAGGAGCGCGCAGACCCGGTCGCCGACGGCCCACCCCGAGACGCCGGGGCCGAGCGCACGGATCGTGCCGGAGACCTCCAGCCCCAGGATCTCGGACGCTCCGGGAGGTGGCGGGTAGTTCCCCTGCCGCTGCTGCAGGTCGGCGTTGTTCACCCCGGCTGCCGCCACCTCGACGAGCACCTCGCCGTCGGACGGCGTCGGGTCGGGGAGGTCGGTCAGGGAGAGTGCGTGCTCGTCGTACGTGATGGCCTGCATGCCCCCGACGGTACGCGCGGCGACGCCCTCTGGCGGTGGTGCGGACCCGACACCCTCGACATCCGACCCTGTGGGTTTCCGATGTACGCTCGGTCGCGCATCCGTGTTCCCGTTCGAGGGACACGACATCAGACCCTGGGGGATCACCATGCAGAAGTTCGCCGCACTCACCACCGCCGCCGTCGCCGTCGTCCTGCTCGCCGGATGCGCGTCCGGCGGGGCCGGCAGCGGATCGACGCCCACGCCGAAGGCGCAGACCAAGGCGCAGGCCTGCAAGACGCTGGAGAGCGACATGAAGTCGGTCTCCAGCGAACTGCAGTCGCAGATGACGAAGATCCAGAGCGACCCGACCACGGCGGTCGCGAAGCTCAAGGAGTTCGACGGCAAGCTCAAGACGGCTACCGACAAGGTGACGAACGAGGACGTCCACGAGACGGCCTCCGGGTTCGAGCAGTCGTTCTCGAACCTCGTGTCGCAGCTCGAGGCCTACTCGAAGGACCCGCAGTCGGTGGACTCGACGAAGCTGCAGGACTCGATCACCGACGTCCAGAAGTCGACGCAGAAGATGAGCGAGGTCTGCGGCTGACGCTCAGGCCGCAGCTGCCTGCGCGGCGTCGAGTCGCGCGATGTCCTCCGGTCGGAGCTTCACGGTCGCGGCGGTCACCGAGTTGAGGATCGACTGCGGCCGTGACGCGCCCGGGATCGGGATGACGACGTCGCTCTTCGCGAGCTCCCACGCCAGGGCGATCACCTGCGGGGTGACGCCGCGGTCCCGGGCCACGGTCGCGAAGTCCGCGTAGGTCGACCCGAGGTCCGCCGCGCCGGCGATGCCGCCGAGCGGGCTCCACGGCAGGAACGCGATACTCATCTCGTCGCAGAGTTGGAGCTCGGCCTCGCTCGATCGGAACGCCGGAGAGAACTGGTTCTGCACGGACACGAGCCGTCCGTCGAGGACCTCGTTCGCGAGACGGATCTGGTCGACGTCGGCGTTCGAGATGCCGGCCATCCGGATCACGCCCTCGTCGAGCAGCTCGGCGAGCGCCCCGATCGAGTCCTCGTAGGGGACCGCCGGGTCCGGGCGGTGGAACTGGTAGAGGTCGATCGTCTCGACACCGAGGCGCTTCGCGGAGGCCTTCGCCGCCTCCTTGAGGTACTCGGGGTGACCGTTCTGCGCCCACGCGCCCGGCTCCGGTCGGAGGTGGCCGCCCTTCGTCGCGATGAGCACCTGGGAGGCGTCGCCGTGGTACTCCCGGACCGCCCGGCCGATGAGCTCCTCGTTGTGCCCGACCTCGTCGTGTGCGGCCAGGTGGTAGGCATCCGCGGTGTCGATGAGGGTGACGCCGGCCTCGAGCGCCGCGTGGATCGTCGCGATCGCCTGGCGCTCGTCCGGTCGTCCCTCGATGGACATCGGCATGCCGCCGAGCCCGATCGCGCTGACGTTGGTGTCCCCGATGGTTCGCTGCTTCATCCGCCCAGCATGCGCCGATGCTCGCTCGCCGGACTCAGGAGCCCCGTCGAGCCCACGCCGGAGCGTGCTCGGGGAGCGGCCCGAACGCGATCCCGCGCGCGTAGACCCCGCTGGCCGGCGGCACGTACTTCGCCAGCAGGACCGGCAGCAGCGGTGGCCCGTCCTGCAGCTTCCCCGCGAAGGCGCGCTCGAACACGATGCGGTGCAGCGCCCGTTGCGCGCCCTGCACCAGCACCGCCGGCGTGGTCCGGCGGCGTTCGACCGCCGCGAGGGTCCGGTTCAGCGCCCGTCCGCGGACGCCCCCGACGATCGCCGGTGCCAGGATCGCGGCCGTCGCGACGGCGTCCTGCACCGCGAGGTTGATCCCGACACCGCCGGCGGGCGACATCGCGTGCGCGGCGTCGCCGATGCAGAGGAGCCCCGGCCGCCACCACCGCGACAGCCGGTCCATCCGGACGTCGAGCACGTGCACGTCGTCCATCGACCCGATCGCGGACACCCGGTCGGCGAACGACGGCCGGAGTCGGGCGACCCTGGCGCGGAAGTCCTCGACGCCGCGGGCGCGGAGCTCGGCGTCCGACCCCTTCGGCGCGAAGTACGCGACCTGGTGGTAGTCGCGCCGCGGGAAGCTGAGCAGCACGTCGGTGCCGTCGAACGCGGGGACGAGTGCGGTCTCCGCGTCGCTCGGCTCCTTCGGCAGCCGGAACCACCAGGTGTCGAAGGGCACGGGGAACTGCTTCGGGCGGAGGCCGGCGGCAGCGCGGAGGACGGAGTCGCGTCCGTCGCACGCGATCACGACGTCGGCGCGGAGCTCCTCGTGCTCGCCGTCACCGCGGTACGGGTGCAGGTGGACGCCGGCCACGACGCCGTTCTCGACGATCAGGGCCGATGCAGCCTGCCCCATCGAGATCGCGAACGACGGTTCCTGCCGTGCGGCGCCGACGAGCATGTCGAGGAGGTCCCACTGCGGCACCATCGCCACGTGGTCGTAGGGCGGTTCCAGACGCGAGAAGTCGCCGAGCAGCAGCCGGGAGCCGTCCGGCATCGGCAGCGAGAAGTCGTCGAGCCGTGACTGCGGGATCGCCCGGAAGCGGTCACCCAGTCCGAGCTCGTCGAGCAGCCGGATCGTCGAGGCGTGCACCGTGTCGCCGCGGAAGTCGCGGTTGAAGTCGTCGTGCTTCTCCACGACACGCACGCGGATGCCCGCCCGGGCGAGGAGCAGCCCGAGCACCACGCCGGCGGGCCCACCGCCCACGATCGCGACCGTCGTCCGGCTCACCGTGACCATGGTGCAGACGGTACGCCGAACCGGCCGGGGGGGGGGGGGGGGGGCCGCCGCCCCGCCGCCCCCGCCCCCGCGGCGGCCGCGGGGCGGCCG
>JASCOI010000222.1 GCA_029959665.1 Microbacteriaceae bacterium PS02333
CCCCCCCCCCCCGGGCGCCCCCCCCCCCCCCCCCCGCCCCCCGCCGCGCCCCCCCGGGGCTGCGAGGGCAGGGACTAGTGCGCCGCTGCGTACGCTTCCTGCACCTGGGTCGAGATACGACCGCGCGAGGAGACCTCGTACCCGTTCTCCTTGGCCCATTCACGGACCTTCGCGAGTTCTTCGGAATTGCCGCGCTTCGGCGCCGACTTCGGGGCACCGGCACCGCCGGTCCGGCGGCCGCTCACCTTGCGCGCGGCGGCGACGTAGTCGGAGATCGCTTCACGGAACTTGTCGACGTTGTCGTTCGACAGGTCGATCTCGTACGTGGACCCGTCGAATGCGAATTCAACGGTGCGTCCGTCACCCGGGGTGATCGGCGAGTCGTCGAGATCGTCGACGAGCTGGACGGTGACCTTCTGTGCCATTGTGGCCTCCTGGCGCGTGGGGAAAGGAAATCCCCGCCAGAGTAGCGCGAATCCTGCCCACCCGTGAAAAGGACGGCGCGTTTCCCAGCGATTCCGTCGAATTGACGATCACTCGTCGAGTGCGAGTTCCTTCGGCAGTTCGAGTTCACGCGTGGTGAGTTCCTCGACATTGACGTCCTTGAACGTCAGCACCCGCACGGACTTCACGAAACGGTCGGACCGGTAGACGTCCCAGACCCAGACGTCGTTCATCGTCAGTTCGAAGTAGAAATCGTGCTCGGTGTCGCGCCGCGCGAGTTCCACCTCGTTCGCCAGGTAGAAACGGCGCTCGGTCTCGACCACGTATCGGAACTGCGACACGACGTCGCGGTACTCGCGGTAGAGGGCGAGCTCGACCTCTCGGTCGTAGTCGTCGAATTCGTCGTCATCCATTGCGCCCACAGTCTACGGCCGACGAGCCCTCCGGGGACACCAGCGCCGGAGCACTCAGCGAACGAGCCCGTCGACGGACTCCAGCGATTCGAACCCGTCCAGCGCGACGCTCGACGCCGCGTGCAGCCAGCTCTTCCGGTGCAGCGGATGCGCACCGACCGACCGGATGGCGTCGTAGTGCGCCGTGGACCCGTACCCCTTGTTCGACGCCCACGCGTAGTGCGGAGCATCGTCGTGCGCCGCCACCATCAACGCGTCCCGCTCCACCTTCGCCACGATCGACGCCGCCGCGACCGAGGCACAGTCACGGTCGGCCTTGACGCGCACGGTGACGTCGAGCGGCGACGACCCTGCGGGAAGTGCCCGGGACAGCCAGTCGAACGACCCGTCGAGCAGCACGACGGCCCCGTCGAACGACACTCCCGAGTCGGCGAGCGACGAGAGCGCCCGTGCACCCGCGAGCCCCAGCGCCGGCACGATGCCCTGCTCGTCCACGTAGGACGCCGACGCCATCCCGACGGCAGTCCGCGCCCACCGGGTGACGACCGGCACGAGCTCGGTGCGGCGGGCGGCGGACACGGCCTTCGAATCCGCGAGGCCCTGGGGCACGCGGCGGACGTCGATCGTCACCGCGGCGGCTCCGACGGCGACGGGGCCCGCGATCGCACCACGCCCGACCTCGTCGACGCCGATGACCGTGACCCGGCCGGCGGCGAAGAACGCCTTCTCGACGCGCAACGACGGCCGTACAGCGGTCACCGGTCCTTCTCCTCCACACCCGCGAAGACCTCAGGGTAATCGTCGAGCCAGGTCCAGCGGCTCGTCGGCCACGAGATCACGAACGCACGTCCCGTGACGTCGGACAACGGCACGAAGCCCTTCGACGGCGTGTCCCCGTTGTACCGCGAGTCCTTCGATTCGTAGCGGTTGTCGCCCATCACCCAGATGGTGCCCTTCGGCACGGTGACCGAGAAGTCGGTCCCGGACGCACGGGTCTTGCCCGCCGGCAGCTTGAGGTACGGCTCCTTGACCGGGACGCCGTTGACCGTCATCTGTCCGAGGTCGTTGCAGCAGGCGACCTTGTCACCCGGCAGGCCGATCACGCGCTTGATGAGGTGGTCGTCGCTGTCGCCGGTGCCGAGACCGACCTGCGTGAGGAGCCAGTCGATCGCCTTCGCCGGCTGCGACTCCGGCGTGACGTTCGGCACCTCGGCGCCGGTCAGCCATCCGCCCGGGTCCTTGAAGACGACGACGTCGCCCCGCTTCAGGGAGACCGCGTTCGGAACGAGTTCGTTCACGATCACCCGGTCGTTGATCTGCAGCGTGTTCTCCATCGACGCCGACGGGATGTAGAACGAGCGGATCAGGAACGTCTTGACCAGGAACGAGACGAGGAGCGCTGCGACGAAGATGATGAGCAGGTCGCGGAGGAAGGTGAGGACGCCGTTGCGCTGTTTCGTGGAACGCGGCCGACGCGCCTCGGTCTCGGTCGTGTCGGTCATTCCACCCTCGACGTCATGAAACGGGAAAGCCCCCCGTCGATGCACAACCGTACATCGACGAGGGGCCCGGAACGGCGATCCGCGAGCGGACCGTCGCTGTGAAGGCGATCAGTTGTCGCGCTTCTCCTTGATCTTGCGACGGGCCGCCTTGCCGCGGAGTTCGCGGAGGTAGTACAGCTTCGCGCGACGGACGTCACCGCGGGTGACGACCTCGATGTGGTCGATGATCGGCGAGTGCACCGGGAACCAGCGCTCGACGCCGACCTGGAAGCTGACCTTGCGGACCTTGAAGGTCTCGCCGAGGCCGTGGCCCTGACGGCCGATGACGACACCCTGGAAGACCTGGATACGCGAGCGCGTGCCTTCGATGATGTTGACGTGGACCTTGACGGTGTCGCCCGGGCGGAAGTCCGGGACGTCGGTACGCAGCGACGCTGCGTCGACGGAGTCGAGGAGCTGGCTCATGATTGGGTCACTCTCTGCGGACGCACACGGGTCGCCGCGGATCGGTTTCGGAAAAGAAGTGGTGTGTGCCCGGTGTCGGCGACTCCCCCGTGGCAGAGTCCAGCCAGGGCACGGCTATCGATTCTGCCACAGAAGAGCCGAGACACGAAACGCGGCAGGATGGACGCATGATCGAACTCCGCACCCCCGCCGAACTCGACGGGCTCCGGGTCGCCGGCCGTTTAGTCGCCGACGTGCTCGACGAGCTCCTCACCACCGTGGACGTCGGAGTGAACCTGCTCGACCTGGACCGGGTGGCCGCACGGATGATCGCGGAGCGCGGTGCCGTCAGCTGCTACGTCGACTACCACCCGTCGTTCGGCAAGTCCCCGTTCGGCAAGAACCTGTGCACCTCGGTCAACGACGCTGCGCTGCACGGGCTCCCCCACGATTACGTGCTGCAGGACGGCGACCTGGTGAGCATGGACTTCGCCGCGAGCGTCGACGGGTGGGTCGCGGACTCCGCGGTGACGGTCCAGGTCGGCACGCAGGACCCCGAGGACCAGCGGCTGATCGACACCGTGGAACGGGCACTCGTCGCCGGCATCGCGCAGGCGGCGCCCGGCAACAAGCTCGGCGACGTGTCGCACGCCATCGGCGCCGTCGCACACGAGGGCGGCTACGACGTGAACCTGCAGTTCGGCGGCCACGGGGTCGGTCGGACGATGCACGGAGACCCGCACGTCCCGAACGACGGCCGCCCCGGACGCGGACTGAAGCTCCGACCGGGCCTCGTCGTCGCGATCGAGCCCTGGCTCATGCAGGGCACCGACGAGCTCTACCAGGACGACGACGGCTGGACGCTCAAGAGCGTCGACGGCTCGCGTGCTGCGCACGTCGAGCACACCGTCGCGGTCACCGCGGCCGGCCCGGAGATCCTGACCCTGCGGCGCGCCCAGCGAGCAGCGTGACCACCTGACGGACGGGAGGCTCGTGGCGGCCTGGCCACGAGCCTCCCGTCCGGTGCGCGTTCTGTCCCATCGCGCCCGCCCTGGAAAGC
>JASCOI010000223.1 GCA_029959665.1 Microbacteriaceae bacterium PS02333
CCCCCCCCGCGGGGGCCGCCCCCCCGCCCCCGCGGGGGGCGCGCGCCCCCCCCCCCCCCCCCGGGGGCCTCCGATGCGTTGGGTGCTGCGCCCTACTCCGCGCGACGGCGGCGGGCGACCTCCCACAGGGTGACGCTCGCGGCGATGCCCGCGTTGAGGGACTCCGTCGCCGACGAGATCGGGATGGACACGATCGCGTCGCAGGTCTCGGTGACCAGGCGCGACAGGCCCTTGCCCTCGGAACCGACGACGATGACGATCGGCCGGTCGGCGAGCTCGAGGGCGTCGAGCTGCACGTCGCCGTCGCCCGCCAGCCCGAGCACGAACAGCCCCATCGACTTGAGCGACTTGAGCGTCTGCGTGAGGTTCGGCGCCATCGCGACGGGGGTGCGGGCGGCGGCACCGGCGGAGGTCTTCCACGCCGAGGCCGTCACGCCGACCGAGCGACGCTGCGGCACGATCACGCCGTGGCCACCGAACGCCGCGGTGGACCGGATGATCGCGCCGAGGTTGCGCGGGTCGGTGATGCCGTCGAGCGCCACCATCAGCGGGACCTCGTCGCGGGAGAACGCGCGCTCGACGACGTCCTCGGCCACGGCGTACTCGTACGCGGGGACCTTGAGCGCGACGCCCTGGTGCACGCTGTCGTGCCCCGTGATGCGGTCGAGCTCCGGACGCATGATCTCCATGATCGGCACGCCGCGGTGGTTGGCGAGCGCCAGGATCTCCTTGACGCGGTCGTCGACCTCGATGCGCGCGGCGATGTAGAGCGTCGTCGACGGGGTCTTCGTACGGAGGGCCTCGAGCACGGAGTTGCGCCCGGTCACCAGCTCCGAGTCGTCGCTCTTGCGCTGGGGCGGACGCCCGGTGCGGTTCGACGGCGCACTCGACGCACCGTGCCGACCACGAGCGGCGTCGTACCGTTCCTTCGCGGCCTTGCGCTTGCCGGCGGGGTGGTACGGACGGTCCTCCGCCTTCGGCGTGGGCTTGCGCCCCTCGAGCGCCTGCGCGCCCTGGCCGCCGGAGCCGACCTGCTTGTTGCCCTTGCGCCCGGAGCGCACGGCACCGGGACGGCCCTTCTTGTTGCCCGAGACGTTCTTCATGGTTCTCTCCTGTTCGGCACTGCCGTGGTCAGGCGATGCTCCAGCGTGTTCCGGCCGAGGTGTCCTCGATCGTGATGCCCGCGGCCGCGAGGTCGTCGCGCACACGGTCGGCCGTGGCGAAGTCCCGGGACGCCCTGGCGTCGGAACGCTCTTGGACGAGACGTTCGACGAGGGCGGCGAGCGGTGCGGCGGAGGGGTCCTGACCGGCACCGGACCAGTGAGTCGCTCGCGGGTCGATGCCGAGCACCTCCACCATCGCAGCCACCTGATGGTACGCGGTCCCGAGCGCATCCGCATCGTCGGCGTCCAACGCGGCGTTCCCGGCGCGGACGGTCTCGTGCAGGACGGCGAGCGCCTGCGGCACCGAGAGGTCGTCGTCCATCGCTGCGGCGAACGCGTCGGGGACGTCCGGGGCGTCGGCGAGCGTGACGCCCTCGAGTCGCGACGCCGCTCGCGAGAGGAAGCCGTCGATCCGGTCGAGCGCTGCCTCGGCTTCGGCGAGGGACCCGTCGTGGTGGTCGATCGTCGACCGGTAGTGCGCGGCGCCGAGGAAGTAGCGGACGACGATCGGTCGCGCCGACCCGAGGAAGTCGGCGGCGAAGATCGAGTTGCCGAGCGACTTCGACATCTTCTGTCCGCCGACGGTCACGAGGCCGTTGTGCAACCAGTACGTCGCGAACGGGTCGCCCGCGGCCGTGGACTGGGCGAGCTCGTTCTCGTGGTGCGGGAACCGGAGGTCGAGCCCGCCGCCGTGGATGTCGAACGCGGGCCCGAGGTAGCGCCGGGACATCGCGGAGCACTCGATGTGCCAGCCCGGTCGGCCTGCTCCCCACGGGGAGTCCCAGCTCGCCGTCGTGGGCTCGCCGTCCTTCGCGCCCTTCCACAGTGCGAAGTCACGGGCGTCCCGCTTGCCGCGAGGGTCGGCGTCCGCTGCTTCGACCATGTCCTCGCGACGCTGACGGGTCAGGGCGCCGTACGACGCCCAGCTGCCGGTGTCGAAGTAGACGTCCCCGGAGCCGTCGGCGGCCGGGTAGGCGTGCCCGCGCTCGATGAGCCGGGCGATGATGTCCTGCATCTGCGGGATGCTGGCGGTGGCGCGGGGCTCGTACGTCGGCGGCAGGATGCCGAGCGCGGTGTACCCGGCGGTGAACTCGAGCTCGACGCGGTACGCCCGCGCCCACCAGGGCTCGTCGGTGCCGGCGGCCAGGTCCAGCACCTTGTCGTCGATGTCCGTGACGTTCCGGACGAGCGTCACGCGGTACCCGCGGTGCGTGAGCCAGCGACGCCAGATGTCGTACACCAGGGCGGAGCGGAGGTGCCCGATGTGCGGCGACGACTGCACCGTCGGTCCGCACACGTACATGCTCACCTGTCCGTCGACCAGCGGGACGAGGTCGACGACGTCTGCGGCACGGGAGTCGTAGAGGCGAACGGTCACGCCTCAACCCTAGACGGAGCGGTCGGCCCGGACGAGTGCCGTCGCGATCGCCGCGAGCCCCTCGCCACGACCGGTGAACCCGAGCCCGTCCGTCGTCGTGCCGGACACCGCGACGGGCGCCCCGACGACGGCCGACAGCGCCGCTTCCATCTCGGACCGTCGCGCACCGATCCGCGGGCGGTTGCCGATGACCTGCACGGTGACCGAAGTCGGGACGAGGCCCGCGGATGCGAGCGCGGACACCGCACCGCGGACGAAGACGTCACCGGTCGCGCCCGCGTACGCGGGGTCCGACGTGCCGAAGCGCCCGCCGATGTCCCCGAGTCCGCCGGCGGAGAGCAGCGCGTCGCACACCGCGTGCGCCACGGCGTCCCCGTCGCTGTGCCCGGCGAGCCCCTGCTCACCGGGGAACTCGAGCAGCCCGACCCGGCAGACCGCATCGGCGTCGAACGCGTGCACGTCGACGCCGAGCCCGATCCGGACGGCACTGACGGCCCCGGTGCGCTCCGACACCACGGCAGCGGCCCGGCGCAGGTCCCACGGCGTCGTGATCTTGAACGCGTCCGCGTCGCCGGGGATGAACCGTACGGTGCCACCAGCTGCCTGGAACACCCCGGCGTCGTCGGTCTCGGACTGCGTCGACACGGCGTACGCGTCCCGCAGTGCGGCGAGCGGGAAGCCCTGGGGGGTCTGCACCCCGACGAGCGCCGACCGGTCGACGGTGGACACCACGACGTCGCCGGACACCTGCTTGACCGTGTCCGTGACGGGCAGCGCGGGGATGATGCCGTCCCCGATCGCGGCCACCGCGGCGAACACGTCCTCGAACTGGGCTGCCGGCGTCAGGCAGCGGGCGGCGTCGTGCACGAGCACCGTCTCGACCGACGACGGCAGCGCCTCGAGACCCGCCTGCACCGACGCGTGCCGATCGGCCCCGCCCGCGACGACGGCGGTGTACCCGGCGGCGGGCCCGGCGACCTCGTCCACCAGCGACCGACAAGCGTCCAGCAGCGTGGCCGGGGCGACCACGACGACGAACGTCGGGGTCGCCAGCGTGAACAACGGCGCCAGTGCCCGCTCGAGCATCAGCGCCCCGGCGACGGGGACGAAGGCCTTCGGCGTCTCGAGCCCGAGCCGGGTACCGGAGCCCGCCGCAACGACGACGACCCCACGGACCGTGTCGGTCAGTGGGGTCGTCGCGGGGCTGCTGCTAAGCCGGGGCGATCAGGACGCGAGGACCTCGG
>JASCOI010000224.1 GCA_029959665.1 Microbacteriaceae bacterium PS02333
GGGGGGGGGGGCGCCCCCCGCGGGCGGGGGGCGCCGGCGGGGCGCGCCGCCGCCCCCCCCCGGGCCGGTTCTCCGGTCGCGTCTACGCGGGGCGCGACGCCGGGCTGACGCTCTTCGAGGAGTCGCGTTCCGGGATGTCCCCCAGTGCGTCGTCGATGGCCTTGAGTGCGTCCGCGTCGAGCTTCACGCCGACCGCCTTGACGTTGTCGGTCACCTGCTGCGGGCGCGAGGCGCCGACGATCGCACTCGCGACGTTGTCGTTCTGGAGGGTCCACGCGATCGCGAGCTGCGCCAGGGTGAGCCCCGCCTGGTCCGCGACGGGCTGGAGGCGCTGGACGGCCTCGAGGACGTCGTCGCGCATGTACCGCTTGATCATGTCCGCGCCGCCCTTCTCGTCGGTGGCGCGCGAGCCCTCGGGGAGCGGCTGGCCGGCCTGGTACTTGCCCGTGAGGACACCCTGCGCGATCGGGGAGAACACGATCTGCGACAGTCCGAGCTGCTTGGAGGTGGGGACGACCTCGCCCTCGATGACCCGCCACAGCATCGAGTACTGCGGCTGGTTCGAGATGAGCTGGAAGCCGAGCTCCTTCGCCAGTGCCGCACCGGCGCGGATCTGGTCGGCGGTCCACTCGGAGACACCGATGTAGAGCGCCTTGCCCTGCCGGACGACGTCGGCGAAGGCCTGCATCGTCTCCTCGAGCGGGGTCTCGTAGTCGTACCGGTGCGCCTGGTAGAGGTCGACGTAGTCCGTCTGGAGCCTGGTCAGCGACCCGTTGATCGACTCCAGGATGTGCTTCCGGCTGAGTCCGACGTCGTTGTGCCCCTTCGGACCGGTCGGCCAGTACACCTTCGTCGTGATCTCCAGCGACTGGCGACGCTCGCCCTTGAGCGCGTCGCCGAGGACCGATTCCGCCTTGGTGTTCGCGTACGTGTCCGCGGTGTCGAACGTGGTGATGCCGGCGTCGAGCGCTGCCCGGACGCACTGGGTGGCGACGTCGTTCTCGACCTGCGAGCCGTGCGTCAGCCAGTTGCCGTAGGTGATCTCGGAGACCTTGAGTCCCGAGTTGCCGAGGTACCTGAATTCCATGCTCCCGACGGTACTGGAGCGCGCTCGGCCCCGGGTGGCCCCGTGGGTGCCTCCCGGGGTGGGGGGGGTGGGGTGCGCGGGCGCGGTGGCGGGCGGGCGGTGAGACGTGGGCGGTGGGCGGGTGGGCGGTGGGCGGGCGCGTTGGCGGGCGGGCGGTGCCGTTGTCCGTGAGCGGGCGAAATACCGGCGTACTCAAGCGGCCGCACCCTCGCATTCCGCCCTCTCGGCACCGGGACGAACACAGCGGGCGACGGCGGGCGACGGCATGCCCGAGCGGGCGAAATACCCGTCTCGTCCATGCGCCCGACCCTGACATCTCGCCCGCTCGTCGAGACAGGCAGGCCTCCACACGCGGGCAACGCCCGCGACCATCCACACGGGAGGCTCGGCTCGCCCCGACGACGTCAGCTCGCCACGAGCATGTGGGGATGACCGCCAGACGCAGACTCCCCGGAGCGCTCCGAGACGCCTCGTTCCGCGTTCGCGACGCGCTGTACCGAGGGGTGCCCCGCGGACGCCTCCAAGCCAAGGACCTCGTCCGGCCGTTCCACGGGATCCGCTCCCCGACGACCCCCGTGCTGGTGGACGAACGAGCCCGTGCCCTCGCTCCGCGACTTCGCCCAGACCAGGTGTTCAGCCACGTGACCGCCGCAGCGATCATCGGCGTACCGCTCCCCCGCCGCTTCGAGCGCGACCGACGACTCCACGTGACGACCATCGGCGTCGATCAGGCGATCCGGGTGCGTGGCTCGGTGGGACATCGGGCCCGGGCCGGCACGGTGCGAAGGACGATCTCACGAGGCGTCCCGATCAGCGACCCTGCAGACACCTTCGTCGCGCTGGGGACGATGCTGACGGTCGACGAGCTCGTGATCGCCGGCGATGCCCTCGTCGGGTGGCTCGGTTGGCTCACGCTCGAAGAGCTGACCGCAGCGGTCCGCAGACGACGTCGCATCCGGGGCATCCGAAAGCTCCGCGCAGCACTCGCCGAGATCCGACCGGGATCAAGGTCCCCCGGAGAGACGCGGACCCGGCTCGCCCTCGTTCGCCGAGGCTTGCCCGAGCCAGCGCTCAACCACGACGTCATCGTCGACGGGCAGTGGATCGCCTGCGTCGACCTCGCGTACCCGGACGCACGCGTCGCGATCGAGTACGAAAGCGATCTCCACCGAACGGATGCCAGGTCGTTCAAGAAAGACCTCACCCGTGGCGAGCACTTGAAGGACGTCGACTGGTGGCTCGTCCGGGTCACAGCAGACGATGTCGGAGCGCTCATCGAGCAGTTCGTCGCACGTGTCAGACGACTGCTGTCGGTCGGCATCGGCGGTCGGCACGACACGCGTACGGCGACACTCGGGTGAACATTGGTTGACGCTTCAACCAAATGGGTGCACAATGGCGTAGCATCAACTTCGATGCGGGCGCATGGACCGGGGATCCGGTCGCTCGCGTCACCACGACTCTCTCGTCCTGGAAGGACACCACAATGTCGCTCACCGCAGAAACCGTTCCCGGCTACCGCACCGGCACCTGGAAGATCGACCCGACCCACTCCGAGGTCACCTTCTCGGTCCGCCACCTCGCGATCAGCAAGGTCAAGGGCAAGTTCGAGACGTTCGACGCGACCGTCGTCACCGCCGAGAACCCGCTCGAGTCCACCGTCGAGGCGTCGATCGACGTGGCGTCGGTGAACACCGGCCAGGAGCAGCGCGACCAGCACCTCAAGACGAGCGACTTCTTCCTCACCGAAGAGCACCCGCAGCTCACCTTCCGCTCCACCGGCATCGAGGCCAAGGGCGACGACCTGCACATCGCCGGCGAGCTCACCCTCCGCGGGGTGACCAAGCCGGTCGTTCTCAAGGCCGAGCTCGGCGGCTTCACGACGGACGGCTACGGCCAGGTCAAGTTCGGCGCCGAGGCGACGACCAAGATCGACCGCACCGAGTTCGGCGTGAACTGGAACGCAGCCGTCGAGGCCGGTGGCTTCACCCTGGGCAACGAGGTCACGATCAACCTCGACGTCCAGTTCGTCCTCCAGGCTGCGTGAGTCCTTCCCGGACGCTTGCTCCCTGACTGAGGGAACCGAACCGCACCACACTGCAGCACCCGAGACGAAGCCCCGGCACCGCCCCATGGCGCCGGGGCTTCGTCGCGCCCGGCCCCGAGGAGTCCGGCCTCGACGCGTCCAGGAGCACGCACTCCCGCGCGTTCACCCGAGCGGGCGAAATACCCGCGTCCTCGCAGAACGGCCCCGGGCATATCGCCCGCTCGACGGCCGCGACGGCAACCTCTCCCTGCCCCCTTCTCTTGAGCGGGCGGATTCGAGTGGTCCCCGAGCGGTGAAACCCGGGTATTTCGCCCGCTCGGCGGCAGACGGCCCGCGGTCGTCGCCGGACGAACGCGAGCGGGCGGAAGGTGGGGTTCCCGCGCGAGGATGCCCGGGTATTTCGCCCGCTCGACGGGGATGCGCCCGCACCGCACTCCCGCCCGCACCGCACTCCCGCCCGCACCGCGCTCCCGCCCGCACCGCGCTCACGCCCGCGCCCGCGCCCGCCCGCGCCCGCGCCCGCCCGCGCCCGCACCCGCACCGGCCCCCGCTCCGGCGTACGTTGGGCACGCCCGCCCGCCCGGACCCGCGCCCGTCACCCGCCCCCACGCACCCAC
>JASCOI010000225.1 GCA_029959665.1 Microbacteriaceae bacterium PS02333
GGGGGGCGGGCGGGGGGGGGCGCCCACCCCGGGGGCGACACGACCATGGACCTGGTCGGGACCTACGCCGCCGACGACCCGACGGAGGACGCCTGGACGCAGACCCCGACGACGCTCCGTCCGGCGAAGCTCGCGCTCGGGCCCGGTGGGACGGCCGAGACCGGCGTCGCGTACGCCGCTCCCGGGTCGGCCGGTGCGCTCGCCGGCAACCTCCGCGCGGTCCACGGACGGGCGTGGTTCGCGCTCCGGCCGGAGGCGGTGACGACGGCGAACCGCGCTGCCCTGTCCGACGCCGCCAGGACCGCATTGTCCCGTCTCACGCCGCTGCCGTCGACGGTCTCGGGGGCCGCACGCCTGACGACCGGGCTCCCCGGGCTCCTCGACGCCGCGGCGGCCCGCGACGCCACCGTCGGCACGTTGACCGCCGCGCTCGGGACAGGGCCGCTCGTCGCCGTGGTCGGTGTCATGACCCTCGTCGCGCTCCTCACCGTCGAACGCGACCGAGATCGGTGGCAGCTCCTCGCGGCCCGTGGCGGCGGTCGGGTGCTCCGCGGCGGTCTGGCTGCCCTCCTCGTCGCCTCCGCCGCCGTGCCCGCGACGCTGCTCGGTGCCGGGACCGCTGCGGCGGTCCTCACGGCGATCGGCGCCGGCTCGGACGCGGGCACGGGCACGCTGGCGGCGGGGATCACGACAGCAGCGGCGGCGAGCGCCGTCCTCCCGTGTCTCGCTGCCGCGGCCCTCGTCCCCGGTGGACGGTCCCGGTCGCACGCGCCACGGCTCCGACTCGTGGTCGAGGGCGCCGTCCTCGTCGCCACGGCGGTCGCGGCGTTCGTCTCGGCGCGCGCCGGCATCGCGACGGCCGCACCGGACGGGCGCATCGATCCGCTCGCCGCCGCGCTGCCGGTGTTGCTCGCAGCCTCGGGCACCGTGCTCGCGACTCGGCTGCTCCCCGTGGCGCTGCGCATCGTCGTGCGGGTGTTCCGCCGCGGCGCCGACCTGCCGGGCCTCCTCGGCTCGATCACGACGGCTCGAGGCGGTGTCGCCCGGACCGTCGCGATCGGCGTCACCACGGCCGGGGTGGCCGTCGCACTCCTCGGCAGCGTCGTCGGCAGCACGCTCGTGCACGGACTCGACGAGGCCGCGCGGCGGTCGGTCGGAGCGGCGGTCTCGATCGAGGCCCCGGCGCTCGACGACGACCAGGTCAGGGCGATCGGCCGGGTCCGCGGCGTGGAGTCCGCGACGGGGATCGCGACCACGGACGCCGTCAGCCTGGACACCCGGTCGGGAACGGTCACCTCGACGCTGCTCGTCGCCGACTCGGCAGCGCTCGGTGCGACGCAGCGGGGCGTCCCCGGCGCGCTGCCCACCCCGAGAGCGCTGCGCGGCTCCGCCACGGCGGCGGTCCCGGTCGTCGTCTCGGAGTCCCTCGCCGAGGACCTCCGGCACGGCGGCTCCGTCCTCGGGACGCGCGTCCGGGTGGTCGGGACCGCGCCGGACCCGTCGCCGTTCACGGACGCCGCGAAGTGGATGCTCGTCGACGACCGGAACGCGTCCGACCTCACCTCGACCGGCAGCGTGGACCGGGTGCTCGTCGCGCTCGGCTCCGGTGCGGACGTCGACCGCGTCGTCACGCGCCTCCGCGCGGCGGCCCCGGACGGCACCGTGCAGACGGCCTCGAGCGTCGCGCGCAAGCTCACGGCCGACCCGCGGGTGCCCGGTGTCCGGACGATCGCCGTCGTCGCCGCGCTGGTCGGCGTCGTGGTCGGCGCCGGCGCGCTCGCCGCCTCCGGGTTGCTCGCCGCGGCCGGTCGGCGGGAACGCGGACGGCTGCTCGCCACCCTCGGCCTCGACCGCCGTCGGAACCGCCGGGTGATCGCCGCCGAGTCGGTCCCGCTCCTCGTCACGATCGTCGTCGCCGGGGTGGTCGTCGCGGCCGCCGCCGTGGTGCTCATGCTCCCCGCGGCCGACCTCCGGTCCTTCACCGGGAGCCCGGTGCAGCCGCCGCTCGCCCTCGACCCGTGGGTGTTCGGCGGCACGGTCGCCGTCGTCGTGGTCGCGCTGCTCACGGTGCTCGTCGTCGAGGTCGCCGCCGGCACGCCACCCCCGCACCGTCCCCGTCACCGTCCGCAGAACAGGAGCCGTCCATGAGTGACACCGAGGACATCGTCTGCCGCGACCTCGTCCGCATCTTCCGGTCCAGGGACGTCGAGGTGCAGGCCCTCCAGGGGCTCACGCTGACCGTCCGACGCGGCGAGATGGTCGCGGTCGTCGGCGAGTCCGGCAGCGGCAAGTCCACCCTGCTCGGCATCCTCTCGGCGCTCGACGAGCCCTCGGCCGGCACCGCGGTCGTGGCCGGGACCGACCTGTCCGGGCTGTCACCGCGGCGCCGCACGGCGTTCCACCGGCACGCCGTCGGGTTCGTGTGGCAGCAGACCGCCAGGAACCTCATCCCGTACCTCACCGTCGCGCAGAACGTCGCCGCGGTGCTCGCCGTGGCCGGGGTGCGCGGCCGGGCCCGTGCCGACCGGACCGCGGCCGTCCTCGACCTGGTCGGCATGCACGACCACGCCGACGCCCTCCCCGATGACCTGTCCGGTGGGCTGCAGCAGCTCGCCGCGCTCGGTGTCGCGCTCGCGAACGAGCCGCGCGTACTCCTCGCCGACGAGCCCACCGGTGCCCTCGACCGCGAGAGCGCCCGCGCGGTCCTCGCCACCATGCGTGCCGTGAACGAGGCCAGCGGCGTCACGATGCTCGTCGTCACGCACGACGAGCGCGTCGCCGCCCAGGTCCGCAGGACGGTGCGGATCCGGGACGGCCGGACGTCCACCGAGACGATCCGCGACGACCTCGACACCGGCGCCGGCGAGGAGTACGCGGTGGTCGACGCAGCGGGGCGCCTCCAGCTCCCGGAGTCGTTCCAGCAGGCGCTCGGCCTCCACGACCGGGTCCGGTTGAGCCTGCACGACGACCACGTCGCGATCCGACCGGGAGCGGACCGATGACCGCGGCACCGGTCCTCGTCGCCAGCGGCCTCGGGCACGACCACGACTCCCCCGCCGGTGTCGTCCGCGCGCTGGACGCGGTCGACCTCTCCGCCGACCGCGGCGAGCTCGTGGTCGTGCACGGCTCGTCCGGATCGGGCAAGTCCACGCTGTTGCGCATCCTGGGCGGACTCGTCCGGCCGACTCGCGGCGAGGTCGCCGTCGACGGCGTGCCGCTCGCGCCGCGCTCCGAGGACGAGCTCCTGGCGATGCGGCGCGACCGCGTGGCCTTCGTCTTCCAGGACTTCCGCCTCCTGACGGAGCTGACCGCGGCCGAGAACGTCGAGGTGCCGTTGCGCATCGCCCGCGTCGACCCCGCCGAGCGGGACGACCGGGTCCGAGCGGCGCTCCGCGAGGTCGGCCTCGACGGCCACGGTGCGCAGCGGCCCGACGAGCTCTCCGGAGGCCAGCAGCAGCGCGTCGGCGTCGCCCGCGCCGTGGTGGGCCGACCGGGGCTGCTGCTCGCGGACGAGCCGACCGCCCAACTGGACAGCGTCACCTCCGCCGGGATCGTGGACCTGCTCGCCGGGCTCGTCGAACGGACCGGTCTCGCGCTGGTGGTCGCCACCTCCGACGACGCGTTCGCGGACCGCGCGACGCGCGTGGTGGAGCTGCCGGACCGCTGAACGGGACGGACGGGCGGGGCGGGGGGGGGGGGCCCCCCCCCGCCCCGGCCGGTGGGGGG
>JASCOI010000226.1 GCA_029959665.1 Microbacteriaceae bacterium PS02333
ACTGAGCCCCGCACCTGTCCACAGGTGCGGGGCTCCGTCGTTCCCGGGGCGCGCCGAGGGCGCATGATGAGCGCATGACCGATCCCGCCACCCCGGTGCACACTGCGCCGCTCCGCGACGACCGACGGGTGGTGCTCGTCGTCGCGATCCTGGCGTCCTTCGTCGTCGGGCTCGACTCCAGCGTCGTGAACGTCGCGTTGCCGGCCATCCGGCAGGAGCTCGGCGGCGGGCTCGTCGTGCAGCAGTGGACCGTCGACGCCTACCTGGTCACGCTCGGGTCGCTGATCCTCGTCGCCGGTTCGCTCTCCGACCTGTTCGGGCGGGTCCGGATCATCACGTGGGGGCTCGTCGTGTTCGGGGTCGCGTCGGTCCTGTGCGCGGTGGCCCCGAGCGGTGCCGTGCTCATCGTGGCGCGGGCGTTGCAGGGCGTCGGTGGCGCGCTCGTCACCCCGAGTTCGCTCGCGCTCATCGTCGCGGCGTACCGGGGAGCGGCGCAGGCGAAGGCGATCGGGTCGTGGACCGCGTGGTCGAGCGCCGCCGTGATCGTCGGCCCGGTGATCGGCGGGCTGATCGTCGACGGCATCGGCTGGCGGTGGATCTTCGTGCTCACGGCGATCCCCATCGCGGTGACGATCCCGCTCGTCCGCCGGATCTCGGGCGACGTCGTCGCCGGGGACCGCCCCCGCGTGGACGTCGTCGGTGCCGTGCTCGCAGTGGTCGGGGTCGGCGGGGTGGTGCTCGGGCTCATCGAGCAGGGGCGGCTCGGGTGGGGCGCGCCGACCGTCGTGGCCGCGCTCGTGATCGGCGGGCTGGCGCTCGTCGGGTTCGTCCCGTGGGAGCTCCGCGTCACCCGGACGACCGGGGCCCCGCTCGTGCCCCTGGAGTTGTTCCGCGCCCGGAACTTCGCGGTGGGCAACATCGCGACGCTCTCGATCTACGGCGCCCTCGGGATGGTCGGCTTCGTCGTGACGCTCTTCCTGCAGGAGATCTGGGGGCTCCCCGCCTGGCTCGCCGGCCTCGCGACGCTGCCGCCGACGGTGCTCCTCCTGCTCCTCTCGACGACCGTGGGGTCGTTCGCCGGGCGGTACGGCCCGCGGTGGTTCATGGCGTCGGGCCCCGCCGTCGCGGCGATCGGGTCGCTGCTCATGGTCCTGGTCGGCAGTGATCCCGGCGCGTACTGGTACGCGGTGTTCCCCGGGCTGGTGCTCGTCGGTGTCGGCATCTCCCTGATGGTGACGCCGTTGACCAGTGCCGTGCTCGGCTCCGTGCCGCAGACCGAGGCGGGTGTCGGCTCAGCGGTCAACAACGCCATCGCACGCATCGCGAGCCTGGTGATGGTGGCGCTCGCCGGCGTCGTGCTCGGCGGTGAGATGAGCGTCGGTGGGTTCCACCGCGCGGTGATCGTGATGGCGCTGCTGCTCCTCGCCGGCTCGGTCGTCAGTGCGGTCGGCATCCGGAACACCCACTCGCAAACATAACTTGAGTTGAGTAGACTCAAGTATCAGACCAACGCAAGGAAAGGACGGAACCCATGGCGAACCTCCAGGGCGCGCCTGACTCGCAGGAGCGTCAGAAGACCGCCCTCGAGCAGTACGGCGTCGACCTGACGGCCGTCGCTCGCAGCGGCAAGCTCGACCCGGTGATCGGCCGTGACGCCGAGATCCGCCGTGTCAGCCAGGTGCTGACCCGCCGCACCAAGAACAACCCCGTGCTCATCGGGGAGCCGGGCGTCGGCAAGACCGCCGTCGTCGAGGGACTCGCCCAGCGCATCGTCGCGGGTGACGTCGCGGACTCCCTCAAGGACAAGCGGCTCGTGTCGCTCGACATCTCCGCCCTCATCGCCGGCGCGAAGTACCGCGGCGAGTTCGAGGAGCGGCTCAAGGCCGTGCTCAAGGAGATCAACGACTCCGACGGGCAGGTCATCACCTTCATCGACGAGCTGCACACGCTCATGGGCGCCGGTGGCGGCGAGGGCTCCGTCGCGGCGTCGAACATGCTCAAGCCGATGCTCGCCCGCGGTGAGCTCCGGCTGATCGGTGCGACGACCCTCGACGAGTACCGCGAGTACATCGAGAAGGACGCCGCACTCGAACGACGCTTCCAGCAGGTCTACGTCGGGGAGCCCAGCGTCGAGGACGCGGTCGCGATCCTCCGCGGGCTCAAGGAGCGGTACGAGGCGCACCACAAGGTCACCATCAACGACTCCGCGCTCGTGGCCGCGGCGAGCCTGTCGAACCGCTACATCTCCGGGCGCCAGCTCCCCGACAAGGCGATCGACCTCATCGACGAAGCAGCCTCCCGGCTCCGCATGGAGATCGACTCCAGCCCGGTCGAGATCGACGAGCTCAAGCGGAACGTCGATCGGCTGCGCGTCGAAGAGTTCGCGCTCAAGCAGGAGAAGGACGACGCCTCGAAGGCGCGCCTCGAGACCCTGCGCACCGAGCTCCGCTCCCGAGAGGAACGTCTGGCAGCGCTCGAGCAGCGCTGGCAGGCGGAGCGGGCAAGCCTCAACCGCATCGGTGAGCTCAAGCAGCAGCTCGACGACCTCAACATGCGCAGCCAGCGCGCACAACGGGAAGCGGACTACGCCACCGTGTCGCGGCTGGAGTACGCCGAGAAGCCCCGGATCGAAGCCGAGCTCGCGGCGGCCGAACAGGCCGAGTCCGCGGACCGCATGGTGAACGACAGTGTCACCGACGAGGACATCGCCGCGGTCATCGCGCAGTGGACCGGCATCCCCGTCGGCCGGCTGCTGCAGGGCGAGACCGAGAAGCTCCTGCACCTGGAGACCGAGCTCGGCCGCCGGATCATCGGGCAGCGCACCGCCGTGGCCGCCGTGTCCGAAGCCGTCCGACGCACCCGCGCCGGCATCTCGGACCCCGACCGCCCGACCGGGTCGTTCCTGTTCCTCGGCCCGACCGGCGTCGGCAAGACCGAGCTCGCGAAGGCCCTCGCGGAGTTCCTGTTCGACGACGAGAAGGCCCTCGTCCGCATCGACATGAGCGAGTACGGCGAGAAGCACTCCGTCGCGCGGCTCATCGGCGCCCCGCCGGGGTACGTCGGCTACGAGGCCGGCGGGCAGCTCACCGAGGCCGTCCGTCGTCGCCCCTACTCGGTGATCCTGCTCGACGAGGTCGAGAAGGCGCACCCCGAGGTCTTCGACGTGCTGCTCCAGGTGCTGGATGACGGCCGTCTGACCGACGGGCAGGGCCGCACGGTCGACTTCCGGAACACGATCATGGTGCTGACGTCGAACCTCGGCTCGCAGTACACGACCGACATGTCCCTGACCGAGGACCAGCGCGAAGAGGCCGTGCGCGACCTCGTGCAGCAGGCATTCCGCCCGGAGTTCATCAACCGGCTCGACGACATCGTGGTGTTCCAGGCGCTCACCGCGGAGGACCTCGGGCAGATCGTCTCGCTCTACGTCGACCGGCTCGCGAAGCGCCTGTCCGGTCGGCGGCTCGAGCTCGCCGTCACGCCGCAGGCGCGCGGGTGGCTCGCCGAGCGCGGGTACGACCCCGTGTACGGCGCGCGGCCGCTGCGTCGTCTCATGCAGCGGCAGATCGACGACCAGCTCGCGCGGGCGATCCTCGCGGGTGACGTCCGCGACGGCGACACGGTTCGTGTCGACGTCGCCGCCGCCGGCGCCGCCCTGACGGGGGAGCCGGTCGGACTGGCGGCGATCGGCGAGGAGTAGCGGCGGGGCGGCCCG
>JASCOI010000227.1 GCA_029959665.1 Microbacteriaceae bacterium PS02333
CCGGGGCGGGGGGGGGGGGGGGGGGGGGGCCCCCCCCCCCCCCCCCCGCCCGGCGGTGGCACCGCCCGGAACCGCGAAACGGACACTGCACCGTGCAGATGCGCGGTGCAGTGTCCGTTTCACGGTGCGGAACGAACGCTCAGTAGGCGACGCCGAACCGCGCCTGGTGGTGCGCCGGGGTCTCGATCTCGTCGACGAACGCGATCGCGAAGTCCTCGCCCGAGATGTCGGAGTTGCCCTCGGCGTCGGTGAGGAGCACCTCGTCGGTGGTCCGGTAGGTGCCACGACGCTCGCCGGGGTTGTAGCTGCCGAACGCCGCAGCCGGGCTGACGTAGAACCAGTCCACCGACGTGTCGGATGCGCGGAGGTCGTCGAGGATCTGCCCGTGGCTCTTTGCCTCGCCCTTGAACGCGTCCGGGAACTCGGCGGAGTCGAACAGTCGGGGGCCACCGTCGGCGACGAGCAGCGACCCGGCACCGCCGACGATCCCGAGGCGTGCACCCGCTGCCTCGGCGGCGTCGACGAACGGCTGGAAGCGGTCCTTGAGCTCGCTGCCGTCGGCCTGCACCGCGTGGAGTGCGACGACGATGACGTCGGCACCCTTCGTGACCTCGGCGACGAAGGCGGCGTCGAAGGCGTCGCCCTGCGCGAGCGTCAGGCCCTCGGCGGGCTCGAGCTTCGTGGTGTCGCGGGCGACGGCGACGACCTGGTGGCCGCGGGACAGGGCTTCGCGTGTGATGGCGGAGCCGGCGTACCCGGTGCCTCCGAAGACGACGATGGTGGACATGTGTGTTCCTCTCGTGGTGGTGCGTGCTTGCCTGACTCACCTTAGGGGCGTTACTCTCTTTTGGTAAGTAGGTACCTCGTGGTGCGTAACGGAGGTCGTCGTGAGTGCACTCGAGTACAGCCCGTACGCGGCGGACTGTCCCAGCCGGCAGCTGCTCGACCGGATCGGCGACCGGTGGAGCGTGCTGACGATCGGCACCCTGGCGGACGGACCCCAGCGGTACTCCGTCATCGCGAACCGCGTGCAGGGCGTGTCCCAGAAGATGCTCACGCAGACCCTTCGCGCACTCGAACGCGACGGGCTCGTCACCAGGACGGTGTTCCCCGAGATCCCGCCGCACGTCGAGTACGAACTCACCGACGCAGGGCGATCGCTCCGCACCGTGCTCGAGCCCCTGGAACGGTGGGCGACGACGCACATGGCTTCGGTCGAGGTCGCGCGTGACGAGTACGACACCGCACGTTCGGAATCCACCCGGCGCTGACGTGGTTGCGTGGAGGCATGCGATCGATCGTCTACACGAAGCCCGGTGACTCGTCCGTCCTCTCCCTCGCCGACCGCGAGCCACAGGAACCCGGCACCGGCGAGGTCCGCGTCCGCGTCGTCGTCTCCGGCGTCAATCCGACGGACTGGAAGGCCCGACAGGGCGGCACCTACGGCGACGGTCTGCCGTTCCCGGAGATCACCCCGAACCAGGACGGCGCCGGGGTCGTCGACGCCGTCGGCCCCGGTGTCGACGAGCTCGCGGTCGGTGACCGGGTGTGGCTCTACATGTCCGTGTCCGGACGCCCCACGGGCACCGCGCAGGAGTACACGGTCGTCCCGGTGGCCCGCGCGGTCCGACTGCCGGACGGGGTGTCCTTCGACGTCGGCGCCTCGCTCGGCGTCCCCGCGATGACAGCACACCGGGCGCTGACCACGCACGAGGAGGGACCCTCGCGCCTCGGACCCGGCGCGCTCGACGGCGTGACCGTGCTCGTCGCGGGCGGTGCCGGTGCGGTCGGGCACGCGGCGATCCAGCTCGCACGGTGGGCCGGCGCGACCGTGATCTCGACGATCAGCTCCGACGAGAAGGCTGCGCTGGCGACGGCCGCCGGTGCGCACCACACGGTGAACTACCGGCAGGACGATGCCGCAGCCCGGATCCGCGAGATCGCCCCGGACGGCGTCGACATCGTCGTCGAGGTGTCGATCCCGCAGAACGCCGCACTCGTCGCGGACGTCCTGGCGAACCACGGCGTCGTGTCGATCTACGCGAACAACGGCGGCGACGAGGCCACGCTCCCGATCCGCCCGAACATGAGCGTCAACGCCCGGTACCAGTTCCTGCTGCTCTACACGATCGGCGACGAGGCCCTGACCGCTGCGGCCGAGGACGTCACCGAGGCGCTGCACGACGGGGTCCTGCCGGTGGGCGAGGACGCCGGACTGCCGATCACCCGCTTCGACCTCGCCGACACCGCTGCGGCGCACGACGCCGTCGAGCAGGACACGGTCGGCAAGGTGCTCATCGACGTGCAGCCGGAGTAGCGGCACCTTCTTGCCATCGCGGGTGCGATGGGTGGAGCATCGACCAATGCGCATCAGTGTCGATCCGCTCCACCCCGTCGCCCCGGGCTCCCCCACCCAGGAGCCCGCCCCGAGGCCCACCCGTGACTCGAGCGTGCAGACCGTCGCGAAGACCCTGGCGATCCTCGAGGCGGTCGCCGAACGCGGCAGCGCCACCGCCAAGGAGATCGCCGAGGCCCTCGGCTTCCCCCTCCCGACGGCGTACCGCCTCCTGCACGCCCTGGTGCACGCCGAGTACCTGGTGCACCGCCGCGAGGAACGGCGCTTCGAACTGAGCCACAAACTCGAGGCCCTCGCCCGCTCGGCCCGGTCGAACGGAACCACCGTCCAGGCGGACGGGTGACACCCCGGGTCCACAACAGACCCGACTTGTCCCTCGAACAGGGGGCACAGCACGATGGCATGACATTCGATGAGAGGAATCGTCATGCAGCATCACGCTCTCCGAGCACTCACCATCACCGCAGCCGCCGCCCTCACCCTGGTGGGCGGATCCTTCGGCGCGACCACCGCCAACGCCGCCACCGCCTCCCCGCAGGTCATCGGCGGTGAGCAGGCGCCGAACACGCCGTGGGAGGTGCAGCTCGTCTTCCAGCAGGGCGGCACCGCGAGCTACGGCTGCACCGGCGAGGCCCTCAATGCCGAGTGGGTCCTCACCGCGAACCACTGTGTGGACGGCACCACCGCGATGAACGTCTACCACTCGAACAGCACCGCCGACCGGGGCCCGGCGACCGCCGCCGACGAGCTGTACAGCGCACCCGAGGGCGACATCGCCCTGGTGCACCTCTCCACCCCGGTCACGCTGAGCTCCTACGCGCAGCTCGACTTCGGCTACACGGCGAAGACGTCGGGCACGGGCACGATCATGGGCTACGGCAACCGGGCGGACAGCGAGCCGACCGACGGGCTGTACCAGGCGAGCGTCTCGCTCTCCGGGCACTCCACGGACGCATACTCCGGCGACGCCCAGCACGTGACGGGCATCTCCGGAGCGTCGAACCACGGCGACTCGGGTGGGCCGCTCATCGTCGGCGGCTCGGTCGTCGGCGTCTGCTCGACGGGTGACGTCGCCGATCCGGGCTCGAACACGAACGCCGGGTCGAACTACGCGGTCCTGTCACAGAGCGGCGACTGGATCGCCGAGACCGCGGGCCTGTAGTCAGTAGGCCGGGTCGCGGCGTCCGCCCCCCCCCCAGGTCGGACGGGGGGCACGGGGGGGGGCCCCCCC
>JASCOI010000228.1 GCA_029959665.1 Microbacteriaceae bacterium PS02333
GGGGGGGGGCGGCGGGCCGGGGGGGGCCGGCCGGGCGCGGGGCCCCGGCCGGGCGCGGGGGGGGGGCCGGGCGCCGGCGACCGGCCCGGCAGGTGCCGAGCCGGTCGCCGTGTCAGCGGTCGAGGTCATCGACTACAGACTCGCGTTGAGCGCCGAGGTGAGGTGCTTCGAGAAGTCCTTCGCGGATTCCTCCGGCGACTTCCGGCCCGTTGCGATGTCCGCGAACATCGACTGGAAGGACGCGTCACCCTCGATGGTCGCCCACCCGGGCGTCGCCGGGGTCGGGCGGCTCGTGCCGGCTGCGGCGAAGTACGGCTTGTGGAGCTCGTCCACGTCCCCCGCCACCGAGTCGAGCAGCTGCGTGGAGTTCGGCTCCCACCCGTCGACGCCGAAGACCTGGTCCTGCTGGAACTTCTTCGAGGTCAGGATCTTCATGTAGTACAGCGCGAGGTCCTGGTTCGCCGACTTCGACGGGATGCCGAGGTCCGAGCCACCGAGGAACACCGGCTGCGTCTTGCCCTCGGTGGCCGACGGCATCGCGAACGTGCCGATCTGGTCCTTCAGCTCAGGCTTCGCCGTGGTGATCGAGCCGATCTCCCACGCCGAACCGAGGATCGCGGAGGTGTTGCCCTGCGCGAAGACGTCGGACTCGGCCGGCTTGTCGGTGTTGATGTCCTGCGTGGACTTCGCCGAGTAGGCGTTCTGGAAGTCCTTCCAGGCGGTCAGGCCCTTGACGGCGTCGGCGGAGTCGATCGCGCCGGTCCACTTGCCGCCCTTCTCGGTGGCGATCTGTCCGCCGGCGTCCCACACCCACTGCAGGCCGCCGTACCAGTACTGCCCGGGCATGTAGAACGCCGAGAAGTCCGCGGCGGGGTTCTTCGCCTTGACCTTGTCGAGGTCGGCGGTGAGCTCCGCGTACGACTTCGGCGTCCCGGTCACCCCGGCGTCCGCCCAGGTCTTCTTGTTGTAGATGACCGCACGGTTGCCCGCGAAGAGCGGAGCGCCGTAGAGCTTGCCGTCGACGGTCGCGGGCCCTTCGAGCCCGGAGAGCCAGGTCTGCCCGTCGGCCAGTTCCTTCTTGTACGGGCTGAGGTCCATCAGCCCACCCGTCGCGGCGTAGACCGGCACCTGCGTGTTGCCGAGGTCGACGATGTCCGGGGCGTCCTTCTGCGCGAGGGCGGTGGTCAGCTTCGTGGTGATGCCGTCCCACTGCTGCAGCTGGAGCTTCACCTTGGCGCCGGTGGCCTTCGTGAACTGCTTCTCGGCGACGTCGAGGATCTTCGGGCTGAGGTCGCCGTTCATGATCCAGACGTTGAGGGTCTTGCCCTTGCCATCGGGTGTGCCGATGGACTTCGTTCCGCTGTCGGAAGCTCCGTTGCTTCCGGCAGAGCACCCGGCGAGGGCGAGCGCGGCCGCCAGGCCGAGCGCACCGAGTGCGGCGAATCGCGTGCGTGTCACGTTGACTCCCTTGGTCCGACCTTTATGAAAGGACGTTGCGTAATGGCAATGAAAGACCCTCGGAGCGGGGTTGTCAACCTCCGATTTCCCGTCCATGAAGACCGGTGATCCGCATGTTTCCGGGGGATCACGGATATCGAACGAATCCTGCCGATTGCTTGACGAACTGGTCATGACCAGGCACTATTCGACCCCCCTGGTGCTCGCCCGGTGCGAGGTCTAGCATCCGACGGGTGACCACCGCAGCACACAAGGCGTCGACGAGGCCGCGCGCGACGACACCGTCCGGCGCCGGCATCGTCGCCCGCATCGACCGCCGGCTCCTCGTGAACTTCCGGGTCGAACCGACCGCGCTCCGCCGCGTGCTGCCGGACGGTCTCCGCCCGCAGCTCGTCGACGGTTCGGCGGTCGCCGGGGTCTGCCTGCTGCGCATGGCCGGCCTCCGACCACGCTGGGTTCCTCGCGGGATCGCGTGGGGCGCCGAGAACGCCGCGCACCGCATCGCCGTGGAGTGGGACGGACCGACCGGCGTCCGCCGCGGTGTGTACATCCCGAAGCGGTACAGCGCGTCGTGGGTGCCGGTCGCACTCGGCGGACGGGTGATGCCCGGCGTGCACCAGCACGCCCGCTTCGACGTCGACGAGGACGGAGAGCGGTTCCGTGTCGGCTTCGACGCCGCCGACGCCGAGGTCGACGTCGACGTCGAGCGCATCCCGGCACACCGCTGGACGAGCAGCGTCTTCCGCGACGTCGACGAGGCGTCCGAATTCTTCCGCGCCGGGAGCACGGGCTGGTCCCCCGACCACCGCGGCGCGCTCGAGGGCCTCGAGCTCCGCACGGACGCCTGGCAGGTCTCCGCAGCCAGGGCACACCGCGTGCACTCGTCGTTCATCGACTCGCTCCCCCGCGACAGCGCCCAGTTCTCGGACGTGCTGCTCATGCAGGACGTGCCGGTGACGTGGGGCACGGAGCGCTGGCCCGCGGCCTGATCCCGGAAGGTCGATATCACGTTGACTCTGTGAAACGTGGGGTGTTGCATACCACACGTCAGTCGTCGCAACGGTGCGGCGACGAAAGGAGACGTGATGCACAAGTCCTTCGCCCTCGCCACGACCACCGCCCTCCTCGGCGCGAGCCTGCTCGCCGGGGTCACCGCAGCAACTGCGGCGGAGCCGGCGGCAGCCGCTGAACCCGGGGAGTGGGCGGTCCTCGGCGATTCGTACACCGCCGGGTACTTCGCCGGTGAGCAGCTCGAGCCCCGAGACGGCTGTCTCCGCACGAGCGACTCCTACCCGGTCGTCGCACACGCCGCAGCCCGCCCGGACCTCGTCCTCCGCAACGTGTCCTGCGTCGGCGCCGAGACGAAGCACGTCTGGGAGTCCCAGGTCCCGCCAGTCGGCACGGACCCGGTCGCCCCGCAGATCGAGGCGCTGTCCGACCGTACCGAGGTCGTCACGGTCGGCATGGGCGGCAACTCGCTCGGGTTCGGCTCGATCCTCACCAAGTGCCTGCTGCTGGGAACGGGCGTCTCGGAGAAACCAGGGGCACCGTGCACGACGTCGTTCGGCGCCGACGTCCACGGAGGGAACCTCGGCCCCGAACTCGAGCAGCGCCTGCAGACGGTCCTGACCGAGTACGGGACGATGCTCGAGGACATCCGCGCAGCGGCACCGAACGCGACGATCGTGACGGTCGGCTACCCGCAGCTCGCACCGGCCGACCCGTCAACCTGCACGTGGAAGGAACAGACGCAATTCTCGTTCGTCACCCGAGCGGACCTGCCGTTCTTCCGGCTCGCCGAGGACCGGTTGAACCTGGGCATGGCGGCGCAGAGCATCGCGCACGGAGTCACGCACGTGGACCCGACTGCGGCGAGCACCGGGCACGACGTCTGCGCCGACCTCGGCTCGCGGTGGATCGAGGGGGTCACGGCCTCGGACGGCAGCTCGACGTTCGTCCACCCGAACGTCCGCGGACACGCGGGCATGGCAGCGCTCGTCGCCGACGCCGTCCGGAACGGCTGACGCCCGCCCAGGGGGGCGCGGGGGGGGGGGGGGGGGGGGGGCGGGGGCCCGGCCGCGGGGGG
>JASCOI010000229.1 GCA_029959665.1 Microbacteriaceae bacterium PS02333
GACCACACCACGGGGTGTGGTCGGCTCCGTCCGTTCGTCGCGCATGGCACCATCGGGACATGGTGACCGAGACGCCCCGAGCGGCCCGTCGGCGGGTCTTCGACCGGATCCGGACCGTGGTCGGCGTCACGGCGCTGGTCCTGCTGCCGTTCGTGGTCGTCGGCGGCATCGTCCTCGAGCGGTCGACCTCGGCCGCGCTCGGGCAGCCGGTCGTCGTGGACGTCGCCGGGGAGCACGCTCGGGCATCGGTGCAGATCGACTCGTTCCACGAGATCGAGCGGAAGCGAGCACGGTCGCTGGGCATCGACCTCGACGAGTCCACGCGGGCGTACATCGCCCGCGGCTCGGTACGGCTCGTCGGCGGCACCCTCGACGACACTCCGGTGTTCTCGTCCCGGCACTGGGTGCTCCACGAGCGCAACCACAGTGGCAAGTTCGGTGTCTCCCCGGACTGGGCCGCAGCAACCGAGGAGTCCCTGCCGGTCGGCGATCCGGCGTTCGACCGCCTCTGCCCGTCGACGCAGAACGCCTCGGACCTCCGGCGCGGCCGGACCGTCCGGCTGTGCGAGGTCGTCTTCCTCGGTACCACGATCCAGCCCGGATCGCTGGAGTGGGAGGGTGACGCCGGTTCCGGGATCCTGCACCGCACCACGCGGTGGCGGTTGCCGCTGCACCCGACGCCGATGACGTCCTGAGGGGAACCCCGCCGATGCGAGGAGCGTGACCGGTGACGGGCGGGAGGCACGGTACCTGCTGGCACCGTGCCTCCCGTCCGTCCGTCGGTGCCTCGAGCGCACTTGGGCGGCCTGCGAAGATGGAGCCATGGCTGACACCGCGCCCAGGGGTACCGACGAGCTGCTTGCCGCATCCCGAGGGCTGCTCGGCGTGGTTGCCCGGTCGCTGGCGCCGGCGCTCGAGGACGTCACCGTGCCGCAGTTCCGACTGATCGTCCTCGTGTCGACACTCGGTCCGACCCGCGCCGGTGACCTCGCCGAACGATTGGCGGTCGGCCCGTCGACCCTGACACGGAACGTCGACCGGCTCGTCGCGGGCGGCTGGGTCGAACGGCGTGCGAGCGAGGAGAGCCGCCGCGAGGTCTTCGTGATCGCGACCGACCGGGGCAGGGAGCTGGTCGACGAGGTGAGCGAGCGGCGTCGTCAGGAGCTCGCGGCGATCCTTGCGCGCATCCCCGAGGGAGAGCGTGACGTGGTCGTCGCGGGCATGGGTGCGCTCCGACGGGCGATGGGGGAGCCACTGCCAGAGGAGATCTCGGCGTTCGGCGGCTGACGACGCGCCACGGATCCGCCGAGCGGGCGAAGGTTCATTGCATGAGTACAATCATTGTGCCCGTGCAACTGACTCTGGAGGACCGTGTCCGCTCCCGCCGTCACCCGCCCACACCTCCACCGCGCCGGAACGCGCTTCGGCGGTGCCGCCGTCCGGCTCGCGTTTCCCGCCCTCGTCGTCGGAGCCGGGGCCGGCGTGGCTGCCGTCGTCTTCCGATGGCTCATCGAGCACGCCACGTGGGTCTTCAGCGGCCACGCCGACTACTCCGCCACGCACGGGAATCCCGCGAACCACTGGGTGCCGTGGCTCGGCGCCGGCTTCGTCGTCCTCGCGCCGGCCGTCGGCGGTCTGCTCTACGGGCCGCTGATCCAGCGCTTCGCCCGTGAGGCGCGCGGCCACGGCGTCCCCGAGGTGATGTTCGCCGTCGCCCGGAACGGCGGCCGGATCCGCGGGAGCGTCGCGGTCGTGAAGGCCGTCGCGAGCGCGATCTGCATCGGGGCCGGCGGTTCGGTGGGTCGCGAGGGGCCGATCATCCAGATCGGCTCGGCACTCGGTTCCACGATCGGCCGCTGGATGCGGATGCCAGAGGTCCGGCTGCGGACGCTCGTGGCGTGCGGGGCGGCCGGCGGGATCTCGGCGACGTTCAACGCCCCCGTCGCCGGGGTCTTCTTCGCGCTCGAGCTCCTGCTCCGCGACTTCACGCCGACCTCGTTCGGCGCCGTCGCCATCGCAAGCGTCACGGCAGCGCTCATCGGCCGTGCGGCATTCGGCGACACCGCGTTCCTGCACTTGCCCGCGATCGGGTCCATCACCCCGCCCGAGTACTTGCTCTTCGCACTGCTCGGGCTCCTCGCGGGCGCGATCGGCATCGGCTTCGCGCGGGTGCTGTACTTCGTCGAGGACCTCTGCGACGTGCTCTGGCGGGCCACGAAGGGGCCGGAGTGGCTCCGGCCGGTCGCTGGCGGCTTGCTGCTCGGCCTCCTGCTCCTCGTCCTGCCGCAGATGTACGGCGTCGGTTACCCGGTGCTCGAGCGGGGCGTCGGCGGCGAGTACGCGATCGGGTTCCTGGCGCTGCTCGTGATCGGGAAGGTGTTGGCGACGTCACTGACCCTCGGCATCGGCGGGTCGGGAGGCGTGTTCGCGCCGTCGCTCTTCGTCGGCGCGATGACGGGAGCCGCCTTCGGCGAAGTGGTCGCGATGGTCGGTCCGTCGATGCGCGGGCAGGTGGCGGCCTTCGCCGTGGTCGGCATGGCCGCGGTCTTCGCCGGGTCGACCCGTGCGCCGATCACGGCCGGCATCATGCTGTTCGAGCTCACTGGTGATTACGCGCTGATCCTGCCCGTGTTCGTCGCGATCGTGATCGCCACCGCAGTGTCACGGGTGCTCTCGCGCGACACGATCTACACGCTCAAGCTCAGTCGACGCGGGGTGGACCTGACGGAATCGGCGGTGGAGCCTCGTCGGCGTTCGGGGGCGACGGCCGGGTCGTCGGCGCGGCCGCTCGCCGACGTGCTGACGACCGAGGCGACCGCCGCGCAGGCGCTCGAGGTGCTGGAGGGTTCCGGCGGCCGTCCGGTCGTGGTCGTCGGTGTCGACGGGCAGTTCGCCGGGGTGGTCTCCGCGAGGTCCGTCGGGGACGCCGTGCTGGGGGACGTCGGCTTCGCCTCGCGCTCGGTCGTCGACGTGGTCGCCGACGTCCGCGCGGTCACCGCGGACTCCGCGCTCGAGGCCGTCGTCACGGACGTCGTCGACGCCACTGAGACGGTGGGGCTGCCGGTGGTCGACGAATCCGGGCGGCCGGTCGGCTGGCTCGGTGCGGCGGACGCGCTGCGCGCCCTGGTGCCCGACAGTCGGACGAATCGCGCGTAGGAAGACGAATCGCGCGTAGGAAGACGAATCGCGCGTAGGAAGACGAATCGCGCGTAGGAGGCCGGATGTTCCGGTCACCTACGCGCGATTCGGCTTTCCACTGCGGGCGCGATGGGTCGGATCGCAACCAACGACGGACGGGAGGCACGGTGCCAGCTGGCACCCCTCCCTCGCAGGCTCGGTCGGCGCGCCCCGCGCAACGCTTCGCGTTGCCGCTGAGCGGGGCGCGCCCCGGCGTCGTGTTGTGCGTTCCGGGC
>JASCOI010000022.1 GCA_029959665.1 Microbacteriaceae bacterium PS02333
CGCCGGCCCCCACAGCGGGGCGGGGGCGGCGGGGGCCCGGGCCCCCCCGCCCCCCCCCGCCCGGCCCGTGTCCGGGCCTGCATCACTCGGTCGTGGAGACCCAGTCGATGAGGAGGTTGCCGTCGGCGCCCCAGTTGCCGGTCTGGAACATGAAGCGGTGCGCGGTCGTCGGCACGTCCTCGGTCAGGGTCTGGAGGACCTGGCCGTCGACGCTGTACGTGACCGACTCGCCGGGGACCCAGTCGATCGTGTACGTGTGCCAGTCCCGCCACGAGACGCCGGTGCCGACCTGGACGCGCTCGTTCTCCTGCCCAGGGGTCATCGAGTGCTGGAACGCGGACGGGCTCGACTCGAAGTTGCCCTCGGGGAAGTCGATCTCGCCGTCGGACCAGACGTTCGAGCTCGGCCAGAGCATGAACGCCGCGCCGTTGCCGTCGCCACCCGTGGCCTTGGCGCGGACGGAGAAGGAGCCGCCGACGTGGTCCCACGCGCCGTCCTTCGACCCGAACGTGCCGGCAGCGCCCGCACCGCCGAGCTGGACGTCCATCACGCCGTCGTGGACGGAGACGGTCTTGCTCGGCTCGTAGATGCCGGAGGTGCCGTCGGGGTAGGGCTGCCACGACTGCGGGTACAGGGACTGGACGAGGCCGGTGACCGCGGACGTGTCGAAGTTCTCGACGAACGACGAGTCGGGTGCGACGGCTGCGTCGTTCGCGACGGGCTCCGGGGCGGCCTGCTCGGGTGCCTCGGAGGGGTCGGACGTCGGAGCGTCGGTCGGCTCCGCCGTCGGGGTCTCCGTCGGGGTGGCCGTCGGATCGTCCGTCGGCTCGTCGCTCGGCGTGCTCGTCGGGTCGTCGGACGGGGCGGGTGACACGACAGGCGGCGCCTGGTGCCACCGGCCGCCCCAGCCCCACGCGTGGGCGGAGGCAGCGGTCGGGATCCCGACCAGCAGGGCCGAGGCGGTGACCGCGGCGAGGACGATGCGCCCGCGCTTCACCGCTGGCGCCGATCGATGGTGGACGGACTGGACGTGGGGGTCGTGCCACGCATGGGCGTGCACGTGCTTCGGGTGTGGATGTCGTGCTCCTCGAGGGCTTCGGGTTGGGGAGTCATCAGGGGCGGACGCACGTCTCGAGGGAATCGGTGACGTGTCCGCGAACATCCTGCATCATCCTGTGCCCCTTTTGGGGGTCATCGCCAGAACGTCCCCCGAATTCCCCGCTCGGAGCACGGAGCGGCCGCTCGTGTACCCCGAGGTGCTCGGTCGTGGGGCGTGGGCTCGGACGACACCGCCCCGGTTCTGTGACCGTGACCGGCTCAGTCGAACCGGTCGGGTCGGTGCCCCGGGCGCCCGGCTGGTCAGGACTGCTGAGGCGCCGCCGGTCAGCGCCCCATCGCCCCGGTGAGCAGGTCGACGAGAGCCATCAGCCCGAGGACGGCCACGACCACGGACAGCAGCCAGACGAACCCGAGCGCGTACTCGCCCACCGCACGGAGGAACGTCCCGTCGGCACGGCGGCCGGTCAGACGGTCGAGACGTCCACGACCTCCCGACCACAGCGCGGGAACGAGCGCGACGACACGCAGACGCCGATCGATCACGAGCCCACCGTGGACGACACCCGTCTGATCGAGCAGGCGGAACGGGAGCACGAGGGCGCCGGGTACCAGGATCCGCCGGTCACCGAACACCGTCGGCGCGACGAGTGTGTCCCCGTCCCGCCAGCATGCGTCAGGCGAAGCGGCGAGTCCACAGACCCACTGCCAGACGATCCCGACGACGAGCACGAGCAGGAGCGTCGTGTTCGGCACCCAGCTCACCGGGAACCCGTCGGCGTCGTAGCCCTGTGCGGTCCACTCCGCCCGCGTCGCCCGGGTGAGGACGACCGCCAGGACGGTGACGACGAGGAGCAGTCGTCCGGCCCACCGCGCCACCGTGAGCCACGGCGTCGGGCGGTGCACCGCCGGGGCCGGCAGCACCGAGTCGTCCCGGTGACGCGGAGGAGTCGTGGTGTCCATGACAGTCGTCATCATCCCGCAGCCGGGTTCGGGCCGCGTGCCCCAGTGGAGGGCACGGTGGCAGTCGCGCGTCCCCCGGTCGTGGACCTTGCGTCGTCCACGCGGTACGGCCACGCTGGCGAGATGCGCATCCGGACCGTCGTCGCGCTCTCGATCGTGGGTGCCTGTGCGCTCGCAGGAGGGGGTTTCGCGATTCAGCACGTCCACGACCGCATCGTCGCGCAGCAGGAGGCCCCGGCCGCTGATGCCTCCGTCGAGACGGTGACGCGGGCGTACCTGCGGGCGGCGGAACGGCACGACTGCGCGCTCACCCGCCTGCTGACGACGTCGAACACGTTCTCGTGGTGCGGTGCGGCGCCGGACGCATTCTCGGACGGCTGGCCCGATCTCCGGTCATTCCGCGACCTCCGTGCGCCGGAACACGTGTCCGCCGAGGTCGGCGGTCGCAGCCAGGAGTGCGTGGCATCGACGATCGACCAGCGCTGGATGACCGGCGCCGAGCCCGGCGAGCTGCAGTGGAACTGGTGCTGGGTGCACACCTCGGGCGGCTGGCGGCTCTGGGACCAGGGTCAGGGCTGAGACGCACCGCTCGGCCTGCTCACGCCGGAGTGGTGCCGTGCAGCAGACGCTCGACGTGCTCGACACGACGGGCCCGGGCATGGGCACACTGGTGGAGTGCCCGGAACACGATCGTTCGACGTCCGCCCTGTCGACCTCCCGAAGACCGTGGAGGATCCGGAAGCCCGCGACTTCCTCGACTACCTGGCGATCGCGAGCCAGTCGATGTCCGAGCGGACGGGATCGACCGCGCTCTCCGACGACGCGCAGACGGTCCTCGCGGGACTTCGCGATCGCGCGCACCTGCGGTGGACGGTCTTCGTCGCCTACGAGAGCGGAGAGCCCGTCGCCGCCGCACAGCTCGCGGTCCCGGTGGACGCGGCAGACCATGCCGACGTCAGTGTCTTCGTCCCAGCGGCTCCGGCTGACCCCGACCGTGAACGGCACGTCCTCGCGGCGGTCGAGCGGGAGGCCGTCGCCCAAGGGTGCTCAACGATCCGGGTGGCGAGTCTGCACCGCCGCGACGACGCTCGGGCTTCAGTTGCCCCCGGAAACGGCGTCGGCGCTGTGCCGGCTGATTCTCTGGCGCTGGCGATCGCCGCTGCTGGCTACGAGCTCGGGCAGGTGGTCCGGTACAGCCAGCTGCTCCGCGACGGGACACTGGACCGACGCATTGCAGAGTTGCGATCGGAGGCGTCGGCTCACGCCGGACCCGGCTACCGCCCGGTCTGGTGGTGCGGGCCGACCCCGCCGCAGTGGGTCGATGGCCTCTCCGCAGTGCTCAACCGGATGTCGAGCGACGCACCGCGGGGCGAGCTGGACGCGCGCGACGATCCGTGGAACGCGGAGCGTGTCCTCTCCCGGGACGCACACGTGGCGCGCATCGGCGGGCTCATCGGCGTCGCCGGGATCGTGCACGAACCCACTGGTCGACTCGTTGCGGTCAGCGAGCTATCGATCGGCACCGATCGGTCGGCCACGACACTGACAAAGTACACCCTGGTGCTGCCGGAGCACCGTGGCCACAGGCTCGGACTCCTGGCGAAGTGCACTGCCCTCACTGAATGGGCACGAGCGGTGCCGGAGTCACCGGCGGTCCTCACGGCCAACGCCGAGGAGAACACCCACATGCTCGCGGTGAACACGTCGATCGGGTTCGAGCCGGCCTGGTGGTCCGGCGCGTGGCAGAAACACGTCTGACCGATCTCGCGGCATGGATCCGCGTCCCGCCGCACAACAGGAAGCAGTCCGCACCACGGCGAATCGTGGTGCGGACTGCTTTCGGTTGTTCGAACGGCGGCGGCCGACGGCCCGACGGCCCAGCCCCGCCGTCCGCGCCGCCCTCCGCGCTCAGCGCTTCAGGTTCGTCAGCTCCTGCAGGACCTCGTCCGAGGTGGTGATGATGCGCGCGTTCGCCTGGAACCCGCGCTGCGCCACGATGAGGTTCGTGAACTCCTGCGACAGGTCGACGTTCGACATCTCGAGCGTGCCGGACGCCAGCGATCCGACACCGGCGGAGCCGGGCGCGCCGACCGTGGCCTGTCCCGAGTTCGCCGTCGCACGGTAGCCGGACGCACCGGTCTTCTCGAGGCCGGCCGGGTTCGCGAAGGTCGCGAGCGCGATGCGGCCGATGGCGAGCGAGGACCCGTTCGAGAACGTGCCGACGACGGTGCCGTCCTTCGAGATCGAGTAGCCCTGCAGCGACCCGGCCTCGTGCCCGTTCTGCGACGAGATCGATGCGGTGTTGAGCGCCGCGAACCCGGAGAGCTGGGTCATGTCGACGGTGATGCCACCGACCGCGAGGGTGCCACCGGACGCCACGGAACCGTCCGCGGCGAAGGTGATCGCACCGGTCGCCGAGGTCCCCTGCCCGTTCGACGCCGTGACGCTCCACCCGTTCGTCGTCCGCGTGTACGCCAGAGAGAGCGTGTGCTTGCTGCCGTTCTGGTCGAACACGGTGGCGTCGCGGTTGAGCGTCTCGCCGACGGCGGTGTCGGACGGCAGGTTGCCGGTGACGGTGGCCGAGGAGGTCGCGGTCGCCGGTGCAGCGGCGTCGAGCGGCAGGACGATGTCGGTGAGCTGCCCGCCGTCGTTGACCACGCCGTTCGTCGCGGAGTAGCCCTGGACGATCTTGCCGTCGGCGCTGACGAGTCGGCCGTTCGCGTCGAAGTCGAACGCGCCCGCACGGCTGTAGATCGTGTCGTTGCCGAGCCGCGTGACGAAGAAGCCGTCGCCCGAGATCATCAGGTCGGTCGCCTTGCCCGTAGCCTGCGCCGACCCCTGCGCGAAGTTGGTGGAGACGCCGGCGACCTGCACGCCGAGGCCGATCTGGGCGGGGTTCGTGCCGCCGATGCCGGTCTGTGGTCCGCCGGCACCCTGGGTCATCTGCGACAGGGTGTCCTGGAAGACCGTCGACGATGCCTTGAACCCGACGGTGTTGACGTTGGCGATGTTGTTGCCCGTGACGTCGAGCATCTCCTGGTGGGAGCGGAGTCCGGAGATACCGGAGTAGAGCGAGCGGAGCATGGTGTGTTCCTTTCAGAACGAGACGGAGGGAGAAGCGGAGGGAGCGGGTCAGGCGGTCTTGATACCGGAGATCACGTCGAGATCGACCTCCTTCCCGTTCACGGTCACGGTCGGCACACTGTTCGCGTACGACACGGCTGTCGCGGCCCCGGTGACGGATGCACCGGAGGACGCGTCCGTGTAGGTGACCTGCTTGCCGACGAGGTTCGCCGCGGCGATGCGCATCTGCAACGAGAAGTTCTCGTTCCCCGTCGTGGTCTGGTTGGTGATCTGCTCCATCATCGCGAGCTGCGTCTGCTGGCTGATCATCTGGTTCGTGTCCATCGGCGAGGACGGGTCCTGGTTCTGCAGCTGCGTGACGAGCAGCTTCATGAACACCTCGGAGTCCATCGTCTGCGACTTCTTCGAGGCGGCGTTCGCGGCGAGGGCTGCGGCCTGGGTGGCCTGGTCGACGCTGCCGGTGATCCCGTCGAGGGGCATGGTGGGTTCCTTGTCGTGGTCAGGATCAGGCGAGGACGTCGAGTCCCGCGGTGCGGACGGTGGTGGTGGCGGGCCGAGCGTGCTCGGCGGTGGCGGGTCGAGCCTCCCGGTCGGGTTGCCGTGCTGCCGGACCGCCGGTCGGACGCCCGTCGCGGGCGGCTGACTGGTCCGCCGACTGGCCGGGGTGGTTCTGCGAGGACAGGTCGAGGGTGGTCGCGACCGTGCTGCCCTCGCGACGCAGGTCCGGGAGGACCTGGCGGACGGCCTCGCGGCCGGCGTCCGATGCGGCGAAGAGCTCGACGTGCATCCCGTGCGCGGTGACGTGCGCGCGGACCGTGACCGGACCGAGGGTGTCGGGAACGACCTGCACCGTCACCACGTGCTCCCCCGGGCCGGCCTGCGCGAGCGAGAACACGGGCCGGGCGAGCTGCTGGGTGAGCGGCGCGGGAGTCGCTGTCGGGGTCGCCGGCTGCGTCGCGGGGGCCGAGGCGGTCGCCGTCGGGGCGGTGGTCGTCGGGGACGGGACCGCGAAGGTCGCGTCCGGCGTCCGTCCGGTGGCGCCGGCCTGGAGGCTCGGCTCGGCCTGGGTGCGGACGATCGCGTCCGACCCGTGTTGCGGTGCGGTCGTCGCCGCGGCCGGTGCGGTCGGTGCGGTCGCGGCAGCCGGTGCGGCGGCCGCGGTCGAGACTCGCGCTGCGCGACCGTTCTCGGCCTGCGGGGCCCGAGGAGTGTCGCTCACCGCGGGACTCGGCGCACCGGTGGTGGGCGCAGCCGGGAGGCCGCCGGCGACCGCCGACGGCTCGCCGCCCGCAGCCGCGCCGGCCACCGCCGCGACGACGCCCGCAGGCGCGCCCGTGGTCGAGACCCGGGCTGCGCGACCGTCCTCGCCCTGCGCGGCCCGAGGGGTGTCACCTTCCGCGAGACTCGGCTGCGCGGCGCGCCCGGACGCCGGCTGCGCCGCGCCCGCGAGCGCCTCGGCCGAGACTCGTGCTGCGCGACCGTGCTCGGCCTCCGGAGCACGAGAACCGTCGCCCACCGCGAGACTCGGGGCGTCCGGGGTGGGGGCCGTGTGCGCTGCGCCCGGCACGGTGGGCGCTGGCGAGGCGGCCGCGACCGGGAGGCCGAGGAGTGCGGCGAGTGCGCCGGCATCCGCGGGTGCGGGCTGCGTGGGCACGGGCTCCGACGGCGCGATCTGACCCGGCGCGGCCTTCGTCGCGGTGGCGTCGACGGCCCCGCCGGACTCGACAGTGGTCGAGTCCGCCGCCTGACGTCCGTCCGTGTCCCGCGCCGGACCGCGCCCGGCGGCAGGCGCTGCGGCGGACGCAGCGGTCAGCGCGGCCGCGAACCCGGTGCTCGTGGTCGCGTCGTCCTTCGCGGACGACCCGGCACGAGCGGGAGCCGCAGCCGTGGGCGCGCCCGGGGCGGTGGGCATCGTCATGGTCATGCGGCGGCGCTCCCGGACTGCAGCAGGGACATCAGCGCAGCGGTCTGCAGGTCGGTCCCGGACGAACCCGCACCGGCAGCGGAGGCGGCCTTCGTCGCCACGGCGTCCTGGGCCGACGGCACGATGCGCCGGATGGTCGCGATGTCCGAGTCCTTGTACCAGTTGTCGACGATGCGGACGTCCTTGCCGGGGCGGGGCGCGTGCAGCACCTTGCCGTCCCCGACGTAGATGACGACGTGACCCTCGCCCTTCGGGATGATCAGGTCACCCGGCTGCGCCTGCGCGAGCGACGGCACCGCGACGCCCATCTTCGCCTGGTCCGGCACGACGCGCGGCATGGTGACGCCGAGGTCCTTGAAGACGGTCTGGACGAGTCCGGAGCAGTCCATGCCCGAGGTGGTCGTCCCACCGAACACGTACGGGACGCCGAGGTACTTCTTCGCGTCGGCGACCACGTCGTCCCCCGTCGCACCACTGCCGGTGGCGACGGTCCCCTTGCCGGCGTCGACGGACGTCGCCGGGACGGTCGTCGGCGGGGCGGTCCCCGAGGCGTCGGCGAGTGCCGACGCGAAGGCCTTCGACGCCGCCGAGTCGGCCGAAGAGGTCGACGCGGACGCGGTGGCAGCGGTCCCGCTCTGCAGCGTGTCGATCTGGGAGCGGATCTCGGAGATCCGGCTCAGCACGGTGTCGAGGCTCATCGGCCGTCTCCGTTCCCGAGGTCGCGCGGGCTCCGTGCCGCGATCTCGTCGAGGGTGGTCTGTTCGGTGCGCAGGTCCTCCGCCGCGACACGGGAGTCGTGCTGCGTCTCGAGCTTCTCGAGCCCCAGCGCTGCGCGACGGGCGGCGTTGTACGACCCCTGCGCGGCATCGGCGTCGGCGCGGCGGTGCTGCACGACGGCGTCGAGTTCCTCGAGCATCCCGCGGGTGGCGGCACGAGCTGCGGCGACGGCGCTGAGGGTCGCGGCGTCCTCGATCGGCATCGTGGCCTCCTGGTCGCTCAGGTTCCGGCGCGCGGCGATCCGGGCGTCGGCGGCGTCACGGACGCGTTCGTTCGCGGCGGCGAGGACCGCTGCGGCCTGGTCCTGTTCGGCGTGTCGGAGTCGGAGGAGCCCGGCGAGCGGGAAGCGGCGCGCCATCAGACACCCCCGAGCTGCTGGACGAGTGCGCCGAGGCGATCCCACGACGAGTCCGCGGTCGCACGCTCGTCCATGCCCTGGCGGAGGAATGCGTCGATCGCGTCCTGGTGGTCGACGGCCGCGTCCACGAGCGGGTTCGTCCCACGCTGGTACGCCCCGACGTCGAGCAGGTCCTGCGCGGCCTTCCGTGCGGCCATCACCTTCCGGAGGCCCGTCGCAGCGGCGCGCTGGCGGTCGGTGGTGACCTTCGACGCCACGCGGGAGATCGAGCCGAGGGCGTCCACGGACGGGAAGTGCCCGGTGACGGCGAGCTTCCGGTCGAGGACGACGTGCCCGTCGAGGATGCTCCGGGCGGAGTCGGCGATCGGCTCGTTGTGGTCGTCCCCGTCGACGAGCACCGTGTAGAGGCCCGTGATGCTCCCGACGCGGTCGGTGCCGGCGCGCTCGAGCAGCCCCGCGAGGACCGAGAACGTCGACGGCGGGTAGCCCCTGGTGGCCGGCGGCTCCCCCACGGAGAGCCCGATCTCGCGCTGCGCCATCGCGACACGGGTGAGCGAGTCCATCATCAGCACGACGTCCTGCCCGGCGTCGCGGAACGACTCCGCGATGCGGGTGGCGACGAACGCGGCGCGCAGACGCATGAGCGCCGGCTCGTCCGAGGTGGACACGACGACGATCGAGCGTGCGAGGCCCGCAGGCCCGAGGTCGTCCTCGAGGAACTCCCGGACCTCGCGGCCGCGCTCCCCGACCAGCGCGATGACGTTGACGGCGGCGTCACTCCCCCTGGCGATCATCGACAGCAGCGACGACTTGCCGACACCGGAGCCCGCGAACAACCCCATGCGCTGCCCGCGCCCGACGGTCGTCAGGGTGTCGAGCACCCGGACCCCGAGCTGCATCGGCGTGTCGATGCGCGTCCGTGCCATGGCGTTCGGCGTCGCGTGGTCGAGTTCCACCCAGTCGTCGGCGTCGAGCGGGCCGCGGTCGTCGATCGGGCGACCGAGTCCGTCGAGCACCCGTCCGAACAGGCCGTGACCGGTCGGCACGAGCACCGGACGTCCGGTGGGCCGAGCCGGCGTCCCCGCGGTGATCCCGGTGAGTCGTCCGAGCGGCATGCAGCGGACGCCCGTCGCGTCGGTCGCGACGACCTCGACGGCGGTCTGCGGTCCGTCGTCGTGCCCGACGAGGACGACCTCGCCGATGCGCGCGTCGAGTCCGGCGATCGTCAGCCCGAGGCCGACGGCGCTCGTCACGACGCCGACGCGCTGCGGCGCGGCGAGGGCCACGGCGGCGTCGAGGCCGCGCGGGCGGAGGAGCGTCGCGTTCACGCGGTCACCCCCAGCGCGTCCTTCGCGCGGGCGAGCGCGACACCGATGCGGGCGTCGAGGATGCCGTCCGGCAGGTCGACGACCGCGTCGCCGTCGGCGAGGGTCGCGTCCGCGCGCACCGGGACCGGCAGGTCCAGCCCGGCGACCGCCGCGGCGTCCGCCGGGCTGAGCCGCACGGCGATCGCGACGGTGTGGTCGACCGACGCGAGCGCACGGCGGACCGTCGCCTCCGCACCGGAGTCGACCCCGGCCTCCAGGACCGGACGGGAGGACCGGATCGCGTACCCGACGGCGGCTTCGGCCAGTTCGACGGCGGCTTCCACGACGGATCGCTCCGCCGACTCCAGCACCGGCACGGTGCGCGCGATGAGCGCGTCGGTCATCGTGCCGAGCACGGCGAGCCGTCGCGCCGACTCCGCCTCGAGCTGCGCCACACGGTGGTCGTGCGCTGCCGCGAGCTCGGCGCGCAGGGTGTCCGTCTCCGCCTGCGCGGCCCGGAGCCCTGCTGCGTACCCGGCGGCGTGCCCGCGGACCTCGGCGCTGGCGACGCGGTCGCGGAGCCCGGCGTCCGCGACGACGGGGAACGCGACCCGTTCGAAGGTGGTGTCACTCAACGAGCTCGTCCTCCTCCGCGCGGTGGACGGTGATGACGCCCTGCGCCTCGAGCTCGCGGACGGAGCGGACGACCTCGGCGCGGGCCTCCTCGACCTGCGAGACGCGCACGGGGCCCATCGCCTGCAGTTCGTCGTCGAGCAGTTCGCGGTTGCGCTCGGAGACGTTGGCGCGGATGGTCTCGACGACCGGTCCGGCAGCGCCCTTCATCGCGGTCGCGAGGATCTTCGAGTCGATGCCGCGGAGCACCTGCTGGATGTCCCGCGCCTCGAGCTTGACGATGTCCTCGAACGTGAGCATCCGGGAGCGGATGTCCTCCGCGAGCTCGGGGTCGCGCGCCTCGAGACCGTCGAGCACGGCCTTCTCGGTGGCGACGTCCGACCGGTTGATGATGTCCACGAGCGGCTGGATGCCCCCGACGACCTCGATGCTCTCGCGTGGCGACACGACGGCGCCGGCGCGCTGCCGGAGCACACCGGCGACGATGCCGACCGCCTCGGGGGTCGCCGAGCCCATCGTGGCGAACGCCTGCGCGACGTCCGTGCGGGCACGCTCGTCGACCCCGGCGAGCACGGCGCTCGCCTGGGCGGGCTTCAGGTGCGCCAGCACGAGGGCGATGGTCTGCGGGAGCTCGCCCTCGAGCAGGGTGATGATCTGACCCGGTTCGGCGTCGTCGAGGAAGTCGAAGGACTGCCCGGCGAGGTTCGAGGCCAGGCGGTCCATGACACCCGCGGCGCGCTCTGCACCGAACGACGCCTCGAGGAGCCCGAGTGCGGTCTCCTTGCCGCCGCGACGCTGCGTGCGCCCGGTCAGGGTCATCCGGTGGAACTCGGTCAGCGTCTTGTCGACGACGGTGTCCTCGACGCGGCGCATCCGGACGATCTCGGCGGAGATCTCCTCGGCCTCGAGCTCGGAGAACTGCTTCATCACCTCGGCGGCGCGCTCGGTCTCCATCTGCATGAGGATGAGCGCGACCTTCTGCGCACCGGTCAGCGCGCGGTCTCCGGATGCGGGGGCGGCGGCGTTCACACCGTGGTCCGGTCGTCAAGGAGCCCGCGGAGGAGCTCGGCCGTGCGCTTCGGGTCGCGCTCGGCGAGGGCGGAGATGTCCTGGCGGCGGCGTTCGGCGGTGATCTCGTCGGTGGTGAGGACCTCGGTCGGGGCGTCGTCGTGCGGCAGCGTCGGCAGCGCGACGGTCGGGGCGTCGCCGGCGGACGAGAGCCCGGCGCGCTGCTCGGCCGCGTCGACCGCCAACGGCAGTTCGAACGCGCTCCCGAAGGCGTCGAGCTCGCCGACGTCGACGCTCTCGCGCTCTTGCCGCCGGCCGCGCTTGACCAGCACGATGATGAGCGCGATGAGGGCCAGTGCGATCCCGATGACGATGCCGGCGGTCCGGATCGCCGACCACATCGCCTCCTGCTGGTCGGCCTGCTGCTGCGCCTTCAGCGCCTTCGCGGCGTCGTCGGCGGTGGTCGTGTCGAAGTCCATCATCGCGACCTTGACCTGGTCCCCGCGGGCGGTGTCGGCACCGGCAGCGGCGGACACGAGGTCGTTGATGCTCTGCAGGTTCGCGTTCTGCACCGAGGCGGCCTTGCTGTTGAGCGCGACGGACACCGTCTGCCGGTCGACGCCGCCCGACGGGATCTGCGTGGTCTCGGTGGTGTGGTCGACGGCGTTGTTCTTCGTCGCCGACTCGTTCGTGTAGCCGCCGTCGCCGGTGCCGCTCGTCGCGGTGCCGTTCGGGACGGCGATGTTGTCCGGGCCGAGGACACCCGTCGCACCGCCCGATGCACCGGAGCCGGAACCGTACTGCTCCTTCGTCGACGACTCGTTGAGCGCGACCGGTCCGGAGGTCGGCGTCGTGTAGGACTCCGACGTGCGGGTCCCGGTGTTCTGGTTCATCGTCGCGGACACGACGACGCTGGCGTTGCCGGCTCCGAGGGTCGTGTCGAGCAGGTCCTGGATCTTCTTCGAGGTGGTTGCGTCGTAGTCCGCTGCCTGGTCGGCACCCGACCCGGTCGCGCCGGTGCCCACGGCCGACAGGGTCTGGCCCTTCGCGTCGACCACGGACACGTCGGTGGGCTGCATGCCCTCGACCGCGGCGCTCGTCAGGTGCACGATCGACTGCACCTGGTCGGTGGTGAGCTGGACGCCGTTCTTCGTGGCGATGAACACCGACGCCGTCGGGTCCTTCTCCTCGGACACGAACACCGACTTCTCCGGGATCGCGAGCTGCACGGTGGCGGTCTGCACACCGTCCATCGCCGAGATCGTCTTCGCGAGCTCGCCCTCGATCGCGCGCTTGTAGGTGACGTCCTGCTGGAACTCGGAGCTCGTCACGCCCATCTTGTCGAGCAGCGAGTAGCCGCCCTCGTTCGACGACGGCAGGCCGTTCGACGCCGCCTTGAGCCGCTCGGTGTACACCGCGGACTGCGGCACGAGGATCGTCGCCCCGCCGTCGGTGAGCTGGAACGGCACACCGTCGGTGGTGAGCTGGTCCGTGACCGAGCTCGCGTCGGCAGCGGCCAGCCCGGTGAAGAGCGGCGCGTAGGACGGCTTGCCGAGCCACGACGCGAGTGCGATGCCGCCGAGCACGAGCGCCGCGACCCCGAGGATCGCGATGGTGCGCTGAGCGGCGGAGAAGCCCTTGACGTAGGCGCCGAGGCGGCCGAAGACGTTCTGCAGTGCGGCGGGCATCAGGCCTGCATCCTCATGATCTCGTTGAAGGCGTCGACGCCCTTGTTGCGGACGGCGGCGACGAGTTCGAGCGTGACCTGCGCGCGGGTGGACGCGATGGTGGCGTCGTGGATGTCGTCGAGGTTGCCGGTGACGGCCTTGAGCGCGAGCGTCTTCGACGTGCTCTGCAACTCCTGGAGCCCGTCGACGGCGTTGCCGAGGCTCGCGGCGAAGGACCCGTCGGTACCGGTGGTGGGCTCGGCGGTGGTCGCGGGCGTGGTGGCCTGGTTCGTGCCGAACACCCCGGAGAGGGCGTTCGTGGTCACACCGTTCACGGCGTCGATGGGCATCAGTTCTTCCCGATCTGCAGTGCCGCCTCGTAGGCGGTCTTGGCGCGGTCGACCACGGCGGCGTTCGCCTGGTAGCCACGCTGGGCCATGATGAGGTCCGCCATCTGCGTGCCGAGGTCGATGTCCGGCATGCGGACGTACCCCTCGGCGTTCGCGAGCGGGTTGTCCGGGTCGTAGGTCACCCGGCCGGCGGCGCTGCCGAACGCGGCGCCCTTGACGTAGGCGCCGGAGACGCCGTTGCCCTCCTGCACCTCGACGTACCGGGCCTGGAACGCGCTGTCGTCCATCGAGCGGACGGTGTTGACGTTGGCGATGTTGTCGGAGATGGCGTCGAGCCACTTCCGGTGCACGGTGAGGCCGGTGCTCGCGATGCCGATCGCGTCGAACGTCGTCACGAGTTGGTCCGCATCGCCGCACGGACGCTGGTCAGCTCGGAGTTCATCGCCTGCGTGGCGAACTGGTACCGGAGCACCGTGTCGATGTTGGAGAGCGTCTCCTCGTCGAGGTTGACGTTGTTGCCGTTCGTGTTCGTGGGCTCGAGGCTCCGCGCGACGGTCGGCGTCGTGCTGCCGTTGCCCTCGACGACGGACTTGGCGAGCGCGTCCTCGAACTGCACCTTCTCGGCGTGGTAGTTCGTGGTGTTGATGTTCGCGATGTTGTTCGCGATGACGCGCTGGCGCATCGAGAGCCCGTCGAGCGCGCTCTGCAGCGCAGCCGACGTCACGGAATCGAACACGGAGGGTCCCCTCGTCAAGGTGCCGTCGTCCCTGTGCGATGACACCGTGCGGTGGTGGCCGATCCGTGGCCGGGTGGTCGAGCGATCCGTGCTCGTGGGGCGCTATCGGAGCGCGTGTCCCGCGGTGTTAGCGGTTGCCCCGAACGGGGGGGCCGGCCGTTTCGCGCGGAGGTGGCCGTTCCGCGCCCGGGCCGTTTCGTGCGTAGGAAGCTCTTTCGCGCGTAGGTGGCCGTTCCGCGCGTGGGCTGTTTCGCGCATAGGAAGCTCTTTCGCGCGTAGGAGGTCGGAAATTCCGACCTCCTACGCGCGTTTCGGTTTCCTACGCGCGATTCGACCGCCTACGCGCGATTCGGCTCGCTAGGCGGAGGCGTCGAGGTACACCGAGCGCTGCGGTTCGCGGGTCGCGTCGACCGCGCGGAGCGCCCCGAGGTGCTCGAGCGTGCTGCGGCGTTCCTGTTCCAGCAACTGCACGCGTTCCCGCTGCGCGGCGAGCAGTCGGGAGGCCCGCCCCACCAGGTCCCGCGGGATCCGACCCAGCCCGGTCGGCTCGTGCCATGGGGCCGGGTCGTCCGCGACCGCCGCCTGTTCCAGGGACGTGAGCACGTCCTCCCAAGCGGCCCGCTGCTCGTCGGGCCCGGTCTGCTCGTCTGGCGTGGTCTGCTCAGGCGACACCGAGCGCTCCGCCGATCGTGTGCTGTGCCGGTGCCGGCGTCGCCGGGATGGCCGCAGCGGCGTCGTGCCAGGACTGTCGCAGGGGCTCGAGGATCCGGATGCAGTCGCGGGTCGCGTGGACGTCCCGGTGCACGTTCGCGGTGATGAGCGACGTGGACGCGTAGTTGTAGATCGCCAGGAGTCCCTCGCCGCCGTCCCACGCGTCGATGCGGAGGGTCGCGGACAGCTCGCCGACGATGGCCTGGGCGTGCAGGAGCTGCTCGCGTGCGGCCTCCCAGTCGCTCGTGGTCTGCGCGGCCTCTGCACGGTGCAGGTCGAGCAGCAGCCGGTCGTAGAGCATCGTGACGAGCTGTGCCGGCGTCGCGGAGAGGACGGCCTCGCTGGTGTACTGCGCGCGGCGGCGGAGCGTGTTCTTGTCGTACATGGTGTCTCCTCGCTCAGCTCGACTTCGACAGCCCGGAGAGCTGGCCGGAGAGCCAGCTCGACTGCGACTGCAGCTTGCTGAGACTGGTCTCGAGCGCGGTGTAGGTCGCCTGCAGCGTCGCGCGTCGCGCGGTCAGGCGGAGATCCCAGGCGTCGATCTGGTCGTTGAGGTCCTTGACCACCGTCTGCTGGCCGGTGATCGAGGTGGTGATGGAGCCGGTGTACTTGTCGGACACCGCACTCGCGGCCGCGCCGACCGCGGCGGACACGCCGGACAGGACGGACTGCGTCCCAGCGGGGTCCGCAGTGAGGGCCTGTTGGAACACGGTCGCGTCGAACGAGAAGGTGCCGTCCTTCTGGATGACGATGCCGATCGAGGACGGCGACCTGCCGTCCACCGGGGTCGACATCGCACTGGTGAGGCGCTGCATCGCCGTGCGCGTCGTGGCGTCGCCGAGGAGCACCCCTGCGGTCGTGGTGGTCGCCCCCGTCGTCGGACTCGTCGTGCTGGTGACGCCGGTGTTCTGCGCGTAGTAGGACGAGATCGCGGTGAACGCGTCGACGAGTCCGGATGCCACCGCCTGCGCCTTGGACGCGTCACGGCCGACGGTGACCGTGACCGGGTCGGACGAGGTCGCCGCCACGTTCACCGACACCCCGGGGAGCAGGTCGGTGAACGTGTTCGTGGCGCTCGTGATCGTCTGCGCCGCTGCGGTTCCCGCGTACAGGGTCACCGAGGCATCTGCCGCCCGCCGCACCACGGCGGCACCGGTCTCGGTGAGGACGTTGGTCGCCGAACCGGCGTCGACGTCGGCACCGGTTCCCCGGTAGAGCGAGAAGGCGCTCGCGGCGCCGGTCGCGTCGGAGGACACCTGCAGACGGTAGAGCTTCGTGCCGTCGGCGGCGGTGCCGGCGGAGACCTTGGTCGCGGTGATCCCGGCAGCGGCCTTGTTGATCGCGGCGACGGTGTCGTCGAGCGAACCGGATGCCGGCGACAGCTCGACCTTCGTGCCGTCCGACTTGACGAGCGTGAGCGGTGCGGCCGTGCTCGACCAGGTGGACATGGCGGCGGTGACACCGACCTGGCCCGTCGCCTTCGCGTCGACCGTGAACGAGACGGATCCGGCGGCGGCGCCGGCGCCGACCGTCGCGGTCGCAGCCGAGGAGGAGCTCGACGCGGTGAAGACGGCGAGCGAGGTGGGGAGCGCCGCGGCCGTGGCCTTCGTCGCGAACGACTGGAACAACCCGTTGATCGTCTGCAGCGAGGAGATGAACGAGTTGGTCGAGGTGACCTTGGACTTGAGCAGTGTCTGCGGGACCTGCTCGATGGTCATGAGCGAGTTGATGAGGTCCGTGGTCTTGAGCCCGCTGACGAGACCGTCGATCGCGAGGCTGCCGCTGGTCGCACTCGTCGTGGACATCGCAGGACTCCCTGGTTGCTACGTGGCGGGCGGGGCGGGGCGGGGGGGCCCGGGCCCCCGGGGACGTGACCCCCCCCGGAAGACGGCGCGATCCGCGACTAGCGGAGCAGCGACAGGACGCCCTGCGTGCTCTGGTTCGCCTGCGCGAGCATCGACGTGCCGGCCTGGCTGAGGATGTTGTCGCGCGTGTACTTGACCATCTCCTCCGCCATGTCGACATCGGTGATGCGCGAGCCGGCCGCGGTGAGGTTCTCCTTGGCCACGTTCGTCACGTTGATGGCGTGGTCGAAGCGGTTCTGGATGGCACCGAGCTGCGAACGAGCCGACGACACTGCCTTGATCTGGTTGTCGATGACCGTGATCGCAGCCTGTGCGTGCTCGGCGGTGTCGAACGAGATGCCCTTCGTCGCCGAGACGTCCGTACCGGTCCCGAGCACGGGGGTGCCCGTGGTCTCCTCGACCGAGCCACCGTTGCGGGCGGCGATGGTCAGACCGGTCGCGGTCTTCGTGCCGTCGGCCGCGTAGGTGAAGGTCGCCGTCGCGGTCAGACCGGCGGAGAAGGCGCTGTTCGAGTTGAGCGCGTCCACCACGTTCTGCGTGGAGGTGAAGTCCGCGCCACCGTTCAGTGCACCGGTGTTGACCGTCGTCGACGTGCCGTCGTCGTTCGTGACAGTGAAGGACATGCCGGTCGTCGCGAGGGCCTTCGCCGCCGTGTCGGACAGGGTGTACTTCTGACCAGCGTCGCCGCTCGTCAGCTTCGACGCGACCGCGGACACGTCGGCGCCCGAGAGGTCCACGACGATCTGCGAGCTGTCGTTGCCGTTCGCCCCGACCTGGAACTTCAGCTGCTTGTTCGACCCGTCGAGCAGGTTGATGCCGTTGAAGTTGGTCGAGGAGGAGATGCGCGAGAGCTCCTGCTGGAGCTGGCCGACCTCGGTCTTGATGGCATCGCGGGATGCACCGTTGTTCGAGTCGTTGCCGGCCTGCACTGCCAGGTCGCGCATGCGCTGGAGGATCGAGTGGGTCTCGGTGAGGCCACCTTCAGCGGTCTGCACGACGGAGATGCCGTCCTGCGCGTTGCGGGCGGCGACCGTGAGGCCACCGACCTGGGACTTCAGCCCCTCGGAGATCGACAGACCGGCCGCGTCGTCGGCAGCACGGTTGATGCGGAGGCCGCTCGAGAGCTTCTCGAGGGACTTCGACAGGTCGTTCTGCGTCGAGTTGAGGTTCCGGTACGTGTTGAGTGCCGAGAGGTTGGTGTTGATGGACATACCCATGGTGGTTTCCTCCGTGAAATCTGGGTCTTCGTCAGCCCGTCCGTGGGCTGACATGGTGTCCTCTCGGCCGGGCGGCCGGAGGCGTTAGGAGAACTGTCGGGATTCTTCCGATCGGTTCCACGGCTCAGCTGGCGACCACGTGGTGGCCGGTCGCGGCGTCCTGCACCGCACGGGCGACACCGACCGCGGCGTTCGCGGCGACCTTCGCCAGGTACGCGCTCCTGCGGGCCGCGGTGGTGCGGGACACGGGCTCCGGGGTCTCGCCGCCGTCGCCGTAGTGCGTGGCCAGACCGTCGCGGAGCAGCCGCATCGCCTCGGAGCGCTGCTGCGACACGGCGGAGTGGGTGATGCCGAGCTCGGCGGCGACGTCGGTGACCGAACGGTCCCCGAAGTAGACGGCCTCGACCACGAAGCGCATCCGCTCGGGCAGGGCCTCGACGGCGGCACGGAGGTAGCGGCGGCGCTCGGCCTCGACGAGGTCCTCGCCGGGGAGCGGCAGGTCGGCGGCGACGGTGTCGTGCACGGTCTCGTCGATCGGGGTCACGACCCGGCCGGCGTCGCTCATCGCATCGGCGGCGGACTGGCGGTCGACGCCCATCGCGTCGGCGATCTCCTGCACGGACACGCTGCGACCGAGCCGGGAGGAAAGCGTCTCCTGCGTCGCGAGGGCCTCGCGGATGCGCTTCCGGGTCCCCCGGCTCGCCCAGTCCGCCGAGCGCATGTCGTCGGCGATCGCGCCGGTGATGCGGGTGCGAGCGTACGCGCCGAACGGCACGCCGAGGGTGGGGTCGAAGGCGTCGGCGGCCGCGACGAGCGCGAGCGAACCGACGGCGGCGAGGTCGTCGCGGTCGAGGTGGGTGGCACGTGCGCGGACGTCGGACACGATGTAGCCGACGAGCGGGAGGTGCTCGACGATCATCGCGTTGCGTTCGGTGCGGTCCATGCTGATCCCCTGGTCGTCTCGACTGGATTGACCCGTCCGTGGGCGCGGCGATCACCGGCCGCGTGGAGGCCGGTCGGTACGCCGAAGACCCGCCCGGGTCCCTCCGGGCGGTGCACCCGCGTCCCTGCGACGCGTTCCGGTTTGTCCCCCGGGGTGCGTTCTGAATGTATCGGCTGGCAATCCCCTGAACACCCCCTCACCCGTCCCCAATGCGGGGGGACACGGGGTGTTTGCCGGTCCGCATTTGGGGGGACCCAGGTGCGGGAACGGTCGTTCCTGTCCCCCGGAGTGGAGGCACGCGACGACGATGCGCCGAAACCCGCCCCGCCGCCGCCGGCATCGCGCTTACGGGGCACCCCGGCCTGCCGATAGTCCCCGCTGTCCGCAGGATGACCGACACCGGGAGGAGATGATGAGCGTGAACGACCTGTCCGCCGTGCTCTGGCGCGAACGAGAACTGCTCGAACTGCTCACGTTCAAGCTCGAGGAGGAGCAGCTGCTGCTCGCCGCCGGGCGCTCCCGCTGGGTGTCGCACGCCAGCCGCGAGGTCGAGCAGGTGCTCGAGCGTCTCCGCGCCACCGGACTCGAACGGAGCGCGGAGAGCGCCGCCGTCGCCGAGGAGTGGGGCGTCGACCCCGACGCTCCCCTGCGCGAGGTCGTCGCCGCGGCGCCGGGTGGCCCGTGGGGCGAGATCCTCGCGTCGCACCTCCACGCCATGGTCGAGCTGACCACGCAGATCGGTGCCCTGCGGGACGAGAACGACCGCTTCCTCCGGACCGCGGCGCAGGCCACCGAGGAGACCCTCGCCGGCACGGTCGGCGACACCGCGACGTACGACGCCACCGGAACCTCCGGCCTTGCGACGGGCGAGGCCCGACTGTTCGACGGGACCCTGTAGGCGATGGTCAGCACCTTCGGATCGCTCGCGACCGCGTACTCCGGCCTCGCCGCAGCACGTGCCGGCATCGACGTCACCGGGCAGAACATCGCGAACGCGGGCACCACCGGGTACACCCGCCAGCGCGTCACGCAGACGTCCATCCCCGCGGCGCAGACCGGGTTCATGCGCGGGACCGCGGCCCTCGCCGGACAGGGCGTCTCCGTCGACGGGATCGCGCGACTCGGCTCCCTCACGCTCGACGCCGGCGTCCGCGCCGCTGCCGGGTCCTCCGCGTACGCCACGGCCAGGGCAGCCGGACTCGACCAGCTCGAGACCGGGCTGAACGAACCGGGCGACGACGGGCTCTCCGCGAAGCTCGACGACTTCTGGTCCGCGTGGGGCGACCTCTCCACGCACACCGACGACCCGGGTGCCGCCACCGCGCTGCTCGGCGCCTCGAAGACCGTCGCGTCCACCCTGGCCGCCGGGTCGAAGGCCGTCGACGCGCAGTGGACCACTGTTCGCGGCACCGTCGCCGGACAGGTGTCGCAGCTCAACGACGCCGCGAAGCAGGTCGCCGACCTCAACGGCCGCATCCGCGCCGCACTCGCCGGCGGCGGCAACGCGAACGAGCTCATCGACCAGCGCGACCAGCTCACCGAGCAGATCGCCTCCCTCGCCGGGGGCACGACCCGCGCGAACGCCGACGGCACGGTCGACGTGCTCATCGGCGGAAACCCCCTCGTGCAGGGCGCCGATGCCCGCTCGGTCGCGCTCGGCGGCGGGAACCGGCTCGCGGACGGCGCGCCGGTCACCCTCACATGGACCTCCGGTTCCGGGTCCGCCGTCGCCCTCGACGGCGGATCGATCGCCGGCAACGTGTCCCTGCTGGCGCCGGCGAACGCCAACGGCACCGGCGGTGCGCTCGCGCAGGCGTCCGCCGCGTACGACACGATCGCGACGACGATCGCCGCGCAGGTCAACGCCGTGCACGCCACCGGCACGACGGCGAGCGGGACCACCGGCGCCGCGTTCTTCGCACTCACCGCCGGTGTCCCGGCCGCGCAGGGTCTCACCGTCGTCCCCACCGACGCCGGCGGCATCGCGACGCGGAACGCGGCCGGCGAGTACGACGGCTCCGTCGCCGACGCGCTCGGCGAGCTGGGGAAGGCCGCGGACGCACCCGACAAGACGTGGGCGACGTTCGTGGCGGGCGTGGGCACGGCCTCCCGGTCGGCGACGTCGGAGGCGACGCTCACCGGCCTCGCACTCACCAACGCGCGCACCCAGCAGCAGTCGGGCGCCGGCGTCGACCTCGACGAGGAGAACGTCAACCTGCTCAGCTACCAGCACGCCTACCAGGGCGCGGCACGCGTCCTGACGGCCGTCGACGAGATGCTCGACACCCTCATCAACCGCGTCGGCCTCGTCGGGAGGGGATGACCGTGATCACCCGTGTGACCACCCAGATGTCCATGGCAGCAGCGACGAACCGGCTGCAGGCCGGTGCCGCCAAGGTCGCGCAGCTCACCGAGCAGGCCACGACCCTGAAGAACATCGGGAAGCCGTCGGACGACCCGGTCGGCACCGCGTCGTCGATGCAGGTCCGCAAGGAGCAGGCCGCGAACGCGCAGTACGCCCGCAACGCGAACGACGCGGTCGGGTGGCTGGCCAACACGGACAGTGCACTCGGTGACGTCTACTCGGTGCTCACGAAGGTGCGGGACCTCACCGTCCAGGCGGCGAACAGCGGCACCATGAGCGATACCGACCGCGATGCGTTCGTCACGCAGTTCCAGGCACTGAAGAGCGACCTCGCGGCGAGTGCGAACGCCACCTACGGTGCGCGGTCCGTCTTCGCCGGGTCGTCGACCTCGTCGACGGCGTACGACCCCACCACCGGATGGACGCCGTCCACCGCGACCGTCGACCGGCGCATCGGCGACGGGACCACGGTGCGGGTGGACACCTCCGGGGCTGCGGTGTTCGGCTCCGGGTCGAACTCCGTGTTCGCGATGATCGACTCGGTCGTCGGGGACCTGCAGAACGGCGTGAACGTGAACCCCCGCATCAACGACGTGGACGCGCACCTGCAGACCGTGCGCGGCGCACAGGCCGACGTCGGCGTCCGGCACGCGGCCGCGATCGCCGCGCAGGATTCCCTGAAGACGGCGTCCGTGACGCTCGAGGGACGCCGCTCGTCGATCGAGGACAAGGACCTCGCCAAGGCCGTCCTCGACCTGCAGGTGCAGCAGACCAACTACCAGGCAGCCCTCGCGGTCACCGCGAAGGTCCTGCAGCCGACCCTGATGGACTACCTCCGATGAACATCGACCTCACCTTCGCCGTCGCACCGTTCGGTCTCGAGCCCCTCGTCGCGTTCACGCTGACGCCGGTCTCGGGTGCCGACGGGCTCTTCACGCTCGTCGGTGCGGGGACCACGGCGTCCGGGGTGTCCGCGCCGAAGATGTTCCTGCTCGACGCTGCGGTACACCTGCCCGACTACGCGCCGGCGCTGTCGGACGAGCAGGCGGCGACCATCGGCCTGACCGCGCCGTCGGACGCGATGCTCCTCGTCGTGGCGACCCCTGGTGACGCCGGGACGACGGTGAACCTGCTCGCGCCGGTCGTGGTGAACGCGCGGACGTCGGTGGGTGCGCAGTTCATCCTCGAGGACCAGGACCTGCCGTTGCGCGCGGAGCTCGCGCGGCGGTAAAGGACCGGCGCGCCGCCCGGCCCGGGTTCCGGAGGTGATCCGTGTCGCACTCATCCGTGCCGGCGTTCCACTCCGGTAGCCAGGCGCTGCCACGTGTCCACGACGCTGTCGGGGTTGAGGGACATCGAGCTGATGCCGCGCGCCATGAGGTGCTCGGCGAGGTCGGGGTGGTCGCTCGGCCCCTGCCCGCAGATACCGACGTAGGCGCCGCGGGCACGGCATGCGTCGATCGCCATGTCGATCAGCCGCAGCACGGCCGGGTTCCGCTCGTCGAACGACTCCGCGACGATCCCGGAGTCCCGGTCGACGCCGAGGGTCAGCTGCGTCAGGTCGTTCGACCCGATCGAGAAGCCGTCGACGTGGTCCAGGAACCGATCTGCGTCGAGTGTGTTCGAGGGGATCTCGCACATCATCACGACCTGCAGCCCGTCGCGTCCACGGACCAGGCCGTTCGACGCCATGCGCTCGACGACACCGGACGCTTCCTCGACCGTCCGGACGAACGGGATCATCACCCGCACGTTCGTGAACCCCATCACGTCACGCACCGTCCGGATCGCCTCGCACTCCAGCGCGAACGCCTCGGCGAAGTCGTCGGACAGGTACCTGGCAGCGCCGCGGAACCCGATCATCGGGTTCTCCTCGTCCGGCTCGTACGCCGCGCCACCGAGCAGGTGCGCGTACTCGTTCGACTTGAAGTCCGACAGCCGCACGATCACGGGCTTCGGGTCGAACGCCGCCGCGAGCGTGCTGATGCCCTCGGCGAGCCGGCGGACGAAGTAGTCCCGCGGCGACCCGTACGCCGCGATGCGGTCCTCGATCTGCTCGCGCAGCTCGGTCGGCTGGTCGGCCAGGTGCAGCAACGCCTTCGGGTGCACACCGATCTGCCGGTTGACGACGAACTCCATCCGCGCGAGCCCGACGCCCGCGTTCGGCAGCGCCTGGAACCCGAACGCCTGCTCCGGCGACCCCACGTTGAGCATCAGGTCGACGCCGAGGTCCGGCAGGTCGTCCACCTCGACGCGCTCGGTGACGACGTCGAGCAGCCCGGCGAACACGCGCCCGGTCTCCCCTTCCGCGCAGGACACCGTGACGGCGTCCCCGTCGGCGAGCACGGTCGTCGCGGAGCCGGTGCCGACGACGGCGGGGATGCCGAGCTCACGGGCGATGATGGCGGCGTGGCAGGTGCGCCCACCGCGGTTCGTCACGATCGCGGACGCTCGCTTCATCACCGGCTCCCAGTCCGGATCGGTCATGTCCGCGACCAGTACCTCGCCCTCCTCGAAGTCGTGCATCTCGTGCGGGGATGCGAGCACTCGTACCGGCCCGGCGCCGATCCGCGCGCCGATCGCCCGACCCTCGAGCAGCGGCGACTCCGTCGGCGTCGCGGCGAGGCGGTGCCGCTCGACGACCCCCGCGAGGGATCGCGACGCCACCGTCTCCGGCCGGGCCTGCAGCACGTAGAGCTGCCCGTCGAGTCCGTCCTTGCCCCACTCGATGTCCATCGGACGGCCGTAGTGCCGCTCGATCGCCACAGCAGTCCGCGCGAGTTCGGTGACCTCGGCGTCGGTGAGCGAGAACCGTCGTCGGTCGAGCGGATCGGTGTCGACGAACGCGGTGGTCCGTCCGACGGCGGTGTCCTCCGTGAAGACCATCCGCGTCGCCTTCGCCCCGACGAGCCGAGAGAGCACGGCCGGCCGCCCCGCCGCGAGCGCTGTCTTCGACACCGTGAACTCGTCCGGGTTCACCGCACCCTGGACCACCCCCTCCCCGAGTCCGAACGCACTCGTGACGAAGACGGCCCGGTCGAACCCGGTCTCGGTGTCCAGCGTGAACATCACCCCGGACGCGGCCAGATCGGACCGCACCATGCGCTGCACACCGACGGAGATCGCGACCTCGTCGTGCACGAATCCACGGTGGACGCGGTAGGCGATCGCCCGATCGGTGTACAGCGACGCGAACACCTGCCGGATCGCTTCGAGCACGGACTCCACACCGCGGACGTTGAGGAACGTCTCCTGCTGCCCGGCGAACGACGAGTCGGGCAGGTCCTCGGCGGTCGCGCTCGACCGCACCGCGAAGCTGACGCCGTCCGGCATGCCACTGGTCAGGCGTTCGAAGGCCGCGCGGACGGACAGCTCGAACGCGATGCCGAGATCGGTCGTGGCGATCCGTTCCCGGACGGCCCGACCGACACGCGCGAGCGCTCGGGTGTCCTCGACGTCCAGCCCCTCCAGCTGCCGTGCGATCCAGTGCTCGAGCCCCGACGTCGCCAGATGACGGCGGAACGCGTCGGCGGTCGTCGCGAAGCCGTCTGGGACGCGGACGCCGGCGGCGGAGAGCGAACGGATGAGCTCGCCGAGCGACGCGTTCTTGCCGCCGACCGCAGCCAGGTCCTCGAGACCGACTGCGTCGAACGACACGACGTCCACGGTCGTGGCGGTGGTTCGGGGTACTTCGGTGATGGTCATCGGTGGCGCCTTTCGTCAGGTCGTCGTTGCACCGCCCGGTCGTCAAGACCGCGCTGTGGAAGCAGTCTCGGGGCCGGACAACACCGAAGAGACTTCACTTCGGCGTCAAGATCAGCAGTTCTTGCCGGAACGTGGAGCCACGCGTACCGTGAGCCCATGGACGACGACCTGGACCGCGCCGGACTCCTCGGCGCCCGGATCCGCCACTACCGGACGACGGCGGGTCTGACGCTCGATGCACTCGGCGCCGTGCTCGGCATGAGTGCGAGCCGCCTCTCCCTCATCGAGAACGGACGGCGCGAACCACGCGTGTCCGAGCTCCAGGCGTTCGCGGATGCCCTCGGCGTCGGGGTGACCGACCTGCTCCGTGACGAGCCGCCCAACGACCGTGCAGCCCTGGAACTGGAACTCCGTCGGGCGCAGGCCGCGCCCGTGTACGCGGCCACCGGCCTCCCGACCGTCCGGCCCGGACGGAGCCTCGGCGACGACGCGTTGCGGGCGCTGGTCGGCCTCCATCGCGAGCTCGAACGGCGCGCGTCCGAAGCCATCGCCACACCGGAAGCGGCACGGCGCGGGAACACCGAGCAGCGTGCGCGGATGCGTGAGCGCGACAACCACATCGCGGAGATCGAGGCCATCGCCGAGGAGTGCATCCGCTCCGTCGGGCACACCACCGGCGCGCTGACCCACCGAGAGGTCAGCCGGATGGCGGAGTCCATGGGGTTCGACCTGTTCTTCGTGGACGACCTCCCCCGGTCGGCGAGGAGCGTCACGGACATCGCCAACGGCCGGATCTACCTGCCGCCGTCGTCGATCCCCGGTGGACACGGCCTCCGCTCGATGGCGCTGCAGGCGATGGCGCACCGGATCCTCGGACACCGGCCGCCGCACTCGTACGCCGACTTCCTGCAACAGCGGCTCGAGATCAACTACTTCGCGGCGTGCTGTCTGATGCCGGAGACCCAGGCGGTGGCGTTCCTCGGGCAGGCGAAGCGCGCGAAGGACCTGGCGGTGGAGGACTTCCGCGACGCGTTCGGTGTCACGCACGAAGCGGCAGCGCTGCGGATGACGAACCTCATGACGCAGCACTTCGACATGCGCGTGCACTTCCTCCGCGTCGGTGACGACGGCGCGGTCTACAAGGCGTACGAGAACGACGGGCTCCCGTTGCCGGTCGACGTCACCGGTGCCGTCGAGGGCCAGATCGTCTGTCGTCGCTGGGGCGCTCGGCGCGCGGGCGACCGGGCGAACCGGACGACCGAGTTCCACCAGTACACGGACACCCCGACCGGCACGTTCTGGTGCTCCACGCAGACCGGATCGACGCCGGACGGTGGGTTCTCGATCACGTTCGGCGTGCCGTTCGACGACGCGAAGTGGTTCCGCGGGCGGGAGACGACGCATCGGGAGACCTCGCGCTGCCCGGACGAGCAGTGCTGCCGTCGGCCGTCACGAGCGCTCGAGGACCGGTGGGCGGGGTCGGCGTGGCCGAGCGCGCGGCTGCACGCACAGATCCTCGCGTCGCTCCCGTCCGGCCGCTTCCCCGGGGTCGACGACGGGGAGGTCTACGCGTTCCTCGACCGCCACGCCGCATCCTGAGCGACCGAGGCGTCACCAGACGCACCCGCACCCGCGCCCCCAGCCGCAACCGCATCCGCGCCCGGGTGGTACGCCCGCTGCCGTTCCACCACCAACGGCCCCGTCCTGACGGCCACGACCTCGCCCACCGCCAGCCGCACACCGTGCACCCGCCCAGCACCCTTCACCACGGCACCCCGACGATCGGGATCGGGTTCCGCGTGCGTCCCGCCCCCGTCGAGCACGACGTCCCGCACCGCCACCGCACCGAGCACCTGCGCGCCGTCACCGATCCGCGCCGATCCCTCCACCTGCGCACCGCCGAGGACGCGGGCCCCGGCACCGACCACGACGTCGGCACCCTCCGAAGCGGTGATCGTCACAGCACCCGGCCCGATCTGCGCATGCGCACCGATGCGCACCGCGCCCCCGTCCGCGACGACACCGACCGCGCCGGGCCCGAGCCGGGCACCCGCCCCGACCTCGACGCTCCCGGCCCCGCGGGTCTCGAGCACCACACCGGGGTACAGCACGACGTCGGCGGCGAGCACCACACCGCGGCCGACGAGCACCGACCCCGGATCGAGCACCGCGACGCGGGGCGCGAGCGCAGCGGTCTCCTGCACGGTGAGGAACCCCGCGTCGCGACGGACCTCGCCGAGCGCGTGTTCCGGAGACGAGGCATGCACGAGGTGGTCCACCCAGCGAGCCTCCCACATGCCCGGCGTAGCGTGGCGGCCATGGCCCCGAAGCAGAACCACCAGTCGGACCAGGCGATCGTCCCGCTCCCCCAGGCCCCGGTCGACCGGACGACGAGCGCCGAGGTCTCCCCGACGACGAGCGCGAAGCTCCCGACGACCGCGAAGGGCTGGGAGCGCTGGCTCGACCGGCTTCTCGACGTGCAGCGCCCCGTCGTCGTCGCGCACGTCAACGGTGTCCGACGCCGCCACCCCGATGCCTCTCCCGCGGAGGTCATCCAGATCCTCGAGCGGCACTACCTCACCGCCGTGACCTCCGGCGGCGCTGCCGTCGGCGCGAGCGCGGTGATCCCGGGCATCGGCGTCGCCGCGAGCTTCGGCCTGACCGGCGTCGAGACGATGGGCTTCCTCGAGACGACGGCACTCTTCGCACAGTCGGTCACCGAGGTGCACGGCATCGCCCTCGTTGACCCCGAGCGCTCGCGCACCCTCGTGATGGCGATGATCCTCGGCACGCCGGGCACGCAGCTCATCAAGCAGCTCGCCGGACAGGCCGCCGGTGGCCAGGCGCGCACGGCGTTCTGGGGTGAGATGGTCGCCTCGTCGATGCCGAAGCAGGTCGTGAGCGGGATCGGCGGCCAGGTCCGGGACATGTTCATCAAGCGCTTCGCCGCCCGGCAGGGCACGTCGATGCTCGGTCGGGCGCTGCCGTTCGGCATCGGCGCCGCCGTCGGTGGGCTCGGCAACCACGCACTCGGCCGTCGGGTCATCCAGGCCTCGCGGACCGGCTTCGGTCTGCCGCCGGCGCACTTCCCGATCGTCCTGCAGCAGAAGGAACCGAAGCAGCGTCAGCTGCCATGGCGCCGCCGTGGCGGGAGCACGGACGAGCAGCAGGAGAGCAAGCGGACCGACACCGCGCTCTGATCGCGACCGAACGCCGGACGGGCGGCGCGTGGCGCCCCCGCCCCGCGCCTCCCCTCCCCCGGCTGCGCCGTCCCCGGCAGCCCGCGCGGGGGGGGGGGGGGCCCCCCCCCCCCCCCCCCCCCCCCCCCCCCGTCTGCGCAGTCCCGGTCAGCGCGCGCGGCCCAGCGTGATCACGACCTGGTCGGCGTCATCACGACCTGCCCGGCGTGGGCGAACCCGCCGCCGAACCCGAACAGCAGCGCCGGGACACCCTCGGGCAGGTCCCCGCGCGCCCAGGCCTTCGACAGCCCGAGCGGCACGCTCGCGGCCGAGGTGTTCCCCGACTCGACGACGTCCCGGATCACGAACTTCGACTCGCCGCCGAGCGCCGCGACGAGCGGCTCGATGATGCGCAGGTTCGCCTGGTGGAACGCGAACACCTGGATGTCGTCCATCGTCAGCCCCGCCTGCTCGACGACGCGGCGGGCGTGTCCCTCGGCCTCGGTGATGGCCCAGCGGTAGATGGAGCGACCTTCCTGCGAGAAGCGCTCCGGCGTCCCGGACACGAGCACGGCCTGCTCCAGGTGCGGCACGCTGCCCCAGGACACCGGTCCGATCGACGGCGTCTCGGAGACACCGACGACCGCCGCACCGGCACCGTCGCCGACGAGCACGCACGTCGAGCGGTCGGTCCAGTCGACGATCCCGGACAGCAGCTCGGACCCGATCACGAGCACGGTGTCGGCCGAACCGGTGCGGATCGCCTGGTCCGCGAGGGCCATGCCGTACTCGAAGCCGCTGCACGCGGTGTTGATGTCGATCGGCGCGGGGCCGTTCGACATCCCGAGCGCCGCAGCGACCCGACCGGCGGTGTACGGCGCACGGTCGCGGTGCGTGGTCGACGCGACGATGACGAGGTCGACGTCGGTGGGGTCGATCCCGGCGTCCGCGAGGGCCGCACGCGCGGCCTCGGTCGCCATCGAGGTGACGGTGTCGTCGGGCCCGGCGATGTGTCGCATGCGGATCCCGGTCCGGGTCACGATCCACTCGTCGTTCGTGTCGACCATCGTCGAGAGTTCGTCGTTGGTGAGGACGCGCGAGGGCTGGTGGTGGCCGAACCCGAGGATCCGGCTGCCGCGCAGCGGTGCAGGGGTGATCATCTCCCGCACGTTACCCCTCCCCCCGACCCCCGCATTCCCTCGCCGGAATACACGTGGAGAACTCGCGACGGGATGCGTGACCGGTACTCGCAGGGCCTCTCACGGTCCGGCCTCGTCGGCGTAGACACGAGCCATGGACTACACACACCTCGGACGGACAGGGTTGTCGGTGTCGCGAGCAGTGCTCGGCACGATGAACTTCGGACCGGAGACCAGCGAGGACGACTCGCACGCGATCATGGACCGGGCGCACGAGCTCGGCGTGAACTTCTTCGACACCGCCAACGGCTACGGCGGCTCGGTGGGCAAGGGCGCCACCGAGGAGATCATCGGCCGCTGGTTCGCGAAGGGCGGTGGCCGTCGCGAGAAGACCGTGCTCGCCACCAAGGTCTACGGCGACATGATCGACTGGCCGAACGGCGGAAAGCTGTCGGCCTACAACATCCGCCAGGCCCTCGACGCGTCGTTGCGTCGTCTGCAGACCGACCACATCGACCTCTACCAGATGCACCACGTCGACCGTGACACGCCGTGGGACGAGATCTGGCAGGCCATGGAGATCGCGGTCGCGCAGGGCAAGGTGCTCTACGTCGGCTCGTCGAACTTCGCCGGCTGGCACATCGCCCAGGCGCAGGAGGCCGCGAAGCACCGCAACTTCCTCGGCCTCGTCAGCGAGCAGTCGATCTACAACCTCGTCGTCCGCGACGTCGAGCGCGAGGTCCTGCCGGCCGCCCGCCACTACGGCCTCGGTGTCATCCCCTGGTCGCCACTGCAGGGCGGTCTCCTCGGCGGCATCATCGAGAAGACCGAGCAGGGCTCCCGTCGCCTGAGCGGCCGGAGCGCCGAGTACGTCGAGGGCCACCGCGACCAGCTCACCGCGTACGAGTCGCTGGCCAAGGACCTCGGCCACACCCCGGGGGAGCTCGCCCTCGCGTGGCTGCTCCACCAGCCGGGCATCACGGCGCCGATCACGGGACCGCGCACGATGGAGCAGTGGGAGTCGGCGGTCAACGCCGTCGACATCCGTCTCGACGAGTCGGCGCTGACGCGCCTCGACGAGATCTTCCCGGGGCACAAGACCTCGCCGGAGGACTACGCCTGGTGACCTGAACCACGGACGGGAGGCTCGATGCGCGTCGGACGCGCACCTGGGCCCCGCCGGCCGGTTCCGGAGCGACGCGCCAGCGGCGGTCCGGCCGTGCCCGGTGGGAGCCTCCCGTCATGTGGTCCCGTTCAGAGCGCGCGGATCTCGTCGTCCGTCAGCCCGATCCACCGCAGGTAGTCGTCGACGCTGCCCCAGCGCTGCTCCAGGTGCCCGATGACCGTCGTCATGACCTCGGGGACGCAGCGCTGCGCCACGGCCGTCGCCTCGGGATCGGTGCTCACCGCGCGTTCGGCGGCGAACCGCTCCGCGAGGCCGTCCGCGCTCGCGGCGTAGTCTGCGCCGACGCGGTCGATCGACGCTCCCCACAGCCGGGCCAGCAGCGCACTGATGACCCCGGTGCGGTCCTTGCCCGCCGAACAGCACACGAGCACGTCCCCGTCGGTGTCCGCGATCGCCCGGAGTGCGTCCGCGATCCCCGTGCTGTGCCGGGTCAGCCAGTCGATGTACTGCTCCTCGAGCTGCACGGCTGCTGCCCCCGACTCGACCGTCGACGGATCGAAGAGTGGCACACCCCGGTAGCCGAGCGTGCTCGCGAGCGGGTGCGGGACCCGGGCGATCTCGTCGTCGCGCCGGAGGTCCACCACGGCGACTCCGGCCGGGTACACGCTCGCGGGCAGGTCCGGCTCGGTGTTCGCGCGGTACACCCGCCGCGTGCGGCCGTCCTGGAACCCGGCTCCCCCGACCTCGCGGAGGTTGGTCAGCATCGACGTCGTCGTCATGCCCCCACCCTCCCACACGCCCGCGCGACGCCCGCGTCGACCTGGGGCACCTCGCTCGACCCGAGACTGCCCCGAATCCAGCGGTGTCTGGGTGGTTCGGGGGTGTCTCGCGGAGAGAGCACGACGAAGGCCCCCGCGCGGACGCGGGGGCCTTCGCTCGAAAGGGGGAGCGCTAGCGCACGGAGACCGGGGTCTCGTCGCGCTCCTCGTAGAGGACGTAGCCCTCTTCGCCGTGGACGGCCGTGTCGATGCCCGCGACCTCGTCCTCGGTCTTCACGCGGAAGCCCATCGTCTTCTCGATGATCCAACCGATGATGAAGGCCAGGACGAACGAGTACGCACCGACCGCACCGGCGGCAGCGGCCTGCTTGCCGAGCTGCGCGAACGAGCCCGAGTAGATGAGGCCGGTGTCGTTGGCGAAGATGCCGAGGTACAGCGTGCCGAAGATGCCGCCGACCAGGTGCACACCGACGACGTCGAGCGAGTCGTCGAAGCCGAGACGGTACTTCCAGTCGATCGCGAAGCAGCAGATGATGCCCGCGAGGAACCCGAGCAGGATACCCCAGCCGGGGGTGAGCGCCGCACACGCCGGGGTGATCGCGACGAGTCCGGTGACAGCACCCGATGCGGCACCGATCGAGGTGGCCTTGCCGTCGCGGATCTTCTCGATGAGCAGCCAGCCGAGGACCGCAGCAGCAGGTGCGGCCAGCGTGTTCACCCATGCCAGCGCGGCGACGCCGTCAGCGGCACCCTCGGACCCGGCGTTGAAGCCGAACCAGCCGAACCAGAGGATCGCGGCGCCGAGGAGCACGAAGGGCGGGTTGTGCGGCTTGTGTGCACCCTTGGCGAACCCGACGCGCTTGCCGAGGACGATCGCCAGCGCGAGACCCGCCGCACCGGCGTTGATGTGCACCGCGGTGCCACCGGCGAAGTCGATGACGCCCCAGACCGGAGCCCAGCCCGAGGTGAGGTTGAAGACCCACGAGGCGACCGGGAAGTAGACGACCGTGACCCAGACACCGGCGAAGACCATCCACGCGCCGAACTTCGCGCGGTCGGCGATCGCGCCGGAGATCAGTGCGACCGTGATGATCGCGAACGTCGCCTGGAACCCGACGAAGGACATGTCCGGGAACGCGGTCTTGATGTCGCTGGACTGCGACTGCTCGAACGCCTGCCCGAGACCGATCTGGTTCCAGTCGATGCTGAAGAACCCGACGATCCCGGAGACCGCGGTGTGGTCGCCGTGGTTGGCGAACGCGATCGCGTAGCCGTACAGCACCCAGAGGACACTCACGAGCGCGATCGCCCCGAAGGACATCATCATCATGCTGATGACGGACTTGGCCTTCACCAGGCCGCCGTAGAAGAACGCCAGGCCCGGTGTCATGAACAACACCAGCGCAGCCATGATCAACACGAATGCTGTGTTGCCTTGATCAAGCATGTCTCACCTCTCGATTGCAGTGCGGTCACCACGTCGGCGGTGCTTGCTGTGCATCGGGGCACCGACGTGTCCGCCTCGGGTAGGACCGAGTCTGGCGAGGTGACGTTTCGCGAGGGAGCACGATGTGTTTCGCGGGTGTAACGCGACGGGGCGCTGTGTAAACGTCGTGTTACCGGGGCCTCTCGACCCCCTGGACGGGGGCCACGAGTTCGCGCAGTCCGTCCGGACGGTGCCCGACAGGCGTCGCGCAACCCGCCCTGGAGGCCCGGTGCGGCCCTGGCAGGACGGTTCGGGTGCGCGAGCGGCTCAGTCCACGGCGCGGGTCAGGGCCACCACGCGGCTCGCGGCACGCAGGTACTTCTTGCGGTACCCGCCGTCGAGCATCGACGAGGGGTACACAGCGTCGAGTGGCGTCCCCGATGCGACGATCCGCACCTGGGCGTCGTACAGCCGGTCGACGAGCGCGACCCACCGGAGCGCGTCGGTCTGGTCCGTGAACGCCGCGACGTCGATGAGCCCGACCGCGTCGAGGCCGTCCACGAGCGCGACGTACTTCGACGGGTGCACGGTCGCCAGGTGTGCCACGACTGCGCGGAAGTCGTCGAGCGTGACCTCCCCGGACGACGGCAACGACGACGACACGTCCGACACGACCGCGGCGGACTCGTCGACCGCGCGCCGGCGGTAGTCGAGGCCGTCGATGCGCATCGTCTCGAACCGGTCCGACATCGCCTGGATCTCGCGGAGGAAGTCCTGCGCGGCGAAGCGCCCCTCGCCGAGGGCACCCGGCGGGGTGTTGGACGTGGCGGCGAACCGGGTGCCGGACTCCGTCAGCTCCTTGATGAGCCGCGTCATCACCATGGTGTCGCCCGGGTCGTCGAGCTCGAACTCGTCGATGCACACGAGCGACGTCCCGCGGAGCAGGTCGACCGTGCCCTGGAACCCGAGCGCGCCGACCAGCGCGGTGTACTCGATGAAGGTGCCGAACGTCTTCCGCCCGGGCTCGGCGTGGTACGCGGCGGCGAGCAGGTGGGTCTTGCCGACGCCGAACCCGCCGTCGAGGTACACGCCCGACTTCGGCGCGGTGTCCGTGGTCGCGGCGCGGCGGCGACCGAACAGCCCACGCTTCGCCGGCTCCGGCCGGGTCGCGACGAAGGACTCGACCGCGTCGCGGACCGCTGCCTGCGACGGGTAGTCCGCGTCCGGGCGGTACGACGCGAACGATGCGTCCGTGAACTGGGGTGGGGGCACCAGCGCCGCGGCCATCTGCTGTGGGGAGACCGATGGGTCGCGGTCGACCAGGTGCTGGGGCATGCAGTGCCTTCCGGGAAGCGTGTCGTGCGGTGTCACGTTGCATCGGGGACGAGGTACGTCCGCGTACCGTTGCTCCCGACGCCGAGCACCGATCCTAGTCCGGCGCCACCGCACCCAGGAGGTATCCACGATGACCGCACCGGTCGACCCGTCCGCCGAGTTCCGCGCCTACGCCCACCCCGAGCGACTCGTGTCGACGGCCTGGCTGCAGGAACAGCTCGACGCCGGCACGCAGGACCTCGTGGTCGTCGAGTCCGACGAGGACGTGCTGCTCTACGAGACGGGGCACATCCCCGGCGCGGTGAAGATCGACTGGCACACCGACCTCAACGACCCGGTGCAGCGCGACTACATCGACGGCGAGGCCTTCGCCCGGCTCGTCGGCGGCAAGGGCATCGGCCGCGACACCACCGTCGTGGTCTACGGCGACAAGAACAACTGGTGGGCCGCGTACGCCCTCTGGGTCTTCGAGCTGTTCGGCCACGAGGACGTCCGCCTCCTCGACGGCGGCCGCGCGAAGTGGATCGCCGAGGACCGTGCACTCACGACCGACCGCACCGAGGCCGCTCCGGTCGAGTACCCGGTCGTCGATCGGGACGACACCGTCGTCCGCGCCTTCAAGGAGGACGTCCTCGCCCACCTCGGCAAGCCGCTCGTCGACGTCCGCAGCGCACCGGAGTACAGCGGCGAGCGGACGACGGCTCCCGACTACCCGGAAGAGGGAGCGCTGCGTGGCGGCCACATCCCGACCGCGGTGAACATCCCGTGGGCGACGGCCGCGGCTCCGGACGGCACGTTCAAGCGCCGTGACGAGCTCGACGCCGTCTACCGCGACGGCGCCGGCATCGGCGACGAGGACGAGGTGATCGCCTACTGCCGCATCGGCGAACGGTCGAGCCACACCTGGTTCGTGCTGCGGTACCTGCTCGGGCACGAGAACGTCCGCAACTACGACGGCTCCTGGACGGAGTGGGGCAGCGCGGTGCGCGTGCCCATCGTCCAGGGAGCGGAGCCGGGTACCCTTCCGAACCGATGAGCACCGAACTCCCGGAACCCGCACTCCCCCGCGCACTCGCCGAGATCCGCGACGACTTCCTCGAACTGTCCCAGGCCGACCGGCTGCAGCTGCTCCTCGAGTTCTCGAACGAGCTCCCGGCACTGCCCGAGCGACTCCGGGGACACGAGGACGAACTCGAGCGTGTCGAGGAGTGCCAGTCCCCCGTCTTCATCACGGTCACCGTGGGCGAGGACGGCGACGCACCGGACGTCGTCCGCATGCACGCGACCGCGCCGCGCGAGGCCCCGACCACCCGCGGCTTCGCCTCGATCCTCGCGCAGGGCCTGTCCGGCCTGACGGCCGAGCAGGTGCTCGCGGTGCCGGCCGACTACCCGCTGACGCTGGGCCTGTCCGAGGCGGTCAGCCCGCTGCGGATCCGCGGCATGGTCGGCATGCTCGGCCGGGTGCAGCGCCAGGTCCGCGCGCTGGTGGCGGTGCAGTAGACGCGAGCGAGACGGACTGGAGGCGCGCGGGCGGAGCCGCAGCCGGCCCCCCCCCCCGCGCGCCCCCCGCGCACGGCGGG
>JASCOI010000230.1 GCA_029959665.1 Microbacteriaceae bacterium PS02333
CCGCGGGGGCGCGGCGGGCGCCCCCCGCCCGGGGGGGGCGCGGCCCCGCGGGGGGGGGGCCCCCCCCCCCCCCCACGTCCCACTCCTCGGGCGCGAGCGCGAGGGCGTCGAGGTCGTCCGACGGTGTCGGGAAGCGGTGTCCGTGGAACTCCTCGGGGACGCCGCCAGGGGGTGCGGCGTGCGCGGTCACGAGGAGGTGCCCACCGGGTGCGACGAACCGGGTGGCCCGGTGCAGGATCGCCTCGCGGGGGATCTCGACCGGCCATGACTGCAGGAAGGACGCGGTGACGAGGTCGAAGCGCTCGTCGGTGTCCCACACGGCCAGGTCGGCGGCGACGAAGGTCACACGATCACCGAGTCCGGCAGCCTCCGCCGCAGCGCGCCCGCGATCGGTGGCGGTGCCGGACAGGTCGACGCCGGTCACCGTCCACCCCCGCGCCGCGAGCCAGAGGCCGTCGCCGCCTTCGCCGCACCCGAGATCGAGCGCCCGGAGATCACGCGGCGTGCCTGTGTCGGGCCCGAGTCGGTCCACCGTGTCGGCGAGCACCGCGTTCACCCGGCCGGACCACATGCGGTCCTGGTCGGCGTAGCGGGCTTCCCAGTACGTCGCCGGGTCGGGATGCGCGTCTGCGGGGACGTCGTGATGCTCGTGCATCGTGCGATCCAGCCACATGCCCGGTCCGGCTCGCAAGCCCCGTTGCCGGATCGGCAAGGACCGGTGCTACTCCGTGGGGACCGGGTCGGCGTGCTCGATGCGGGCGCTCGCCGTGGCCATGTGCTCGTCCATCGCCCGCTGGGTCGCCGCGACGTCCCGCGAACGCATCGCGTCGAAGACCGCACGGTGTTCGCGGTACGCGGCCTCGGTCGCCTCACGCGTGGTCACCCGCCGTCCTACCCACACGCTGAGCATCGAACGGAGGCTCTGCAACAGGTCGGCGAGCACGTCGTTGCCACCGGCCCGGGCGAGCAGGATGTGGAAGCGGACGTCGGCCTCGATGAAGGCGGTCGGATCGTCGAGCGCCGCGTCCTGCTGGTCGAGGGTCGTGCCGAGTGCGTCGAGTTCCTCGTCCGTCGCGCGCTGCACGGCCAGGATCGCCGCGGTCCGTTCGAGCGACGAGCGGATCTCGAGGAGTTCCCTCGTCCGGTTGGAGGCGAGCATCAGACCCCATGAGAGCGTCGTGGGGAGGAGGTCCGACGTGCCACCGCGCAGGTACGTGCCCGATCCCGGGCGAATCTGCACGATGCCGAGGATCTCGAGGGCGGCGAGGGCCTCACGGACCGCCGACCGTCCGACCCCGAGCTGCTCGGCGAGGATGCGCTCGGACGGCAGGCGTGACCCGGGGGCGAGGTCTCCGGCGGTGAGCAACGAGACGAGCTGACGGGCGACCTCGGAGGCGGGTGACCCCGTCGGCACGGACTCGAGTTCGAGTCGCATGTTGAGCGGGTCGTTCTCGCTGAACGCGGGCATGGGGAGATCGTACCGTTCGGTCAACTGGTCAACCGGTTGACAAATAAGGAAGCCGCGATGCACACTGTCCTGGGCGCGCCGAAGCGCCCCGAACTCGTTCCGGAACCCGCACGCGCAGCAGCGCCGGACGAGGTCGACCACCCCATCGAGCAGGAGTCATCGTGGACATCCCCGCCACGCGAGGTATCCCCACCTCAGTCGTCGAGAAGACGACCATCCGCAAGATCGCCATCCGCATCGTGCCGTTCGTGGCGCTGATGTTCTTCATCAACTTCCTCGACCGCACCGCCATCTCCTTCGCGGCACCGAACGGGATGGAGGCGGACCTCGGTCTGACCGCCGCGCAGTTCGGATTCGCGTCCGGAGTGTTCTTCATCGGCTACCTCGTGCTCGAGGTCCCGTCCAACCTCGCCCTGCACAAGTTCGGCGCGCGGATCTGGCTCGCCCGCATCATGATCACGTGGGGCATCGTCTCGCTGCTCTTCACGTGGGTGCAGAACTACCCGCAGCTCGTCGGGCTGCGCTTCCTGCTCGGCATCGCGGAGGCCGGGTTCTTCCCCGGCGCGATCCTGTTCCTGTCGACCTGGGTGCCCGCACGCCACCGCGGCAAGATGCTCGCGCTGTTCTACCTCGCGCAGCCGCTGACGAGCGTCATCGGCTCCCCGCTCGCCGGCTGGCTGATGACCCACGAGGGACTGCTCGGCGGACTGGCCGGCTGGCGCTTCATGTTCCTCTGCGTCTCGATCCCCGCGATCATCGTCGGCATCCTGTGCCTCTTCGTCCTCAAGGACAAGCCGTCCCAGGCGAAGTGGCTCGACGAGGACGAGAAGGTCTGGCTGGAGAACGCACTCGCCAAGGACGCCCAGGGCAAGAACGACGGCCACGGCAAGGGCGGCCTGCGTGCCGCGTTCGGCAACGGCCGCGTCTGGATGCTGGCGTTCGTCTACTTCGGCTTCATCTACGGGCTCTACGCGCTGAGCTTTTTCCTGCCGACGATCATCGACGGCTTCCAGGAGCAGTTCGGCACGTCGTTCGACCTGTTCCAGAAGGGCCTCATCACGGCCATCCCGTACGTGCCCGCCGCGGTCGTCCTGTACTTCTGGTCGCGTGACGCCTTCCGCCGCGGCGTGAAGGTCTGGCACATCGCGCTGCCCGCGCTCGTCGGCGGCCTCAGCATCCCCGTGGCGCTCTACATGAACTCCCCGGCGGCCACCGTCGCGGTCATCGCGATCACCGCGTGCTCGATCTTCGCGGCGCTGCCGAACTTCTGGACGGTGCCGACGCAGTTCCTGTCGGGTGCCGCAGCAGCTGCCGGCGTCGCACTCATCAACACCGTCGGCAACCTCGGTGGGTTCGCGGCGCCGTACATCACGGGCGCGGTCAGCGAGTGGACCGGCGGGTACCAGATCCCGATGTTCATCGTCGGCTTCTTCATGGTCCTGTCGAGCGTGCTCATGGTGATCGTTTCCCGACAGCACCGCGGCACCGGCGGCGCCGGCTCCGCACCGACGACGACCGACGCCGAGCGCGCGGTCACCACGGAGGCAGGCGCATGACCCGGTTGTTCAACGATCCGGCGGACTTCGCGGACGAGATGGTGGACGGGTTCGTCGCGGCGAACCAGCGGTGGGTGCGGAAGGTGCACGGCGGTGTCGCCCGCGCCACGGCGAGCCCGGACGGCACGGTCGCCCTGGTGATCGGTGGTGGCAGTGGTCACTACCCGGCGTTCGGCGGTCTCGTCGGGCACGGGTTGGCGGCGGGTGCGGCGATGGGGAACCTGTTCGCCAGTCCGAGTGCGCAGCAGGTCACCGCGGTCGCCCGCGCGAGCCAGCACGGTGGTGGGGTGCTGCTGAGTTACGGCA
>JASCOI010000231.1 GCA_029959665.1 Microbacteriaceae bacterium PS02333
GCGCGCGCCCGCACCGAGCCTCCCGTCCGCCCCGTGGTCGCGTCGCGAGCCGCGCGCACGTCCGATGTCCAGGTCGGGCCACGCGCGGTGCGGCAAGATGGTGTCTCGTGAACCCACAGCCGCAGCAGCCCCGCTGGCGCAAGACCTGGTCGACCGTGCAGGTCGGTCTGCTCTCCGCGGCGGTCATCGCCTGCATCGTGATGCTGTTCGTCGGCGACGGGACCCTGAACCGGGTGTGGGCCGTCGCACTGGTGTTCTTCGGGATCGCGCTGCTCGGGCACATCACGTTCCTCGTGTACACAGCGCGGTACGAGCGCGACAGCCGCTGAGACCGTCCGCTGCGGCCGTACGTCAGGGCGTGACCATGCCGCCGTTCACGTTGAGCGTCTCGCCGGCGACGAAGCTCGACTCGTGCGATGCCAGGAACACGTACGCGGGCGCGAGCTCGGCGGGCTGACCCGCTCGACCCATCGGCGACTCGCTGCTGCCGAACTCCGGCAGGGTCTCGGGGTCGACGCCGCTCGTGACCTGCAGCACCGACCAGGTGGGACCGGGGGCGACGACGTTGACGCGGATGCCCTTCTCGATGAGTGCCTGCGAGAGGCCCTTCGAGAAGTTGTTGATCGCGCCCTTCGTCGCCGCGTAGTCGAGCCGGTCGGGTGCGGGCTTGTAGGCCTCCATCGACGCCGTCGTGGTGATCGTCGACCCGGGGTGCAGGTGGGGGAGCGCGGCCTTCACGAGCCGGAACAACCCGAACACGTTGACGTCGAACGTGGCCTCGAACTGCTCGTCGGTGATGTCGAGCAGGTCGGGCTGCCAGACCTGCTTGCCCGCGACACTGACGAGCGCGTCGATGCCGCCGAGGCCCTCGACCGCCTCAGCGACGAGGCGTCCGGCGTACTCGCGATCGCGGAGGTCACCGGGGATCGCGACAGCGGTGCGTCCGGCGGCGCGGACCTGCTCGATGACGTGGTCGGCGTCCTCCTGCTCCTCCGGCAGGTACGCGAGTGCGATGTCGGCGCCCTCACGGGCGAACGCGATCGCGACGGCGCCGCCGATGCCGGAGTCGGCGCCGGTGATGAGCGCCTTGCGGCCGGCGAGGCGACCGGTCCCGCGGTAGGTGTCCTCGCCGAGGTCCGGGACGGGCGTCATCTGGGACTGCAGGCCCGGCTCGGGTTGCGTCTGCGGCTCTGGTGAGACGTCGGGGTAGCGCGTGCGTGGGTCGGCGGGTTCGTACTGGTCCTGTGGCATGCGTCCACCGAACCCGACGGCCCCTGGGAGATGGTCGAGCGGGCGCGGAACCGGCCCCGCCTGCCGGGGGACACCGGTCAGCCGGATCGTCCAGCGGCCGGGACGATGGTGGTGCCATGAGTGACGACGACCAGCAGACCAGGGCCGACTTCGCCGATGCGGTCAACATGACCGCGTCCGAGCTCCGGAAGTGGCTCGACACCGACGAGTCCAAGGAGGTGGGGCAGAAGTCCGGCGGGAGCACCGAGTCCACCGGGCACGAGAGCGGACGGCACATCGTCCGCATCCTCGAGAAGAAGCAGGCCGACTACACGGACGCCGACTACGCGCACATGCGGAAGGTTGTCGGGTACGTCGCGCGGCACGCGAAGCAGCGGCCGAAGGGCGACGTGCACGACACGGCGTGGCGGTACTCGCTCATGAACTGGGGCAACGACCCGGAGAAGCACTGAGGCTCGACGGCGTACGGTCTCGGCCATGCCGAACCAGCAGATGCGGGGCGTGAAGAACCCCGAGATGTACGAGGAACTCCGAGCAGAGGGCAACTCCAAGGAGAAGTCCGCGCGGATCAGCAACGCCGCGGCCGCGAAGGGCAAGCGCGCGGTCGGGAAGAAGGGCGGGGAGTCCGGCTCCTACGACGACTGGACCGTCGCCGATCTCCGGAAGCGTGCGAAGGAGCTCGGACTCACCGGGTACTCGTCGAAGCGGAAGAGCGAGTTGATCGCGGCGCTCCGCGACCACTGAGGTCGTCCGCGACGGTCAGCGCGAGCTCGCAGAACATCGCGTCGGCCCACGAGAACCACTCCCGCGAGAACGCAGCGGGGTCGTCCACGTCGAACGACTCGTGCATGCGCCCGGTCCCGGCATCCGTCGCGAGCAGCACGGCGAGCAGTTCCCGTCGGCGCTCCGGCGTCCCGGTGATGCCCTCGACGCAGAGCGCGATCGGCCACACCCGGTTCGGCTCGGTGTGCTGGCTCCCGATGCCCTCGGCCGCCGCACCGCTGAACCAGTACGGGTTCGCGGGGGACAGCACCAGGCGTCTGGTGGCGGCGGTGACCTCTGGATCGATGACGTCGGGCGCGTCGAACGGCAACGAGAGCAGTGACGGCATGTTCGCGTCGTCCATGAGCACGACGCCGCCGAGCCCGTCGACCTCGTATGCGTAGACCCGCTCGCCGTCGTGCTCGACGATGCCGTGCCGACGCACGCCGTCGAGGACGGCCGACCGCAGTGCGTCGGCGTCGTCGGCGAGTCGCTCGTCGCCGTACACGTCGCGGGCGATCTCGGCGAGGTCCAGCAGCGCCTGCGCCGCGTGCAGGTTCTCCGGGACGTTGTAGCCGTACGTGCAGGCGTCGTCCGACGGCCGGAACCCGCACCAGGTCATGCCCGTGACGGCGACCGGGGTGCCGCGACCGTCGCGGTCGAGCGTCTCGGTCGCGATGCCGACGTCCCGGACGAACCGGTACGCGGACGCGTCGTGGTCCTGTTCGGCGCGCCACTGGTCGACGATCGTGCGGAGGACCCGGTGGGCGCGCTCGTCGAACAGGTCGGTGCGCCCCGTCGCCGTCCACAGCCGATGGGCGAACTGGACCGGGTAGGCGAGGCTGTCGACCTCGTACTTCTGCTCCCACACCGACGGGTCCGCGCAGAGGTCCCGGGCGTCGTGGTGCGCGCCGGTTGCCGAGCGGTTGAAGGCGTTGGCGTACGGGTCGTGGTCGATGCACCGGAACTGCCGGCGGACGACCCCGGTCAGGACGTCCGCGATCGCCGGGGAGTCGGCCGCGAAGCGCAGGTAGGGGAGCATCTGCGTCGTCGAGTCGCGCAGCCACATCGCGGGGATGTCGCCGGTGATGACGAAGGCGGTGCCGTCGTCGTCGAGGGTGATGGTGTCGGTCAGCGTGCGGGCGAGGGCCTCCTCGACCCGGTCGCCGACGCCGCCACCGGCGGGGGTGGGGGGCCCGGGGCCGGAGCGGCCGGCGGCCCGGACGCCAAGGGGGGGG
>JASCOI010000232.1 GCA_029959665.1 Microbacteriaceae bacterium PS02333
TCTACCGGAACGACCCAGGACCCAAAATTAGGCCGAGTCGCTGCCGTGCCATCCCCCGAGCCCGGCGGCAGCAGTGAGGCGTGAGTGTTCTTTGGTGTCGGTCTGATGCCATCCGTAGTTCGCGACGACGACGTAACTCTCGCCGCCGTGATCTTCCCGTATGCGTCCCGGTCCCAAGCCGTCCGTGAACACCTCTTCGTCGACCCAAGTGAGGAGTTGCCCGACCCAGTCGGCAGCATCCTCCGGTCGGGCGTAAATCCAGTACTGAGGCGAACCGGACGCAGGCATTCCGACGACCAGACGAGCGGACTCTCCGTCGCGCCGCGTGACGCGCATGTCGAGCAAGTGTTCGTCTCGAACGCGGACGTCTGTGAGTCGGTAGTCCAGCCGGCTGCTCTTCCTAGGGTCCAGAAGGCGCCACGCCGTCTCCCGGCGCAGAGCCTCAACGATCGCATTGTCACTCACCATGACCGGATCTTCCCATGTGACCGGTGGCCGATCGACCTGTGAGATTCGGAGCGTGCTGAGGGATGAGGGCTGAGGGTGAATCAGCCAGCCGATCGAAATTTGGCAGATCTCCGCAACCTTCAGGAGCCGCTGCTGTCCTGACCCGTCCAGACGTTTGTTGCGAGCTGGTGCAGCCTTGGCTCTCCCGTCGATGCGAAACCATCGGACACGAGCGCGACCTCGTGGCCGGCATCGTCCTGCAAGCTCGTCACGATCATCCCCGGGCGGATTTGCCCGCCGGAGATCGCCCAGTTGTCCGGGCTGTTCGGGTCACCGTTGCGTGCGATCAGGCTGACGCCGCCGTCCTCGGTGGCAGCGACCCAATACTTCGTGCCGTCCCGCTCGGCGACGAGGCGTTGGCTGTTCAGCACGAGATCGTCGGGTTCGATGATCGCCTCGCTGTCGTCGGGGAAGGCGTCTCGCAGTGAGAACGGCCGCTGGAGGACAGCGAAGTGCCGAGACGCCATCGCTACCGGGTCGCGGTTAGCGGCGCTGATCGATTGCGTAGAGGTCGGCGTGAATTCCGGCGCGGTTTCTCCGGCCGTGCACCCGGCGACGGCCGTTACCACTCCTAAGAGGGTCGCGACGACGGCGATCCGAGCTGTTCGTTGCATGAGTACCCCCTGTTCGAGAACCTAGCAGCGTCGGGCTGCCTACAGGAAGCGCTGCCGCGTCTCGGTAGACGATCATCGAACGGACGCCACGGAAAGAGCCCCCGACATCAGTCGGGGGCTCTTTCGTCAGTAAGGAGCTTCTGTGGGTCAGCCAGTGAACGACGCACCATAAGGAGAGGGGTAGGTCACCACAGACTGCGGGGACACGGATCCAGAGCTGAACGTGGCTCCCGGGCGGAACCCACTCAGGGACATCGCACCGGACAGGCTGGCCTGAGGTACACGAGTCGCGGATCCGGCGACGGGTACAAGCTCTCTTTCGGCTTCGTGACCAAAGAGCTCGTCTCGAATCAGCGCCGACAGCGAGAGCCCTGCATCATTCGCTCGCTGGCGGAGTTCCTCAGCCTCCGCCGGCGAGAGCCGAAGGGACACTGTGGTTGCGCGGTTGGACTGCTCGATCGTGGACATGCTCCGAGTATTACTCCGACAGCCTTCGATGGCAATCTGTATTACACGGGGTCTGGCGTGTGCTACACTCGATGCAGAGCGTCCTACAGACAGGAGTCCACACATGGAGATCGACGCGATGCTCGCGGACCACGCCATGGTGGCGGAGGGCAAGCTGTTCCTCAACGGCGCGGGAATCACGGACATCATGTCCGCCCCTCAGTCCCCGTTCCCCATCGGAATCCACCTCGGCCTCGTGTTGCGGGTGCCGTACACGGCAACGAATCAGCAGCACACGATCCGAGTCCGCCTTCTGGACGCCGACGAGCAGCCCGTGCGGCCGTTCGCGCCGGGACAGGACCCTGCGACGTTGCCGGAACTCGAGTTCGTCAATCAGTTCACGATGGGTCGGCCGCCGTGGATGGTCCCTGGAGACGCCCAGGCCGTGCCACTCGCTTTCGGCATCAACGTGCCACTCGAGAAGGACGGCAGCTACCACTTCTCGATCGAGGTGGACGGCACCGAGGTGTCCCGACAGCCGTTCCGAGTGCACCGCGGTCAGCAGCAGTCGCTGATCCAGCAGTTCCCGGTGTGACCGGTGAGAGCCAACAACGTCTGTCTGCGCCCCTGGGCAGACGTCCACTACAGCGAAGTGCCCCCTCGCCAGGTCGGCGGGAGGGGGCACTGGGAGTTCACTCTGGAAAGCGAGCACCCAGCATACCTCGCACACGGGCGGGGAAGGAGGTAGAGCCTTCACCATGTCGAAGAGTTCCCGCTCCCGCACCACCAGTTCCAGTGTTGCGTCCAAGGCGTCGAAGATCCTGACTGATGGCCGTAGCTCCGCACGCTCTCGCAGCGTGGCAGCCAGCGCGCTCTCGCAGGCTAAGGGCGGCAAGAAGTAGCCTCCCGCGTTCAAGCCCCGGCACACCGACCTGTGCCGGGGCTTCCGCGTTCGGAGATGCGCCCTCGAGTCCACGGGGTGTCCGACAGCCGGTCGTCCAGCGGGCGCCGAAGGCCGACGCGGTTCCTCGGCCGCTGACGGTGACGTGGGTCTCAGTTGCCGATCGGCTATCGGACACGAAGTGCACTCCGCCTCACAGTCCGCTTCTGGTGTCCGCCTCGTCGAGTTGCAAGGATGAGGTGTGTTCGAGCTGGTGAAACCGCGTGCGGAGTTGTTCGAAGCGTGGAGCGAGGCGCACCGGGAGTGGGGTCCCGGGCTGCACGAGGACGGCTTCGGCATCGGCTCAGACGACGACGTGGACACGGACAAGGGTTTCCGTGACTGGGTTGCTCGGATCGAGCAGGGCCCGGGAGAGCTGTGGTGGATCGTCGAAGACGGGAAAGTCCTCGGGGGGATCGCCCTCCGTGCTGCTGATGACGAGCGCGTGCAGCGCTTCGGTCACATCGGTTACGGGGTCCGGCCATCTGTCCGCGGGCGAGGTGTCGCGTCGTGGGCTCTCGGGAAAGTGTTACGTCACGCCGAGTCGCTTGGGATCGACCCAGTGTTGGCGCTCTGTCTCGACGACAACGCGGGGTCGATCGCGACGCTCGAACGCCACGGGGCGACGCTCGAAGCGATCGAGCGGCACGGGACGGTGCGGGTGCGGCGCTACGCGATCCGTCCCTGAGCCCGCCTCGTTGAC
>JASCOI010000233.1 GCA_029959665.1 Microbacteriaceae bacterium PS02333
TCACCCCCCCCGCGGCGGGGGGCGGGGGGGCCCCCCCCCCCCCCCCCCTCCAGTCCGGCGTTTGGTTGTATTTGCAACATACCCGTCCAGACGGTACAGTAGAGAGGTCTTGCCGGGCGGCGTGACGACTTCCGCGCCCGGGGCACCACCCTCGAAGTCCGTGGAGCACCACCATGTCCGCACTCCTCACCAGTCCCATCGCCACGCGGGTCACCACCAGCCGCCCGCGACGGTTCCTGGCGCTCGCCGTGCTCATGCTGCCGGTCCTGCTGATCTCGGTCGACAACACCATCCTGAGCTTCGCCCTGCCGTCGATCTCGCGCGCGCTGGACCCGGACGCCACCACGCAGCTCTGGATCGTCGACGCGTACCCGCTCGTCCTCGCCGGCCTCCTCGTCGTGATGGGCAGTGTCGGCGACCGCATCGGCCGTCGACGGATCCTGGTCATCGGCGCCTCCGGCTTCGCGGCGATGTCCGTCGCGGCGGCGTTCGCCACCGACGCCTGGATGCTCGTGGCCGCCCGGATCGCGATGGGAGTGTTCGGCGCCATGCTCATGCCGGCCACGCTGTCGATCATCCGCAACGTGTTCACCGACGCCACCGAGCGACGGATGGCGCTCGCCGTGTGGTCGACGATGTTCGCCGCGGGCAACGCGCTCGGTCCGCTCGTCGGTGGGGCGCTGCTCGCGCACTTCCACTGGGGGAGCGTGTTCCTCGTCGCGGTGCCGATCCTCGTGCTGATGCTCGTCGGCGTGGCGTTCTGCGTGCCGGAGTCGAAGGACCGCAACCCCGGTCCGGTCGACGTCCTCAGCATGCTGCTGTCGCTCGGCACGCTCGCGCCGATCGCCTGGGCCATCAAGTCCGTCGTGCACGTCGAGGAACGCGGGCTCGCGATCGCGATGCTCGGCGTCGGGGTGCTGTGCGGCATCGCGTTCGTCCGCCGGCAGCTGCGCTCCCGCACGCCGATGCTCGACCTCCGGCTGTTCCGCAGCACGGCGTTCACCGGCAGCGTGCTCATGAACATGGCGGCGATGTTCTCGCTGACCGGGTTCCTGTTCTTCATCGCGCAGCACCTGCAGCTCGTCGCCGGGCTCGACCCCTTCACGTCCGGGGTCGTGCTCATCCCGGGCTCCGTGCTCACGATCGTCGCGGGACTCGTCGTCGTGCCGATCGTCGGCCGGGTGGCCCCGCGGTGGGTCGTCGCCGTCGCACTGCTGTTCTCGGCGGCCGCGTACGCCATGGTCGCCGTGCTCGGGCACCACGCGTCGATCGTCGCGCTGGCGTTCGCGTTCGTGCTGCTGGGCATCGGGATCGGCGCGTCGGAGACGGTCACGAACGACCTCATCATCTCCACGGCGCCTGCGGACAAGGCCGGTGCCGCATCGGCGCTCTCCGAGACCGCGTACGAGATCGGTGCGGTGCTCGGGACGGCGGTGCTCGGGACGATCCTGGCGACGACCTACCGAGCGCACGTGGTTGTTCCCGACGGGCTGTCCTCGTCGGCGCACGTCGCGGCGCAGGAGACCCTCGGCGGCGCGGTGTCGGCGGCTGCCGACCTCGGCGGGTCGGCGGGGCAGGTGCTGCTCGAGTCGGCGCGGGCGGCGTTCGACTCCGGCGTCACGATCACGGCCGGCGTCGCCGCCGTGCTGATGGTCGTCGCCGCTGCCGGCGCCGTCGTGATGCTCCGCCGCCGCTGACGGCTCCGCTCGTCTGCGAGCCTGGCTGCGAGGGTCGGCCGCGAAAGCGACAGTTCCCCGCGGGATTCCCGGCGGAGACTGTCGCTTTCGCGAACGTACGCCGGGTGCGGCCAGCGAGAGTGTCGCTTTCGCGGTCCGAACGGCGCGCCCGGGATACGTGGAACCTGGGAATCGTTGACCTCAACCTTGGTTGAGGTCATACGTTGGGACGTGGCCGCCGAGGGGCGAGCCGCACCGATCCGAACGAGGAACGAACCAACGACTCCCATGCCCGAAGCAGCTCCGGCGAACGCCGTCCCGTCGAACATCGCGGACGCCTACAAGTCGGCCTTCCGTGGTCACCCCGCGGGTGTCGCCGTCATCACCGCCGAGGGGCCGGACGGACCGACTGGTCTCACAGCGTCCAGCGTCGCGAGTGTGGCGATCGACCCACCCGTCCTGGTGTTCTCGCTCTCCACGAACTCGGGCTCGGCCGGCGCCGTCCTCGGGGCTCCGGTGTTCGTGGTCCACCTCATGGACTCGCACGGCGTGGCCCTCGCGAGGCGCTTCGCGTCGACCGGCAGCCCCGCGGCCGACGACCCGATCTGGGGCACGCTCCCGTCGGGTGACCGGTACCTGCCCTCCGCCGCGTCCGCACTGCGGTGCCGACCGCTCTCCACGACCCCGATCGGCAGTTCGACCGTCGTCGTCGCCGAGGTGCTCGACATCGTCATCGGGAACGAGCGGGGCGAGCCGCTGGTCTACCACAACCGGGAATTCCACTCCCTCACCGATCGTTCCCGGCTCTCGTGAGCCGCGGAGCACCATCCGCCCATCCACCGATCGAAAGGAACTCACATGGCTGAGTACACCCTGCCGGAGCTGCCGTACGACTACGCCGCACTCGAGCCGCACATCAGCGGCAAGATCATGCAGCTGCACCACGACAAGCACCACCAGACCTACGTCACGGGTGCGAACACCGCGCTCGAGCAGATCGCGGAAGCGCGCGAGTCGGGCAACCTCGGGGCGATCAACAAGCTCGAGAAGGACCTCGCCTTCAACCTCGGCGGTCACGTCAACCACTCCATCTTCTGGACCAACCTCGGCCCGGACACGAAGGTCCCCGAGGGCGAGCTCGCTGCAGCCATCGACGAGTTCTTCGGCTCTTTCGAGAAGTTCCAGGCCCAGTTCACCGCCGTCGCGACCGGCATCCAGGGCTCCGGCTGGTCCGTGCTCGCCTGGGACACCGTCGGCCAGAAGCTGACCACGTTCCAGCTGTTCGACCAGCAGGCGAACGTGCCCTTCGGTCTCGTCCCGATCTTCATGCTCGACATGTGGGAGCACGCGTTCTACCTCGACTACCTCAACGTCAAGGCGGACTACGTCAAGGCCGTGTGGAACATCGTCGACTGGGAGAACGTCGCGGCTCGCTTCGCGAACGCGAAGTCGCAGCGCTTCGTCACGCTCTGATCTGACGGCAGAACGGACGGGAGGCACGGTGCCAGCTGGCAC
>JASCOI010000234.1 GCA_029959665.1 Microbacteriaceae bacterium PS02333
CTACGGCATCTACCTGATCGTCCCGCAGTTCCACTGACGGGGCGCGGCCACTGCTGGACGGGAGGCTCGTGGCGGGGCCGCCACGAGCCTCCCATCCGTCTCCTGGTCGCCGCGCGCCCACCGGACCGGCTGGACGGGACGGACTACCCTCGTGACGTGATCCACGACGAGGAGGCGCACGTGAGCGTTGGTACCCGCACCGAGACCGATTCCCTGGGCTCGAGGGAGGTGCCGGCCGACGCGTACTGGGGTGTCAACACGCTGCGGGCGCTGGAGAACTTCCCGATCACGAGCGTGCCCATCGCCGTCTACCCGGACCTCATCGAGGCGCTCGCGACGGTGAAGCAGGCCGCGGCCCGTGCGAACAAGGCGATCGGCGTGCTCGACGACGAGCGTGCCGACGCGATCGACCGTGCCGCGCAGGAGGTCCGCGACGGAGCCCTCCGCGAGCAGTTCGTCGTCGACGTCGTGCAGGGCGGTGCCGGGACGTCGACGAACATGAACACGAACGAGGTGCTCGCGAACCGGGCGCTCGAACTCCTCGGGCGCGAGAAGGGCGACTACGCCTACCTCCACCCGATCGACCACGTGAACCGCAGCCAGTCGACGAACGACACGTACCCGACGAGCGTGAAGATCGCGATGATCTTCGGCGTGCGGCGGCTCGTCGAGCAGCTCGAGCAGCTCTCCGAGGCCTTCGCCGAACGCGGAGCGGCCTTCGCGGACGTGCTCAAGGTCGGACGGACGCAGCTGCAGGACGCGGTGCCGATGACCCTCGGCCAGGAGTTCACCGGCTTCTCGCACACCATCCAGGAGGACGTCCTCCTGCTCCGCCGGGTCACGCCGTTGCTCGCGGAGATGAACCTCGGCGCGACCGCGATCGGCACCGGGATCACCGCCGACCCGCTGTACCGCGACGAGGTGCGCCGTCAACTGCAGGAGGCGAGCGGCATCGACGTGGTGACCGCTCCCGACCTCATCGAGGCGACGAGCGACGCCGGCGCGTTCATGACCCTCTCCGGCACGGTCAAGCGGAGCGCGATCAAGCTCTCGAAGATCTGCAACGACCTGCGGCTGCTGGCGTCGGGACCGCAGGCCGGGTTCGGGGAGATCACGCTGCCGGCTCGGCAGGCGGGGTCGTCGATCATGCCCGGCAAGGTGAACCCCGTGATCCCGGAGGTCGTCAACCAGATCGCGTTCGCGGTCGCCGGAGCGGACGCGACGGTGACGATGGCGGCCGAGGGCGGGCAGCTGCAGCTCAATGCCTTCGAGCCGATCATCGCGCACTCGATCATGCAGTCGCTGCAGTGGATGACCCGCGGGTGCGCGACGCTCCGCGAGCACTGCGTCACGGGCATCGAGGCGAACGAGGCGAAGCTCGCGGCCCAGGTGGACACGAACGTCGGCGTCGTCACGGCCCTGACGCCGTACATCGGCTACGCGGCGGCGGCGTCGATCGCGCACACCGCACTGACCACGTCGACGCCGATCTCCACCCTCGTCGTCGCGGCGGGGCTGATGGAGCCGGACCAGGTGCAGCGTGTGCTCAGTCCGGCGCGGCTGTCCGGCATCGAGCTCGCCACCGGCGCGATCCCGGTCATCACCGAGGAGATGTTGGACGCAGAAGCCGCCCGCAAGCAGTAGCGCCTAGGGCGTGGGCATCGGCGGCTCGCCGACCCTGACCTGGTCGGAGACCGTGCGGAGGCGCTCCTGCTCCTCGTCGTGGGGTTCGGCCTGGGGGAGGCGTGCCGCCGCGGTCCTGACCTCGTGCGCCGCAGCGATGTCGGCGTCTCGCCACCGTGCGAGCGTGAAGTTGCGCGTGACGTCACGGAGCGGGAGCCGGATGGCCTCGTCGGCCTCGATCCCGGCGAGGAGCTGCCGCATCCGGATCACCTCGGAGTCGAGCTCGCCGCCGACGACGAGCACGAAGTTCGAGATGTACAGGTAGACCAGCAGCAGGATCGCGCCGCCGAGCCAGCCGTACGCCCGGTTGCCGCCGCCGACGGTCTCCACGTAGAGGGAGAAGCCGAACGTGGCGATCGCCCACGCCACGATGGCGAACGCGGCGCCGGCGGACACCCACCGCAGCTGCGGCGTCTTCACGTTCGGGGTCGCGTAGTAGAGCACGGCGACCATCACGACGAGGTCCACCGCCAGGACCGGCCACTTCACGACGTTCCAGAGGTCGTCGATCCACGTCGCCCAGCCCAGCTGGTGGACGATCGCGGCCGAGATGGTCGGGGTCCCGAGCAGGATGACGATGGCGATCGCGCCGCCGACCATGACGAGCAGCGTGACGAGGAGCATCATGCTGCGGAACTTCCAGATCCGGCGGCCCTCCTCGACCTCGTACGCGGTGTTCATGGCGCGGCCGAACGCGGTCGCGTACCCGGACAGCGACCACAGCGTCAGCACGACGCCGGTCGAGAACCCGAGCCACGGGTTGTCGAGCGTCAGGAGCTGGCGCAGTGGCTCTTCGAGGTGCTCGGCGGTCTCCGGCCGCACGATGAAGCCGATGATCTCGATGATGTCGGAGAGGCTGTCGCCGGTGCGGTCCACGATCGCGAGCGCCGAGACGACCGTGAGGGTCGCCGGGAAGACGGTGAGCAGCGCGAAGAACGTCAGGGAGGCCGCTGCGTCGACGACACGGTGCCGGATCACCGAGTGGTAGGTGCGGCGCACGACGGCGCGGACCCCGGTCCGCTGGAGCTCGCGCGCAGTCGGGTCCGGCATGTGCACGAATCTACCCGGCCACGCGCCCTGGTCCGGTGCTCCGCCGGACCGGGGGGGGCGGGGGGGGGGCCCCCCCCCCCCCCCCCCCCCCGCGGGGGGGGGGGCGGCGGGGGGCGGAGGGGGGGGGGGGGGCGCGGCG
>JASCOI010000235.1 GCA_029959665.1 Microbacteriaceae bacterium PS02333
GGCTCGGTGCCAGCTGGCACCGAGCCTCCAGTCCGTCCGCATGGCCGCAGGGCGCAGCCGGGGTACGACCGGAGCGGGTCGCCTCAGGCACCGCGGGCAGCATGGGTGCATGTCGCAACGCACCCGAGACACCCCCGACGTCGACCGGACCGCGGAGCGGACCGACGGGTACGCCCCGCTCCGGTCCTACGCGGCGATCGGGGACGGCCGCACCGTGGCACTCATCGCCCGGGACGGACGGATCGACTGGCTGCCGATCCCGTCGATGGACTCGCCGCCCGTGTTCGCGAGCATCCTCGACGCCGAAGACGGCGGCCACGTGGCGCTCCGGCCGGTGGACCACGACGCACGGGTCGACCGCGAGTACATCCCCGGGACGAACGTCCTGGTCACGACGTGGACGACGGACACCGGACGCTGCACCGTCACGGATGCGATGGTCACCGGTGTGGCGGGACGCCTGCCATGGGCCGAGATCGGGCGCTGCGTGCAGGGCGTCGAGGGGTCGGTGGAGCTCGAGTGGGCCGTGGTCCCCGGCACGCTGCTGCACACCGCGGAACCGAAGCGCCTGGACACCGTCAACGGCTCGGTGATCGGCGTCGACGGCGTGACGATCGCGATCGTCGAGAAGGGGTTCGACCCGGTGCACGAGGACGGCCCACGCTTCTCCGGTCGGTTCAGCACCACGGAGGGCTCGAAGCACATCCTGACGATCGTCGGGACCCTCGACGAACCGATCTTCCTGCCGGAACCCGAGCTCACCATGCAGGGCATCGACCGGACCATCGAGAACTGGGCGACCTGGTCGAGGGAGTTCAACTACGACGGCCCGTGGGCGGACGCCGTGCAGCGGAGCGCCCTCGCGCTGAAGCTCCTGATCTTCTCCCCGACCGGAGCGATCGCCGCGGCGCCGACGACGAGCCTCCCCGAGGACCGGACCGGCGGGAAGAACTGGGACTACCGGTTCGCCTGGGTCCGCGACCTGTCCTACACCGTGCACGCGCTGGACCGCTTCGGGCTGCGGGAGGAGACGCACGCCGCGGTGTCGTGGGTGATGCGCACGATCGCGAAGCACGACGACGCCATGCCGATCTTCTACACGCTCGAGGGCGAGGTCAGCGACGAGGTCGAGGAGCGCGACGTCCCGGGGTGGAACGGCATCGGACCGGTGACCGAGGGCAACCGGGCGTCTGGCCAGATGCAGCTCGGCGTCTGGGGCGACGTCTTCGAGATCATGCGGCAGTACGTCCGGCAGGGCAACGTCCTCGACCGCAAGACCGCTGCGGTGCTCGAGGGTCTCGCCGACGACGCGTGCAAGCAGTGGGAGAAGCCGGACGCCGGCATGTGGGAGCTCGAGGACACCCAGCACTACACGACGAGCAAGATCGGGTGCTGGCAGGCGCTCGACGCGGCCATCGAACTGCACGAGAAGGGGCAGATCGGCGGCACCAGGGACATCTGGGAGAAGAACCGTGGGCTCATCGCGGACTGGGTCGCCGAGCACGGGTGGAACGAGGAACTCGGCCACTACGTGATGCACCCGGACACCGACGCCCTCGACGCCTCGATCCTCATCCACGCGATGTCGGGCTTCGACCGCGGTCCCCGGATGACCGCGACGATCGACGCGATCCAGGAGCAACTGCAGTACGGCCCGCTCGTGTACCGGTACTCCGGGCTGGAGGACGAGGAGTCCCCGTTCGTCGCGTGCTCGTTCTGGCTCGCCGCGGCGCTCGCGTGCACCGGTCGGGTCGACGACGCGACCGCGCTCATGGACGAGATGGTCGACCAGGCGAACGACGTCGGGCTGTTCAGCGAGATGCTCAGCGCGGTGGACGGCGACTTCATGGGCAACCTGCCGCAGGGCCTGTCCCACCTCGCGCTCATCCAGGCGGCCTTGACGATCGAGGAGCTGTCAGGCGCATGATGGTCTGACGATGAACGACGTCGACGCACGGATGGACCGGCTCAGGAGGGCCGCTCGCTACCGCTACCAGCAGCTCGTGGAGAGCGAGATCGAACGGGGCTCCCTCGACCCGGACGAGGTGCGAGAGGAACGTCGCCTGCTCAAGGCCGCCGACGTCGCGGCGCACGCGAGGGCCCAGATCGAGGAGGCCGAGCGCCGCGGGGTGTTCGAGGGCAACCCGTACCACGGCAAACCCCTGCCGGGGATCGACGGGCAGCACGACCCGGACTGGTGGATCAAGTCGAAGATCGAACGCGAGGACATCCGCGGCATCGCTCCACCCGCGTTGGCGCTCCGCACCGAGGACGCCGAGCTCGACGATGCCCTCGACGCGCTCTCGGTCGAGTCGGACGTTCGCGATGTCCTGGTCGACTTCAACGCCCGCGTGAAGGAGGCCCGTCGGCAGCTCCTCGGCGGCCCACCGGTCGTGACGCCGCTCCGGGACGTGGACGCCGAGATCCAGCGGTGGGCGGAGCGACGGGCGCGATCCGCTCAGGGGCAGCGCGAAGCGGTGCGCG
>JASCOI010000236.1 GCA_029959665.1 Microbacteriaceae bacterium PS02333
CTGTTGTTAAAACCACCCCGCCCCCCCCCCCCCCGGCCCCGCCGCGACCGCCCGGGGCCCTTCGAACTGGAGGCGCTACTCGCCGTCCGACGCCGGCTGCGGTGCCGAGGCGGTCGCCTCGCCACCCGTGCCGGCTCCGCGACGACGGCGACGCCGACGGCGCTTGGGCGCCGAACCGTCGCCTTCGGCGGCGTCCGGACCCGTGCTCTCGGCCGCGGGGGCGGATTCCGCAGCCGATGCTGCCGGGCGATCCGAGCCTCCGGTCCGGGTGCGGCGACGCGGACGCGACTCGCTCGAGTCGGAGGACTCACCGGAACGACGCGGCGGCCGCGACCCGGTGCGCTCCGCAGCGCCCGCCGTGGCGGCGTGGGACGACGAACCGGGGAGCCGGCCCTTCGTGCCCTGCGGGATGTCGAGGTCCTCGAACAGGTGCGGCGACGACGAGTAGGTCTCGACGGGCTCGGGGATGCCGAACTCGAGGGCCTTGTCGATGAGTGTCCACTTGTGCAGGTCGTCCCAGTCCACGAACGTGACCGCGATGCCGGTCTTGCCCGCGCGACCGGTGCGGCCGGCGCGGTGCAGGTACGTGTCCGGGTCGTCCGGGATGGTGTGGTTGATCACGTGCGTGACGTCGTCCACGTCGATGCCGCGGGCCGCGACGTCGGTGGCGATGAGCACGTCGCGCTTGCCGGCCTTGAAGGCGGCCATCGCACGCTCGCGCTGTTCCTGGTTGAGGTCGCCGTGCACCGCTGCGGCGTTGAACCCGCGGTCCTTCAGTTCCTCGACCAGCTTCGCCGCCGCACGCTTGGTGCGGGTGAAGATCACGGTCTTGCCGCGGCCGTTCGCCTGCAGGATGCGGGCGATGACCTCGTCCTTGTCGAGCGAGTGCGCGCGGTAGATGACGTGCTTGATGTTGGCCTGCATGAGGCCCTCGTCCGGGTCCGTCGCGCGGATGTGCACCGGACGCGTCATGAACCGGCGGGCGAGCGCGACGATCGGCGCCGGCATCGTGGCCGAGAACAGCATCGTGTGGCGCACGTCGGGCACGGCCTGGAAGATCCGCTCGATGTCCGAGAGGAACCCGAGGTCGAGCATGCGGTCGGCTTCGTCGAGCACGACCTCCTGCACGTGGGAGAGGTCGAGCAGGCGCTGACGGTGCAGGTCGATGAGGCGCCCCGGGGTGCCCACCACGATCTGCGCGCCGGCCTTGAGCTGCTCGACCTGGCCCTCGTACGCCTTGCCGCCGTAGATCGAGACGATCGTGGTCGGGCGGTTCGACGACGCGAGTTCGAGGTCCTCGGTCACCTGCACCGCGAGTTCGCGGGTCGGGACGACGACGAGCGCCTTGACGCCGTGCGCGGGGTCGGCGCCGAGGCGCTGGATGAGCGGCAGGCCGAAGCCGAGGGTCTTGCCGGTACCCGTCTTCGCCTGGCCGATGATGTCCTGGCCGGTGAGGCCGAGGGGGATGGTCTGTTCCTGGATCGGGAAGGGCTCGATGATGCCCTTGCCGGCCAGCGCATCGACGATGTCCTGGTCGATGTTGAGGTCTGAGAAAGTCAAGAAGGTCACCCTGTCCTATCGGGGAGTCCGAGCCAGTCTACCGGGGTGCGAGGTGCGCGCCGTCGCGGCCCCTATGCTGGTCGCGTGGTGTCGTGGTGGAACCGGAAGCGCGCGGCGCAGCTCGCAGCACAGTGGCTCGCGTCGCGGAACCCGAAGAACGCCGCCCAGACGGAGCGTCTGCAGCTCGACGACGTCAGCCCGGAACTCCCCGTCTACCTCGGGCAGGCCGCCTACCTCCAGCTCTCGCTGTACGAGACGATGGGCCGTGCAGGGGCCGGCGCTCCCACGCTGTCCGGCCGCCTGGTGACCGGTGTGCTGGCGACGACCGCGCTCGAACGGCACCGGTCGATCGTGGCCGAGATCGAACGCCTCGGCGAGGACCCCGCCGAGCTGATGGCGCCGCACCGCGCCGCGATCGACGTGTTCCTGGAGCGGACGAGCGGTGCCGACTGGTACGAGTCGATGCTCACCGGCTACGTCACCGCCGGGATCCTCAACGACCTGTTCGCGAACCTGCTGCGCTCGCTCCCCGGTGACGTCCGGCAGCGGCTCGGCTCGGTGTTCGACGCGCGGGAAGAGCCCGCCGTGGTCGAGGAGCTCAGCGCGCGGATCGACGAGGAACCCCAGGTCTCCTCGCGGCTCGCGATGTGGGGCCGACGGCTCGTGGGCGACACGCTCCTGGTCGCGCGGTCCGCGCTCGCGTCGCACGCCAGGGAGGACCAGTCGCGCCTCGAGCCGGTGTGGACCGAGCTGATCGCGGCGCACACCAGGCGGATGGACGCGCTCGGCCTGACGGCCTGACGACGGCCCGGCGGGGGGGGGGGGGCCGGGCCCCCGCCCGCCGGGCGGGGGGGGGGGGGGGGCGG
>JASCOI010000237.1 GCA_029959665.1 Microbacteriaceae bacterium PS02333
CCCCGCGCCCGCCGGGCGCCCGGGGCCCCCGCCCCCCGGGCCCCCCCCGGCCGTCCGTGCGCTGGTTCAGAGCATGCCGACGGCGGTCGCCCGCCACCGGCCGGCCCGCTCCTCGAGCCGGATCGCGACGGCGCGCGCGTGGCTCCGTGTGTGGACCACGACGCTCGCCTCGGCCACCCCGTCCCGCGGTCGGCTCACGACGACGCTGCCGGCCCGGATCGTCGCGCGTGCGTGGGCCCGCCGGGTCGCCGACCGTGCGCGGGCGGCGTAGGCGGCCCGCTGCTGCAGGTGCCGGTGCACGTCGTCGGTGATCCACCGCGCGATGCTGTCGACCTCCCGCGCTCCGGTCAGGATCTCCGCGACGCACAGCGCCAGCGCCCGTGCCGTGTCGGCCGGGTCGGCGAGGGTGGTGTCGTCGGCCTCGGGATCCGGCGGGGCGACCGGGACGACCGCCTGTGCCTCGACCTTCTGCGCATCGTCGTCGATCCGCTGTGCTTCCCGCGCCACCCCGGCCCCTTTCGTTGGTGGGGCGAGCGTATGGTGCATGTGAGATGAGGAATTCATCAGCGTTCGACCTGTGGACTGTGACGAACTGTCCACAGGCCGCCGCACCTAGACTGGGCCGGTGTCGACCCTCAGTGATCTCGTCCTCGCACAAGGCCGATCCTCCGAAGCGGACGTGGAGTGGCTCCACCTGCTCGTCGGGGACTGGCAGCTCCTCTCCGACCTGTCCTTCGCGGACATGGTGCTGTGGGTCCCGACCGCCGAGGACGGCTCCTTCGTGGCCGTCGCGCACGCCCGTCCGTCGTCCGCCGCGACGCTCTTCTACCGCGACATCGTCGGCCAGGAGATCCGCGAGGAGTGGCGTGAGCAGGTCACCGAGAGCTTCGCGAGCGCGAGGGTCGTCGACTCCGCCGAGCCGGACTGGTACGAGGACACCCCGACCCGCGTCCGTGCCATCCCGGTCCTGCGCCGCCTGAGCCCGAAGAGCAAGCAGACCACCGAGCGTCCCATCGCGGTCGTCACGCGCCACTCGAACCAGGACGAGATGCGCACGCCGAGCCGGCAGGAGCTCAACTTCACGGCGAGCGCGAACGACCTGTTCGGCATGATCGCCACCGGCGACTTCCCGGACCTCGGCGCCCCGGCCGGACCCCGTCGTGGTGCTCCTCGTGCCAGCGACGGGCTGCTCCGCCTCGACACGAACGGCATCGTGACGTTCGCGAGCCCCAACGGCCTCAGCGCGTTCAACCGCATGGGCTTCGAGGGGGAGCTCGAGCGGAAGTCCCTCGCCGAGGTCACGACCGAGCTCCTCGGCCAGCAGCTCGACGTCGACGAGTCGCTGCCCCTGGTCGTCACCGGTCGTGCCCCGTGGCGCGCGGACATCGAGTCCAAGGGCGTCACGGTGTCCCTGCGCTCGATCCCGCTCCGCGACCACGGTGAGCGGATCGGCGCGGTGGTCCTCTGCCGCGACGTCACCGAGATGCGGCACCAGGAACGGGAGCTCATCACCAAGGACGCCACCATCCGGGAGATCCACCACCGGGTGAAGAACAACCTGCAGACCGTGGCGTCGCTGCTGCGCATCCAGGCGCGCCGGACCCACTCGGACGAGGCCAGGACGTCACTGCAGAACGCGATGCGCCGGGTCGCGGCGATCGCCGTCGTGCACGACACCCTGTCGACCGGCCTGAGCCAGAACGTCGACTTCGACGAGGTCTTCGACTCCGTGCTGAAGCTCGTGACCGAGGTCGCGGCGTCGCACAACACCACGGTCCACCCGAAGAAGACGGGCGAGTTCGGGGTCCTGCCGTCCGAGGCGGCCACCCCGCTGGCGCTCGGCCTCACCGAGCTCGTGACGAACGCCGTGGAGCACGGGCTGGACGGCCGCGACGGCGAGGTCGAGATCGTGGCGAACCGCAGCGACGACCACCTGTCGATCCAGGTGCGCGACAACGGCGTCGGCCTCCCGGAGGGCAAGGTCGGCTCGGGGCTCGGCACGCAGATCGTCCGAACGCTCATCCAGGGCGAGCTGGGCGGCACGATCGACTGGCACACGCTGACCGGCAGTGGCACCGAGGTCACCATCTCGATCCCCTTCCGCTGGGAGACCGCGGCCGCGTAGCGCGGCGGTGCTCCCGCCACCTGCACAACGGAAGGCAGTCCGCACCACGGCAGCGCGTGGTGCGGACTGCTTTCGGTTGTGCGGTCGCACCCCGCTGCGAACGTCGCGCCCCGTCGCGCGGGGGCGCGGTGTCCGCAACAGGGTGCGACGC
>JASCOI010000238.1 GCA_029959665.1 Microbacteriaceae bacterium PS02333
CGCGCAGATGTAAAACCCCCCCCGGCGCGCGCCGGCCGCCCCCCCCCGCCCCCCCCCGGACCCGCTCCGGGTGTGTCAGACCAGCGCCGTGAAGGACGCGTCCCGGACCAGGACGGACTCGGCCCCTGCGTCGACCTGCTGGTCCGGGTCACTCGAGAGGCCGAGGGACCACGTCCCGCCGCCCGGCTTCTCCGGCAGCGTGAACTCGACGGTCGTCTCGGAGGCGTTCAGCAGCACCGCCACCGCGTCGTCGCCGTGCTCGAGGACGAGCATCACGGCCCGGTTGCCGGTGTCGGCCCAGTCGGCGTCCTCGAAGCCGGCGTCGTCCGCGCGCAGGACCGAGACGGTCGAATCGGACTCGCCGGGTGCCGTGCGGTACCACTCCGGGCGGAGCGCGACGTGCTGCTTGCGGAACGCGATCGCCGAGCGGGTGAAGGCCAGCAGGTCCTGGTCTGCTGCCGTCCAGTTGAACCACGAGATCTCGTCGTCGTGGCAGTACGCGTTGTTGTTGCCGCCCTGCGACCGGGCGATCTCGTCGCCGCCCAGGATCATCGGGACCCCGGCCGACAGCAGGAGCGTGCCGAGGAAGTTCCGACGCTGCCGGTCGCGGTAGTCGTTCACCGCGCCGTCGTCGGTCGGACCCTCGATGCCGCCGTTGAACGAGGTGTTGTTGCTCTCGCCGTCGTTGTTGTCCTCGCCGTTGGCCTCGTTGTGCTTCTCGGCGTACATCGTCAGGTCGGCGAGGGTGAAGCCGTCGTGCGCGGTGATGAAGTCCACCGAGCAGACCGGCGCACGGCGGGACCCCTCGTAGACGTCCGGGCTGCCGAGGAACCGCTGGACGGCGTCGCCCAGCATGCCCTCGTCGCCGCGCCAGAACGCGCGCATGTCGTCGCGGTACTTGCCGTTCCACTCGGACCACTCGGCCGGGAACCCGCCGACCTGGTACCCAGCGGTGTCCCACGGCTCCGCGATCATCTTCACCCCGCGGAGCACCGGGTCCTGGTGGATGATGTCGAGGAACGCGGAGCGGCGGCTCGCCTCGTTGTCCTGTCGGGTCAGCGTCGTCGCGAGGTCGAAGCGGAAGCCGTCGACGTGCATCTCCTCGACCCAGTAGCGGAGCGAGTCCGCGATCAGGCCGAGCGCTGCGGGATGGGCGACGTTGAGGGAGTTGCCGGTGCCGGTGGTGTCGAAGTAGCTCGAACCGTCGTCCTCGACCAGGCGGTAGTACGACGGGTTGTCGATGCCCTTGAACGACAGCGTCGGGCCCATGTGGTTGCCCTCGGCGGTGTGGTTGTAGACGACGTCCATGATGACCTCGAGACCAGCGGCGTGCATGGCCTTGACCATCGACTTGAACTCGGCGACCTGCTGACCCGCTGACCCTGCGGACGAGTACTCGTCGTGCGGCGCGAAGAAGCCGATCGAGTTGTAGCCCCAGTAGTTCCGCAGCCCCTTGTCGGCGAGCGTCGAGTCCTGCACGAACTGCTGCGTCGGCAGGAGCTCGACGGCCGTCACGCCCAGGTCGACCAGGTGCTGGATCGCAGCCGGGTGGGCCATGCCGGCGTAGGTGCCGCGGATGTCCTCCGGGACGTCGGGGTGCTGCTGCGTGAACCCCTTCACGTGCACCTCGTAGACCACGGTGTCGGACAGGTGCGTGTCGGGACGGGTGTCGTCGCCCCAGTCGAACGTGCGGTCGGCGACCACGGACTTCGGCATCGCGCTCGCCGAGTCGGTCTCGTCGATCCGGTCCGGGTGCTCCATGTCGTGGCCGAACAGCGCCTGGCCCCATTCGTAGGTGCCGTCGATCGCCGTCGCGTACGGGTCCAGCAGGAGCTTCGCGGGGTTGTGCCGCAGACCGTTCGCCGGGTCCCAGGGGCCGTGCACGCGGAAGCCGTAGCGGGTGCCGACGGTCACGTCCGGCACGATGTCGTGGAACGTGTACCCGGTGCGGTGGGTGAGCTCGGTGCGGTGCTCGGTCCCGTCGTCGTCGAACCGGCAGAACTCGATGCGGTCGGCGGTGGTTGAGAACAGGGCGACGTTGGCGCCGCCGTCGACGAGCGTGACGCCGAGCGGTGAGCGCGAGGAACTGGTCATGGTGGAAGTTGTACCGGTACCCCGCTGTGCCCTGCGCGGATCCACGTACCCCGAGCCGGTCACCCGGATCGATCTGTCAGACACCGGACGGGAGGCTCGTGGCGGACACGGCCACGAGC
>JASCOI010000239.1 GCA_029959665.1 Microbacteriaceae bacterium PS02333
TTGTGTATACGAGCGCGCGCCACCACAGCGGGTCGGGGGGCGGGGTGCCAGCGGCCACCGAGCCTCCTTCCTGTCCGTGGCCGGGTTCAGAACCGCTCGCCGGTCGGGTCCTGCGCGGTCCGGTCGACGAGGTCGTCGCCGCCCATCGGCTCGCCCGCCCAGTCCACCAGGCGCCAGCCGTCGGCGGTGGATCCCTCGAGCTCGACGACACCGGTGTTCTCCAGGTGCCGGCTCGCACCGAGGTCGTTCGGGGTGTTCTGCGCCGTCACGGCCGACCAGATCCGGATCGCCGCGCCGTGGCTGAACGCCGCGGCGACGGCGACCCCGGTGTCCTCGATCTGCCGGATCGCGTCGTCGTAGCGGTCGAAGAAGTCCTCGCCGGTCTCGGCTCCCGGCATCCGGGCCTCGCGCTCCCCCGACGCCCACGCGTAGCAGGCGGCGAGGTAGCGCTGCACGGAGGTCTCGTCGCGCGCACCCTGCAGGTCACCGGCCTCGATCTCACGGAGGCCGGGGAGCACCACGGGGTCGATCCCGAGCGATGCGGCCAGCGGCGCCGCAGTGACGTGCGTCCGGATCATGCTCGACACGAACAGCTTCTCGATGCCCCGGTCCGCCAGGGCCTCCGGCAGCGCGGCGGCCTGCTGCTGCCCGAGCTCCGTCAGCCCGGGCCCGGGGACCTCGGCGTCGAGGACGCCGTTCACGTTCGCGGGGGTCTGGCCGTGTCGGATGAGCAGCAATCGCATGCTGCCACCCTACGGAACCCGGGTGGTCAGCCCTGTCGCGTGTTCCACCGCGGGTTCTGCTTGTTGATGACGTAGACCCGGCCGCGGCGACGGACGACCTGCGAGCCGGGGATCTTCTTGAGCGCCTTGAGCGAGTTGCGGACCTTCACGAGTGACCTCCTTGTTGATAACGGTTTTCATGTACATTAGCCGACATGCGACCAGCCGTCATCACGCTCGTGTCCGCCCTCCACGAGGTCGACGCCGACCGCGTCGCCGCCCGATTGACGACGCCGTCCGGTGCACCTGGCAGGCAGCGGGGGCACCGGATGCACGTCACCGGGAGCGCCTTCGCGGCAGCGCGGGCGATCGCCGCGAGGACCGACCAGCTCGACCGTGTCTGCGGCCCCGATGCCGATCACGACCTCGTCGTGACCCTCGCCCCGGGCGCGGACACCCGCGCGGTGGGGATGCTCCTCGCGAACGCCGCCAGGAGCGAGCACGGCGACGACCGGGTCCTCCGGCACGCCGTGGCCGTGCTCCGCGCCGACGACGTCGCGCACCTGCTGTGGTCCGACGTGGACGACGCGTTCGTGGCCGCCGACCGGGTCGCCGCACTCGTCGAGTACTCGACCGTGATCGCCCTGGACCGGTTCGCGGGACTGACCGGGCGTCGACGTCGTGCACTGGTGGCGCTGCTGCACCGGATGGCGCCGCACGCCGTGATCGTGGCGCTCGACCGTGTGCGCTCCGCCGCTGACCTGCCGGCGTCGAACGGAGGCGCTGCGAGGCTCCTCGCGACGGGAGCCGGGTGGATGCGGGCGCTGTCGAGCGGGGCGGACCTCGGGCGGGGAACGCGGGACGACCTCGTCACGCTGCGCTACCGGGAGCCGCTGCCGTTCCACCCCGGGCGGCTGGCGTCCGTGATCGAGGACGACCTCGCCGCCGGGGTGAACGGCCGGGTGCTGCGTTCCCGCGGGTTCTTCCGCCTGGCATCACGCCCGGACCACGTCGGGTCGTGGGCGAGCTTCGGGGCGATGCTCGCGCTCGACCCCACGGCGAACCCGTCGTGGGACGAGGACGCCCCGATCGGGCAGGCGATCTGGTTCGTCGGAGAGCGGCTCGACGTCCCCGGCATCGAGCGTGCACTCGACGGGGCGCTGCTCACGCCGGACGAGCTGCTCGCGGGGCCGGACCTCTGGCGGACATGGGCGGATCCGTTCCCCGCGTGGCCGGCGCTGGACCACGAGCACGGGCGCGACTGAGGGGGCGCCGCGCGTGCTGTGCTGCCCGTCCTCCGGCCGGCACCGACTCGGAACGACGGACCGACGGAGCGACGCACGCACCGCTCGGATCGCGCCCCGCTCCGGACATGGCGCCCCCGGGCCGGGGGGGGGGGGGGGGGGGGCCGGGGGCGGTGGGGCCCGCCGGG
>JASCOI010000023.1 GCA_029959665.1 Microbacteriaceae bacterium PS02333
CCCCCAAACCCCACCTTTCCCCCCGGGACCCGGGGGTAAAAGGGGGTGTTGGGGGGATGGCGGGTGGCGGAGGGCGCGGCGGGGCGGGGTGACTCCCGCCTCAGCTGATGAACGCGCCGGACGAGCCGTAGTCGTAGTTGTCGTCGTAGTACCCGCCTCCGGAGTGCCCGATCGCGAAGACGACGACCACGATCCAGAGGATCCAGACGCCGGTCATCACCCAGCCGGCGATGATGCCGGTCAGTGCGAGGCCGCGGCCCTGCTCGCCGTTCTGCTTGATCTTGCCGAGCGCCACGTGTCCGAGGATCGCACCGGCGGGGCCGAGCAGGATCGCGATGAAGAAGAAGGGGATCGCGCCGAGTCCGAACACGATCGACAGGATCGCGAGGATGTTCGTCTTCGGGCGCTGCGCGTAGGGCTGGTACCCGGCGTTCGAGTACGCTCCGGCGGGAGCGTAGGGGTTCGCGTAGGGCGCGGAGCCGGGAGCGCCCTGCCCGGCGTACGGCGCCGAACCGGGGGCGGACGCGGCATAGGGGTTCTGCGGTGCGCCGTACCGGGGCTGCTGCGAGGCGCCGTAGGGGTTCTGCTGCTGCGAGGCGCCGTACTGCGGCTGCTGGGGCGCGGCGTACGGGTTCTGCTGCGGAGCGCCGTACTGCGGCTGCTGCGGAGCGTAGGGGTTCGGCTGCTGCGCCGGGTCCTGCTGGGCGTAGGGGTTCCGCTGCTGTGCCGCCGGGTCCTGCTGGGCGTACGGGTTCGGCTGCTGGGTGTCCTGGCCGTACCCGTTCGGCTCCGCCGCCGACCCGGGGGCCGGTGCCGATGCGGTCGGGTCCTGCGACGCCGGCTGCTGCCCGTCCGGCTGCTGTTCGCCCGGCTTCGGCCACTGGTTCTGATCGGACACGTTGCACCCCTCCCGACGACCCGTGCGGCCGTCGCTCCCGATCCTCCCACAAGCGCGGGGGCCGGGCTCAGACCTGGACGGTCGTCACCGGCAGCGTCGAGTCCGCGGCGATGTCGAGGTCGCTCGGCGCGTGCCCCTCGGCGACGAGTCGCGCCCCGATGGCCGCGATCATCGCCCCGTTGTCGGTGCAGAGGTCGAGCGGGGGGATGCGGAGCTCGATCCCGGCTGCAGCACAGCGCTCGATCGCGACCGCGCGGAGGCGCGCGTTCGCGACGACGCCGCCGCCGAGGAGCAGCCGGTGCACCCCGGTGTCGCGGCAGGCGTTCAGCGCCTTGGTGACGAGCACGTCGACGACCGCCTCCCGGAACGAGGCGGCGACGTCGGCCACGGGGACCTCGCGCCCCTCGTCGCGGCAGCGCTCGACCCACCGCGCGACGGCGGTCTTCAACCCCGAGAACGAGAAGTCGTACCGGTGCGCGGCCATGTCCTTCGGCAGGGTCAGCCCCCGTGGGAACCGGATCGCCTTCGGGTCGCCGTCCGCCGCTGCCCGGTCGATCTGCGGCCCGCCCGGGTACGGCAGGCCGAGGAGCCGCGCGACCTTGTCGAACGCCTCTCCGGCGGCGTCGTCGATGGTCTCGCCGAGGAGCTCGACGTCACCGACGAGGTCCCGCACGAGCAGCAGCGACGTGTGCCCACCGGACACCAGGAGCGCCACGGTCGGCAGCTCGATCGCGCTGCCGTCGGCGCGCAGGACGTCCGCCCCGACGTGCCCGACCAGGTGGTTCACGCCGTAGAGCGGCTTGCCGGTGGCCACGGCGAGCGCCTTCGCCGCACCGACCCCGACCATGAGCGCGCCGGCGAGCCCCGGCCCCGCGGTGACCGCGACGGCGTCGAGCTCGTCGAGCGTGACACCCGCCTGCGACAGCGCCTGCTCCAGCGTCGGGGTCATCGCCTCGAGGTGCGCACGAGCGGCGACCTCGGGCACGACGCCGCCGTAGCGTGCGTGCTCCTCCATGCTCGACGCGATGACGTTCGCGAGCAGGGTGTTCCCCCGGACGATGCCGACCCCGGTCTCGTCGCAGCTCGTCTCGATGCCGAGCACCAGCGGTTCACGCATCGAGCGTCTCCTGTCCGATCGGGCCGGGCCCCTGCCTCGTGGTCGCGGGCGCGAGCGCCGCACGCATCACCCACGCGTCGACGCCGTCCGGCTGGTAGTACCGCGGCCGGGTCGCGATGTGCTCGAACCCGAACGCGGTGTACATCGCCTGCGCGACGGGGTTGTCGGCACGGACCTCGAGGAAGACCTCCTCCACCGCCCGACGGCGTGCCTCGTCGAGGAGCTCGGTGAACAGTGCCCGGCCGATGCCCTTGCCCCGGTGCTCGGCCGAGACGGCGATGGTCTGCACGTCGGCGACGGGGTTGCCGGCGAGCGACGACAGGCCCGCGTACCCGACGACCGTCGGAGCGCCCTCGTCGGTGGTCTCCACGACGACGTAGTACCCGTGCGGCGAGTACAGCTCGCCGGACATCTGCGACGCCGACCACGCGTCCGTCGGGAACGAGGCGTGCTCGAGCCACATCACGTCGTCGAGGTCCTGCGGGTGGGCGCGCCGCAGGCGCAGCCCGTCGGGCAGGGTCACTGCTTCACCCGCTTCGGTGCACCCGGCATGGTGACGTCGGGGTCACGGAGGTAGAGGGGCGCGTCCTCGGCGAAGGAACCACCGGAGGCGAGCCGGTCCGCGGCGAGCGAGCCGAGCCTCCCGGCCGGGATGGTGACGGCGGTGACGCGCCGGAACCGACTGGAGGCTCCCAGCACGTCGTCCAGGTCCGCCGGCTTGGCGAGTCCGGGACCCGCGATCCGCGTGCCGGTCTGGTCGTGGACGCTCCAGTAGACCTCGCGCCGGCGCGCGTCCGTCAGGACGACCAGCGGGCCGTCGTGCTCGGCGGCCACGGCGTCGTGACTGACGAGCGGCAGGAACGGGACGCCGCGTGCCGCGGCGAACGTCCGTGCGGCCGCGATGCCGACACGGAGTCCGGTGAAGGGACCGGGACCCATCCCCGCGACGACGCCCGTCACGTCGGCGACGGTGATCCCCGCGTCGTCGAGCACCCCCTGCAAGAACGGGCCGATGACCTCGGCGTGCCGGCGGGTGTCCTCGGTCGAGCGCTCGGCGAGCACCTGCCGCGTGTCCGGATCGACGACGGCGACGCTCGTTCCGGCGGACGTGTCGATGGCGAGCAGCACCCGTCCATCGTAGGCGTCGACCGGGCGTCTCACCCTCCCTCTGGGGGCATGCCGCTGCTGTCGGCGGGCTCCCGGCAGTCGACAGGAGTGGATGCGGATCGTTCGGGTCGGTCCGCGCCGTGCGGGCCGTTCGGGTCGGCCCGCACCCTCAGGGAGTGGAAGCGCATGCAGAACCGCACCACACGGGCCGCCCTCGCGGCCGTCGTCCTCACCGCGGCGCTGGTCGCCGTGCCGATCGGCAGCGGGTCCGTCGCCCAGGCCGGCACCACCTCCGGGAAGTTCGTGCAGACGTTCCGCGAGGACTTCTCCACGAAGGCGTCGAAGGGCAAGTTCGCCTCGGTCTACGCGAAGTCCTGGCAGCCGTACCCGGACGGGATGGGCGACGGCATGTACTGGTCCGGCACGCAGATCAGCGCGCACGGCGGGATCATGGACGTGTCGCTCGACGGCAAGCGCGGCGCGGCCGGCACCTTCGGGACGCCGAGCGGTGCGTGGAACCACGTCGGTGGGAAGTTCACCGTCCGTGCCAGGGCCACCGGCGCCGACGGCAACGGCGCGGCCTTCATCCTGTGGCCGACCTCGAACGTGTGGTCGGAGGGCGAGATCGACTTCCCCGAGGGCGACTACGAGACGTCGCCGACGTTCTTCCACCACTCGATGACGCCGGGGAACGAGGTCTCGGCCGTCACGGTGCCCACGAAGCTGTCGTGGCGGGACTGGCACACCTACTCGGTCGAGTGGATCCCCGGGAAGTCCGTGACCTACTCGGTCGACGGGCGCGTGCTGCGGACCGTCACGAAGGACGTCCCGACGACACCGCACCGGTACATGTTCCAGACCGGCAACTGGGGGGAGTCCGGCCACCTCAACATCGACTGGGTGTCGACCGCCGTCTACAAGCCCTGACGGGGCGCGAGCTGCACGCCGGCCTTCCGCAGGTCCTTCCCGATCGCCGCGGCCAGGACACGCTGCCCGGCGACGGTCGGGTGTTCGCTGTCCGACTGCAGCAGACCGTGCCCGCCGGCGATCGGCTGCCCGATGTCGACGTACTTGCCGTGCACGGCGGTCACCGCGGCCTCGAGCGCGTCGGAGCTCACCGCGACCTCGTCCGGGATGCTCCCCGGCTGGTCCCACAGGGTGCTCAGCCCGACGATCTCGGCGTGCGGGAGGGCCGAGCGGATGTCCTCGATCGTCTCGGACGTCGCCCGCTGGATGTCCGCGGCGCTCTCGCCCATGTCGTTGTCCGACGACTGCACGATGACGACCGTCGGCTTCGCGGCGACCGCCTTGGACACGAGTCCGTCGTAGTGGGTGTTGCAGTCGTCGCCGTCGTTGATGAAGCCGGCACCGCTGCACGCGACGTTCGTGACCGCGAAGTGCTCTTTGTCGGCGAGGAGCGTCGGCCACGCCCGGTCCTCGCTGTCGAGACCGTACCCGGCCATGATCGAGTCGCCGATGGTGGCGACGTGCTGCATGGACGCCGTCGGTGAGGAGGTCCCGGAACTCGACGCCACCGAACGGATCGAGTTCGCGGCCCCGAGCGCGACGACGGCGACCGCGACCCCGGCGGCGACGAAGAGGACCCGGCGCATCTGCATGCATCCACGGTAGCCACCGTTACCGGATCGTGACCGCTCGGAGCCACAACACGCAGGACCTTCATCAGGTCGCCGGTCAGAGCGTGACGCCCTCCCAGCGCGGGCCCGACGCCGTGACGACGACCCGGCGGGGCTCGTCGGGGACGTCGTCGGGGTCGACGTCCGCATCGAGCGTCTCCGCACCGGTGGCGCGGACGATCTCGACGTCGAGCACGCTGTCGCTGATGCCGTCGACGAACCCACGTCCCCATTCGACGACGACGATCGCGCCGTCCCAGTCGAGGTCGAGGTCGTCGAGCTCCAGGGGGTCCGAGAGCCGGTAGGCATCGACGTGCACGAGGTCGGGGCCCGCCGTGGTGGGGTGCGTCCGCGCGAGGACGAAGGTCGGGCTCGACACCTGACCCCGCGCACCGAGCGCCGCACCGAGGCCGCGCGTGAGGGTCGTCTTGCCGGCGCCGAGCGGTCCGGTCAGCACGACGAGGTCACCGGCGCGCAGGAGCGCGGCGAGCCGGGCGCCGAGTGCGCCCATGTCGTCGGTCCCCGCGACGGTGGTGTCGAGCAGGACGGTCACGCCGGCTCGCCCCGCAGGTACTCGCCCACGCGCCCCTCGACGGAGTGCCCGGAGTAGACGCGCGGCACGCGGGAGCCGATGCGGCAGACGATCTCCTCGCCGATGGTGCCGAGCGCCTCACCCCACTCGAGCACGGTCGACTCGTCGCGCTCGCCCGTGCCGAAGAGCACCACGGTGTCCCCCGTCCGGACGTCGTCGTCCCCGACGTCGACGAGGAACTGGTCCATCGCGACCCGACCGGCGATCGGGTACCGCTTGCCGGCGATCGTCACCTCGAGCCGTCCCTGCGCCAGCCGCGGGACACCGTCCGCGTAGCCGACCGGCACGAGCGCGAGGGTGGTCTCCGCCGTCGTGCGGTACGTGTAGTCGTAGGACACACCGGTGCCGACCGGCACGCGCTTCGTCTTGGCCACCGAGGCAGTGAGCGTCATCACGGGCTCGAGCCCGAGGTCCGACGCCGAGACGCCGTCCGCCCCGGGGATGCCGAACAGGTTCGCCCCCATCCGGACCATGTCCTTGCGGAACTCCTTGCGCTCGAGTCCGGCGAGTGATGCCGCGACGTGCTCGATCGGGATGTCGAGCCCGAGGTCCTCGGCGCGTTCGACCGCGTCCTCGAAGCGCCCGACGGCGGCACTGTCGTCGTCCTCCGACGACTCGGCCAGGTGCGTGTACGCGGCGACGACCTCGATGCGCCCGGCGCGCTGGGCGTCCCGTGCGGCCTCGACCAGGGCTGGCCAGTCGTCGACGGACGAACCGTCGCGGTGCAGCCCCGTGTCGAGTCCGAGGTGCACGCGGGCCGGACGCTGGTCGACGGCGTCCACGACGCGCTGCAGCTCGGGGACGTTCGAGACGCCGAGGTCCACGGCGGAGTCGATCGCGTCCCGGAAGTCGAGCGCCGGGTCGTGCTGCCAGGTGAAGAGGTGGACGTCCTCGCCGACGCCGATCGACCGGAGCCGGAGCGCGGCCGGGACGGTGAGGACACCGATCCAGCGGATGCCGGCGTCGACGGCGGCGAGCGCGATCGGTTCGAGGCCGTGCCCGTACGCGTCGGCCTTCATGATCGCCATGACCTCGACGGGGTCCATCCACTCGCGGACCAGGTCGAGGTTGGCGCGGTAGGCGTCGAGGTCGATCTCCGCCTGGCGCAGGGGTGCGCTCACGTCGTCCTCCGTTCGATGCTCCGGCCGAGCCGGGCGACCACCTCGTAGTTGATGGTGCCGACGGCCGCCGCCCAGTCCTCCACAGCGGGGTCGCCGTTCGCCGGGTCGCCCCAGAGCACGACCTCGTCCCCCACGGCGACGTCGGCGTCCCCGATGTCGATGTGCATGGCGTTCATCGCGACGCGGCCGACCACGGGGAACGTCCGGTCGCCGATGCGGACCACGACGTGGTTGCCGAAGGCGCGGTCGATGCCGTCCGCGTAGCCGAGGCCGATCACCGCGAGACGGGTGTCCGACTCCGCACGCCAGGTGTAGCCGTAGCTGACGCCGTCGCCCGCCGGCACGACGACCGTGCGCAGCACCGACGCGGTCAGGCGCATCGCGGGTCGGAGCCCCAGGTCGGCGGAGGTGCGGTCGGCGAACGGGCTCAGGCCGTAGAGCGCGATCCCCACGCGGGCGAGGTCACGTCGGGTCTCGGGGACGGCGAGGCTCGCGGCGCTGGCTGCCAGGTGGACCATCGGTGGCACGATGCCGACCGCGCCGAGGCCGTCGAGTGCGCGCTGGAGGGCGGCGTCCTGGTCGAGGTCGTCGGTGCGGGAGGCGTTCGACAGGTGGGACATCAGCCCCTCGACCCGGGTCCTCGCGCCGTTCCGTGCGAGTCGACCAGCGGTCTCGAAGAGCTCGGGCCACTCGGACTCGACGGCGCCGTTCCGGCTGAGCCCCGTGTCGACGCAGATGTGTACAGCGGGCACCTCGGAGTCGGCAGCCGCGGCGAGCTGGGACACGCTCGACACCGCGGGGGTGATGCCGTACTGGGCGGCGCGGCGGAAGTCCTCGTCCGGCGCGTGCAACCAGGCGAGGATCCGGACGCCCTCGTCGATGCCGGCCTGCCGGAGCGCGATGCCCTCGTCGATGTCGGCGACGCCGAGCCACTCCGCGCCGGCGTCCACGAACGCCCGGGCGGCGTCAGCCGCGCCGTGCCCGTAGGCGTTCGCCTTGACGACCGCGATGACGCCGGACGGTGCCACCTGTTCGGCGACCGTCGCGTAGTTGGCGATGAGGGCCTCCCGGTCGACCGTGATCCCGGTGAACGCACTCATCGCAGGCACCCCGCGATCAGGGGCTGCGCCATCAACGGGCGGTCGACGGTGAACGCACTCAAGCCGTGTCCCCTGTTCCTTCCAACACCACGAACGCCGTGGCGATCCCTCCATCATGGGACAGCGACAGGTGCACGCTTGTGACCCCACGCGCATCGGCCACCTGCCGCGCCTGCTGGTGCAGCGTCAGCGACGGGTTCCGCTGGTCGTCGGAGACGACCTCGAGGTCCTGCCAGCTCAACCCCGCGCTCGACCCGAACGCCTTGATCAGGGCCTCCTTCGCGGCGAACCGCGCCGCGAGCGACGCGATCGGCCGGGGTTCGTCGTCCCGGAGCAGCTCCCGTGACGTGAACAGGCGCGTGCGCATGGCGGGCGTGCGTTCGAGCACCCGCTCGAACCGCGAGAGGTCGACGACGTCGACCCCGATCCCGATGATCACCGTCCGACTACTCGACGGTGACCGACTTCGCGAGGTTGCGCGGCTGGTCGACGTCGAGGCCCTTGGCCGCGGCGAGTTCCATGCCGAACATGTGCAGCGGCGCGACCGCGAGCAGCGGCTCGAACAGCGGGGTCGCAAGCGGGATGCGGAGGACCTCGTCGGCGAACGGCAGCACCGCGGCGTCGCCCTCTTCGGCGATCGCGATCACCCGGGCACCGCGCGCGCGGATCTCCTGGATGTTCGACACCACCTTCGGGTGCAGCGAGCGGGCGTCACGGGGCGACGGCACGATGACGAAGACGATCTGGCCCGGTTCGATGAGCGCGATCGGACCGTGCTTCAGCTCACCGGCGGCGAAGCCCTCGGCGTGGATGTACGCGAGCTCCTTGAGCTTCAGCGCGCCTTCGAGGGCGATCGGGTACCCGACGTGGCGACCGAGGAACAGCACGCTCCGGGTGTCGGCCATCCACTTCGCGAGCTCGGCGACCCCGGAGGCGTCCTCGATGGTCTGCTGCAGCTTCGGCGCGAGCGACTCGAGCTCCGCGACCTGCTCGGCGATCTGCTCGGTCGTCAGCGTGCCGCGGAGGGTCGCGAGGTGCAGCCCGAGCAGGTACAGCGCGACGCCCTGCGCGAGGAACGCCTTCGTCGACGCGACCGCGACCTCGGGGCCGGCGTGCGTGTAGATCACGGCGTCGGACTCGCGCGGGATCGTGGCGCCCTGGGTGTTGCAGATCGAGAGGACCTGCGCACCCTGCTCACGTGCGTACTTGACCGCCATCAGCGTGTCCATCGTCTCGCCGGACTGGCTGATCGACACGACGAGCGTGCGCTCGTTCAACACCGGGTCGCGGTAGCGGAACTCGTGCGCGAGCTCGACCTCCACCGGGATGCGGGCCCACTGCTCGATGGCGTACTTGCCGAGGATGCCGGCGTAGGCGGCGGTGCCGCAGGCGATGACGATGACGCGGTCGACCTGCTGCAGGCGCTCGGCGATCGGGTCGAGGTCGGTGAGCGTGACGGCGCCGTCGTGCACGCGGCCGAGGATGGTCTTCGCGACCGCCTCCGGCTCCTCGCTGATCTCCTTCGCCATGAAGGAGGACCAGCCGCCCTTGTCCGCGGCCGACGCGTCCCAGTTCACCTCGAACTCGTTGCGGTCGGCAGGGGTGCCGTCGAAGTGGATGACGTCGACGCCGTCGGGGCGGATCGTGGCGATCTCGTCCTGCCCGATCGACAGCGCGCGCTGCGTGTACGCGACGAACGCGGCGACGTCGGAGCCCATGAAGTTCTCGCCGTCGCCGAGCCCGACCACCAGGGGCGAGTTCCGGCGGGCGCCGACGACGACGCCGGGCTGGTCGGCGTGCACGACGAGGAGCGTGAACGCGCCCTCGAGCCGCTGCACGGTCTGCTGCATCGCGATCGTCAGGTCGCCGGTCTCGCGGAACGCCCGGGCGACGAGGTGCGCCGCGACCTCGGAGTCGGTCTCGCTGAGGAACACGACGCCCTCGGCCGCGAGTTCGTCGCGGAGCGCGGAGAAGTTCTCGATGATGCCGTTGTGGATGAGCGCGAGCTTGCCGTCGTCGGCGAGGTGCGGGTGCGCGTTCTCGTCCGTGGGACCGCCGTGGGTCGCCCAGCGGGTGTGCCCGATGCCCGTCCCGCCGTCGGCGATGGGGTGCTCGTCGAGCTCGTCGACGAGGGCCTGCAGCTTGCCGGCCTTCTTCGCCGAGGACAGGTCGCCTGCCGGGTCGATGACCGCGATGCCGGCCGAGTCGTACCCGCGGTACTCGAGCCGACGGAGTCCACCGAGGAGCACGTCCGTGCTGCTGTTGGTGCCGACGTAGCCCACGATTCCACACATGGGACCGATCCTACGATGCGGCTCGGCCCGCTCCCTGCGAGGCCGCGGATCGTGCGGGATACCGTGATCGTCATGGGACGTTTCGACGCAATCGACATCACGACGCTGCACGGTGAGCACACCACGTTCGGCGCCTACGCGGACAAGGCGGTGCTCGTGGTGAACGTGGCGTCGCGCTGCGGTCTCGCACCGCAGTACGAGCAGCTCGAGGAGCTGCAGAAGACGTACGGCCCGCGGGGCTTCACGGTGCTCGGGTTCCCGAGCAACCAGTTCCTGCAGGAGCTCGGCTCGTCCGAGGCGATCGACGAGTACTGCTCCACCACGTGGGGCGTGACGTTCCCGATGTCCGAGAAGGTCAAGGTGAACGGCGGTGGCGCGCACCCGCTCTACAAGGAGCTCAAGCAGACGCCGGACGCCGCCGGCAAGGCCGGTCGCGTGATCTGGAACTTCGAGAAGTTCCTGGTGGCGCCGGACGGCACCGTCACGCGGTTCCGCCCGACGACGAAGCCGGACGCGCCAGAGGTGATCGCGGCCATCGAGGCGGCCCTGCCCGCCTGAGCGGGCTCCGGACTGGAGGCTCGGTGCAGGTCCGCCGCGTCGCCCACGTACACCGCGCCTCCCGTCTACGCTCGTTCCCATGCCGATCCCGGAGACCGCCGTCGCGCACCCCACCCCCTTCGTGGAGATCCCCCGCGGGGAGTGGTCGCAGCTCGCGCCCAAGGAGCACCTCTCCCTGACCGAGACGGAGATCGTGCAGCTGCGCGGCCTCGGTGACCGCCTCGACATGCAGGAGGTGCAGGAGGTCTACCTCCCCCTCTCCCGCCTGCTCACGCTCTACGCCGCCGGCGCGCGGAACCTGCACGCGGAGACGAGCCGCTTCCTCGGCGAACGGGCCGGGCGCACGCCGTTCGTCATCGGCGTCGCGGGCTCGGTCGCCGTCGGCAAGTCGACCGTCGCACGACTGCTGCGCGAACTCACGAAGCGCTGGCCGGACACCCCGCGCGTGGAGCTCGTCACGACGGACGGGTTCCTGTACCCGAACGCCGAGCTCGAGCGCCGCGGGATCATGGACCGGAAGGGCTTCCCGGAGTCCTACGACCGCCGCTCCCTGCTGCGCTTCGTCAGCCAGGTGAAGAGCGGGGCGACCGAGGTCCGAGCGCCGTACTACTCGCACCTCGTCTACGACATCGTGCCGAACGCCGAGATCGTCGTGCGGCAGCCGGACATCCTCATCGTGGAGGGCCTCAACGTGCTCGCGCCGCCGGTGCACGGGCGCCTGGCACTGTCGGACCTCTTCGACTTCACCATCTACGTCGACGCGAAGACCAAGGACATCGAGTCCTGGTACGTCGACCGCTTCCTCGCCCTGCAAGAGGAAGCGTTCTCGAGCCCCGACTCGTTCTTCCACCGGTTCGCGTCCCTGTCCCGGTCGGACGCCGTGGAGACGGCGACCCAGGTGTGGCGCGCGATCAACGAGCCGAACCTCGTCGAGAACGTGCTCCCCACGCGCTCCCGGGCGACCCTCGTGCTGAAGAAGGCCGCCGACCACAAGGTCTCGTCGGTCTTGCTCCGCAAGATCTGACGCGGGCTGGGCCGGTCCGGGCGTCCCTGGTTCCGTTCGCACAACGAAAAGCACCCCGCACCACGTGAACACGTGGTGCGGGGTGCTTTCGGTTGTGCGAGAGCGAAGCGCGCCGCCCCCGGCCGGACGCCCCTACGCGGCGTCGAGCGCCAAGCGGTCCGACACGACCGCGGCGAGCTCCTCGGCGATGCGCTGGGCGTCGTCCTGGGAAGCGGCCTCGACCATGACGCGGACGACGGGCTCGGTGCCCGAGGGACGCAGCAGCACGCGGCCGGTGTCACCGAGCGACTCGGTGGCCGATGCGACGGCGTCCTGCACGCCCTGGTCCGCCAGGCCGTGCCGGTCGACGCCCTTCACGTTGAGCAGCACCTGCGGGAACACGGTCATGCACGACGCGAGTTCGCCGAGCGTCTTGCCGGTGCGCGCCATCTCGGCGACGAGGTGCAGCCCGGTGAGGATGCCGTCACCCGTCGTGGCGTACTCCTGGAAGATGATGTGCCCGGACTGCTCGCCACCGAGCGAGAAGCCGCCGGCGTTCATCTTCTCGAGCACGTAGCGATCGCCCACTCCGGCCTCGATCACGGTGATGCCCGCGTCGGCCATGGCGCGCTTGAGTCCGAGGTTCGACATCACCGTCGCGACGAGCGTGTCGTCCTTCAGGTGCCCGCGCTCCTGCAACGACAGCGCGAGGATCGCCATGATCTGGTCGCCGTCGATCGCGTTGCCGTCGGCGTCCACCGCGAGGCAGCGGTCCGCGTCGCCGTCGTGGGCGATGCCGACGTCGGCGCCGTGCTCGAGCACCGCACGCGCGAGGTTGTCGATGTGCGTGGACCCGACGCCGTCGTTGATGTTGATACCGTCGGGGTCGGCGCCGATCAGCGTGACCTTGGCGCCCGCGTTGACGAACACCTCTGGCGAGACGCCGGCAGCGGCACCGTTCGCACAGTCGAGCACGACGTGCAGCCCGTCGAGACGGTGCGGCAGCGTGCCGAGCAGGTGCACGACGTAGCGGTCCTCGGCGTCGGCGAACCGGGTGATCCGGCCGACGTCGGCGCCGGTGGGGGTCGGCGCCGAGTGGTCGTGCATCGCGGCTTCGATGCGGTCCTCGACCTCGTCGGGGAGCTTCCGTCCGCCCGCTGCGAAGAACTTGATCCCGTTGTCCGGCGCCGGGTTGTGCGACGCGGAGATCATCACGCCGAAGTCGGCGTCGACGTCCGCGACGAGGAACGCGGCAGCGGGGGTGGGGATGACCCCGGCGTCGAGCACGTCGACGCCGGCGGAGGCGAGCCCGGCCGCGACAGCGGCACCGAGGAACTCGCCGGAGACGCGCGGGTCGCGCGCCAGGACCGCGCGGGGGCGCGGTCGACCGGACGCCCGTCGGGCGTCAGCGTGGTGTCCGTGTGTGAGAACGGCCGCGCTCGCCTGGGCAAGACCCAGTGCGAGCGCGGCCGTCAGCTCGCCGTTGGCGAGACCACGAACCCCGTCGGTACCGAACAGACGCGGCATTGCGATCTTCAGCCGGTGACGACTAGCGCTTCGAGAACTGCGAAGCCTTGCGGGCCTTCTTGAGACCGGCCTTCTTGCGCTCGATGACGCGGGCGTCACGGGTGAGGAAGCCGGCCTTCTTGAGGGTGGCGCGGTTGTTCTCGCGGTCGATCTCGTTCAGCGTGCGCGCGATCGCGAGGCGGAGGGCACCGGCCTGACCCGAGGGGCCACCGCCCGTGATGCGGGCGGTCACGTCGTAGGCGCCGAGGAGCTCGAGCACCTTGAACGGGTCGTTGATGAGCTGCTGGTGCAGCTTGTTCGGGAAGTAGTCCTCCAGCGAACGGCCGTTCACCGTGAACGAGCCGGAGCCCGGAACGAGGCGAACGCGCGCGATGGCCTCCTTGCGGCGCCCGACGGCACCGCCGGAGACGTTGAGGATCTGACGGGGAGCGGCCTCGGCAGCGGCGGGTGCGCTCTCCGTGGTGAAGCTCTCCGGGGTCTGGTCGAGGGAATCAGCGATCTGAGCCATGAGTTTCTCTATGTCCTTGAAGTCGTCGTGGCCGGAACTACTGTGCGACCTGGTCGAAGGTGTACGCCTTGGGCTGCTGCGCGGAGTGCGGGTGCTCCGCGCCGGCGTAGACCTTCAGCTTCTTGAGCTGCTCGCGACCGAGGGTGTTCTTCGGCAGCATGCCGCGGATCGCCTTCTCGACGGCGCGGGTGGGGTGCTTCTCGAGCATCTCCGGGTAGGAGGTCGCCGTGAGGCCGCCCGGGTAGCCCGAGTGGCGGTAGTAGACCTTCTTCGCGAGCTTGGAGCCGGTGAGGGCGACCTTGTCCGCGTTCACGATGATGACGTAGTCACCCATGTCCATGTGCTGGGCGAAGGTGGCCTTGTGCTTGCCGCGCAGGAGCGCCGCGGCGTGGGTGGCGAGACGGCCGAGGACGACGTCGGTCGCGTCGATGACGATCCAGTCGTGCTGGACGTCTGCCGGCTTCGGTGAGAACGTGCGAGTCACAGGAGTGCTGCTTTCGTGTCGAGGTGAGGAGTCCGTGAATCCCGCTCCGGTCGGGGTTCCCCGCGGCAGAAGCCGGCGGAACGCCCGGGTGGAGGGCTCATCTGACTGTCCGGCGCACACGGCGCGCAGACCAAGGTGAGAGCCTACCGGACCGGCCTCCCGCTGGTCAAACGCGACCGGGCCTGTTCGGGTGGCCGTCTCGCGCGGAGGAGGCCAAAACGCGCGTAGGAGGCCCGAACTTCCGACCACCTACGCGCGATTCCGCTTCCCACCACGCGTGCCATGGGTCGAAACGCGCGCACACGGCGGACGGGAGGCACGGTGCCAGCTGGCACCGAGCCTCCCGTCCGGCACCTGGTTACGCGACGCTGGCGCGGCGGCGGCGTGCCACCAGCACACCGGTACCGGCAGCGAGCAGCAGCAACGCTGCGGCGATGCCACCCGTCAGGTCCGCACCCGTGAACGCGAGCGCACCCGTGACCGGGTCGATGGTGATCGTCGTCCACCCGATGAGCGTGCCGTCGGCAGCGGTGACCGCGATGCGGTGCGACCCTGCCGGCGCATCCGCGGGGATCGTCACCCGCACCGTCCCGTCAGCAGCGACCGTCACCGTCCCCAGCAGCGTCGGCGTGGAGAACATCCACACGTTCACCCGCTGGCCCGCGTACTGCGTTCCCACACCGACCGTGATCGTCTCCCCCGGATGAGCCGACGACGGCGCCGTGACCGTTCCGCGGTTCGCGTCCGTCAGGGACGACTCCGACGGAGCGACCGGCGTCGAACCGGCACCCGGAGTCGGGGCAGGCGTCTGACCTGCCCCCGGAGCCGTACCAGGGTCGGTCGGGTCGGTGGGATCGGTCGGGTCCGTGCCCGGGTCGGTGGGGTCCGTGCCCGGGTCCGTCGGGGTGGTGTCGCCGGTCAGGTCGAAGCCGACCAGGATCGGGTCGTGGTCGCTCGCCCGGTAGACATCGTCGGTGTACAGGTTCGTCGCGTTGTAGTTGTAGCGGCTGTACTCCAGGGCCACCGACTCGACCGAGTTGATGTTCCAGATGTCGACACCCGTCACCGTCGCGAGTGCCGCCGGCGAGGCGAGCACGTGGTCGAGCGACCCGCTCAGGCCGCTGAACACGTACGACCACTCCGACGAGTCGAGCGCCGGCCCGAGGTCGGTGTAGCCGGCCTCGTCGAGGACGACCATCGGGTCCTCCTGGCTGTAGGCGTTGAAGTCGCCGAGCATGAACACCTTGTCGGTGCCGTACTGCGTCTGCATCTTCGTGGAGAACGCGGCGAGCGCCGTCGCCTGCTTCACGCGGTCCGCGTTCGACGCCCCCTGGCCGTCGCCCTGGTCGGCGTTCTCGCCGGTGCCGGACCCCTTCGACTTGAAGTGGTTCGCGATCACGAGGAACTCGTCGTCCACCGTGCCCCCGATCGGACGGAACGCGTCTGCGACGGGCTGGCGGGCGTTCGTGAACGCCGGGTCGATGAGGATCGTCGACTCACCCGTGGGTGCGACGCGGTCCTTCTTGTAGATGAGTGCCAGGCGGATGACGTCCTCGCTCGCGGGGAGCGTCTTCGGCGACTTCACGTACGCCCAGGTGTCGGCACCGGTCGCGGCGTTGAGCGCCCCGACGAGGGTGGCCACGGCGGCGTCACGGTCCTGGCCGAACTCGGCGGAGTTCTCGATCTCCTCGAGCGAGACGACGTCGGCCCCGAGACCGTTGATCGCCTTGACGATCTTGACCTGCTGGCGCTCGAAGTCCTCCTGCTCGGCGGCGCCACGGGCGTCGCAGCCGGAGTTCACCGTGACGGGGTCGCCGTCGCGGTCCGTGTAGTACGAGCAGCCGGTGAGCTGGTCGCCGGTCGTCGGGAAGTAGTTGAGGACGTTGAAGCCGGCGAGCTTGAGGTCGCCGCCGACGTCCTGGGGCTTCGTCGTGCGGACGTTCGAGAACGTCGCGGGCAGGTCTGTCTTGGCCGTCGCACCGGTGATCGGCGACGTCGGCTGGAACTTCCACGAGTCGTTGCGGTAGTCGAGGACGACGGGCTTTGTGAAGGTCGCCGCTGCGCCGACGGTGACGGGTCCCTGCGTCAGCCAGGACACCGGGATCGACTTGTTCGCCTGGGTCAGGAAGTTCGTGCTGCCGCCGTCGTCGAGCGTGACCTTGCGGGCGGCGTTGTCGGCCTCGACCGCCTTGGCCGCTGCACTGCCCGGTCGGGCGACCTCGGTGGGCTGGATCAGCCGCTTCGTGCCCGACGCCAGGACGATCTCGCCGTACTGGTTCGTCGTGTAGTTGTCGGCGACGGTGTAGTCGCCCTGCGGTGCGACGAGCATGCTCTCGAGCGACTCGCGCTGCGCGTCCGAGGACGGGAACGCGACCGTGGCGGCCTGCGGAGCCGGCACGGTCTCGGTGAGCTTCGTCATGCCGCCGGCGGCGACGTTCAGCTCGGTGAGGCCGTAGTACTCGCTCACCGAACCGGTCAGTTCGACGTAGTCACCCGCTGCGACCTGGGACGCGGTGGCCGAGGAGAACACGAAGATGCCGTCGGACGCGGTGTGCGTGCCGAAGTCGATCGCACCGCCGGTGCCGGGGGTCTGCACGGTGTAGCCGTTGAACCCACCGGTGGCGTACACGGCCGTGACGACACCCTTGGTGACGACGGACTTGCCGACGTACGGCGAGGTGTCCGTCGTGCCCTGCAGCTGCGCGATGGTGACCGCCTCGGCAGGAGCACCGGGGTCCGTCGGGTCCGTCGGCGTCGCTGCCGTCTCGCCCTTCGCGTTGGTCGGGGTGAGCGTCGTCGTGACGGAGAAGTCCGCCGCGTTGTCGTCGCTGTCGACCGTGCCCTGGCGAACCAGGCCGTTCGGGACGGTGTTCCCACCGTCGACCGTGCGCACGTGCCCCTCGAAGGTGTTCGACGCACCGTAGCCGAGGAGGTCCACGACCCCCGCGGTGCCCGCCGCGATCGCGCCGGTCGGCAGGGTGAGCGCCTGGGACTGGTCGGACAGGACCAGCGTGCCCGTGGTACCCGAGGTGTTCAGGGTCGCGGTGTCGTCCGCGGCAGGCAGCTCCGCACCCGTCGCGCCGTTGCCCGCCATCGTGACGAGGAACGTCCCGTTCGCGGGGACGGTGCCCTCGAGGCCGCTCGTGCTGAACGCAGCCGAGCCGGTCGCCGAGCGGTACTGCAGCGACCAGCCGTCGACCGAGACCGGGGCGTCGGTCGGGTTCGCGATCTCGACGAACTTCTTGTTGAAGACGGCGTTCGCGCTGCCGCCCTTCAGGTAGGCCTCGGCGATGACGAGACCCGTGCCGGCGGTGTTCGCACTGGCGACGGAGACGGAGGCGAGTGGCGCTGCGAGGAGTGTCGCGGCCACCGTGGCGCACAGCAGAGTGCGGCCGACGATCTTGGGCATGCTGACCTTTGGGTCGGAGACGTGGATGGTCAGACCGTACAGACCTGCAGAGTCCCTCAGGTTGCGCCCAGGTAAATGATTGCGCTCGACAACATCACGACCCGACCGGCACCCACTCCCGCCCGACCCGGTGCACCGCCGGCCCGTGCCCCGGCAGCACGATCTCGGGGATCGGCAGCGCCCGAGCGGACTCGAGCGCCACGCCGTGGTCCGCCGTGAAGAACGGCGTGATCATCCGCGGCCGCGGCGTCCACGACGCCGGCTGCGTGTCGTGCCGCGAGACGACGGCGTCCCCCGTGACGATCGCGTCCGCGGCCGGCAGGAGGTACGCGGTGGACCCGTCGGTGTGCCCGGTCGCGGGGAACGGCGTGATCGCCCGCCCCTCGAAGTCCGCTCCCGTGAAGGCCCGGACGCTCGGCACCGTGGTCGGCCGGAGCGCGTCGGACCGGATCGCGCGTGCGAGCCACCGGAGCACCCGCGGCGACGCCAGCCGGCCGCCGATCTCCGCCGGCGTGACCTGCTGCCGCGAGGGTCCACGCACGTTCGACACCTCGTCCGCGTGCGCCAGGACCTCGACGTGCGGGTGCTGTTCGAGGATCCCGGGGATGCCACCGACGTGGTCGACGTGCCCGTGCGTGACGTAGACGCGGCGGAGGTCGTCGAGGTCGTGTCCGGCGTACCGCACGGTGTCGAGCACCAGGTCGGTGTCGGCGGGGTAGCCGGCGTCGATGAGGGCGACGCCGTCCTCTTCCGCGAGGACGACCCAGTTCGAGACGGGCCCCTCGACGAAGACCACCCCTGGTGCCACGGAGACGACGGACCGGGGTTCGCGGGAGCTCATCCCCCGACGGTATCCGAGCCGGACGGTGCGGATCGCCGCGCCCGGGTCTGCGACGCCCGCGCGGCGAGTTCGTCGTCGGCCGGGTAGCCCACCTCGGTCAGGGTGAGACCGCGCGCCGGTGCGACCTTGAAGGCACTGGTCCGCTCCCCCGCGACACGCAGCTCCTCGAGACGGTCCGGTCCGAAGCGGCCCTCGCCGACGGCGATGGTCGCCCCCACCATCGCACGCACCATGGAGTGACAGAAGGCATCGGCCTGGAGGCTCGCCACCAGCACGCCGTCCGGCTCACGGTCCCAGCGGAACTCCTGCAGCGTCCTGATGGTCGTCGCGCCGTCGCGCGGCTTGCAGAACGCCGCGAAGTCGTGCAGCCCGAGCAACGTCAGCGCACCGCGCTCCATCGCTGCCGGGTCGAGATGCCCCGGGTACCAGGTCGTGTGCCCACGACGGAGTGGATCGCGGGGGGCGTCGAGGTCCGCGACCCGGTACGCGTAACGCCGCCAGAGCGGCGAGAACCGGGCGTCGAACCCGTCGGGCGCGACCGAGACCCGGCTGACGACGACGTCCCCGAGCGGCCCCGCGAGCCCGTTCAGACGCTTCACGAGCCCGTCCAGCGGCGAGCGCCCCGATCCCCGCTTCGTACTGAGCGCACCCCACTGTTCGGCGGACAGGTCGAGGTGCGCGACCTGTCCGGTGGCGTGCACCCCGGCGTCGGTGCGTCCGGCGACGGTCAGCTGCGGCGCGCTCCCCCAGCGGCTGAACACGGTGGCGAGCGCGTCCTCGAGCGCGCCCTGCACGGTCCGCAGCCCCGGCTGCTTGGCCCACCCGGAGAACGCGGCACCGTCGTAGGCGACGTCGAGCCGCAGCCGCACCCCGCTCTGCGGCCCGTCGCTCTCGCTCACACCCCAACGGTACCGATGTCAGCGCCGCGTCAGTGCCGTGTGAGTGCCCGACGGCAGCATCGTCCTCGACATCGACGAAAGGAACTGCGATGACGACGACACCACTCGCGGTGGAGGCCACCGGCCTCGTCAAGACCTTCGGGCAGAACCGCGCCGTGGACGGAGTCGACCTCCGCGTCGAGGCCGGCACCGTGTACGGCGTGCTCGGCCCGAACGGCGCCGGCAAGACGACCACGATCAGCATGCTCGCGACCCTCCTCAAGGCGGACGCCGGCGAGGCCAGGATCTTCGGCCACGACGTCCGGCGGGAGCCCCAGGAGGTCCGCCGGCTGATCGGCGTGACCGGCCAGTACGCCAGCGTCGACGAGACGCTGAGCGCCACCGAGAACCTGGTCGTGTTCTCCCGGCTGCTCGGGCTGTCCCGCGCCGAGTCGAAGCGGAAGTCCGCGGAGCTCCTCGAGCGGTTCGGCCTGACCGAGGCGGCGAAGCGCCCGTTGAAGAACTTCTCCGGTGGCATGCGTCGACGCCTGGACCTCGCGGCGAGCCTCATCGCACAGCCACCGCTCATCTTCCTCGACGAGCCGACGACGGGTCTCGACCCGCGGACCCGTGCGCAGATGTGGGACACGATCCGGGAGCTCGTCACGACCGGCTCCACCGTGCTCCTGACGACGCAGTACCTCGACGAGGCCGACCAGCTCGCCGACCGCATCGCCGTGATCGACCACGGCAGGGTCGTCGCGGAGGGCACCGGCGACGAGCTCAAGGCGTCGATCGGCACCGCGTCGCTGCAGCTCCGGCTCGCCGATGCACTCCGGCTCGACGCGGCGAGGACCATCGTGCGCCAGACGCTCGGCGTCGACGCCGTCGCGAGTCCCGAGGGCTCCCGGCTGACCGCGCCGATGGCCGAGCCGGACCGCGTCACCGACCTGCTCGTGTCGTTCCGCGACGCCGGCATCTCCCTCGCCGAGATGAGCGTGCAGAAGCCGACGCTCGACGAGGTCTTCCTGACCATCACGGGCAAGCCGACCGCCGACGCGGCCGACGAGGACGCCCAGCGCGAGCTCGAAGGGAGCATCGCATGACCACGCTCACCCCGCAGGCTCCGACCGCCCCACGCATCACCCCACGACCCGGGGTCGGCGGCACCGGCATCGGTGCCACGATCCGGCAGTCGTTCACGATGGCCTACCGCGGTCTGATCAAGGTCCGTCGCACGCCGGAGCAGCTCTTCGACGTGACGCTCATGCCGATCGTCTTCACGGTGATGTTCACGTACATCTTCGGCGGTGCGATCTCCGGCAACGTGGCGTCGTACCTGCCGATCATCATCCCGGGCATCCTCGTGCAGACGAACATCACGTCGTCGATCGTCACCGGCGTCCAGCTCCGCGAGGACATGGACAAGGGTGTGTTCGACCGGTTCAAGTCGCTGCCGATCGCCCGCATCGCCCCGCTCGCCGGAGCGCTGCTCGCCGACACCGTCCGCTACGCCATCGCGACGACGATCACGTTCATCACCGGCTTCGCGATGGGGCTCCGACCGGAGGGCGGCTTCGGCGCGGTGGTCCTCGCCGGCCTGCTCGTCATCGTCGTCGCGTGGGCGATCAGCTGGATCTTCGCGTACTTCGGCGTCGTCGCCCGCACCGCGTCGAGCGTCTCCGGCATCTCGAACCTCGTGCTGTTCCCGCTGACGTTCCTGTCGAACGCGTTCGTCCCCGCCGACACGCTGCCGGACTGGCTGCGCTGGTTCTCCGAGGTCAACCCGATCTCGCACCTCATCACGGCGGTCCGTGAGCTCGTGAACCACGGAGCCGTCGGCGGCGACCTGGTGTTCTCGCTCGTCGGCGCAGCGGTCGTCGTCGCGGTGTTCGCCCCGCTGACGGTCCGCGCGTACATGCGGAAGGCGTGACGCTCAGGCGCTGAAGCGCAGCTCCTCGAGCAGCGCGCGAGTCCGCGCAACGGCCTCGGCCCGGTCCCATCCGGCCGAGGCCGTCTCGGCGTCCGCGAGGGGTCCGGCACCGACGACGGCGCCGAGGACCCCGCGCAGCCGGTCGTGGGCGAGGACCGCGAAGTCCTGTCGCGAACCGAGCCGTCGCGCGAGGCCCCAGCACCGCGCCGCGTGGTCCGTCGCGCCCTGCCGGGCGGCGGCGACCGCCAGCCCGAGCAGCGTGGTCCCGATGACCGGCAGGTCGATCCACCACGGATGCAGTCGGAGCATCACGAGCGCACCGACCCGCAGACGGCGCGGTACATCCGATCCGGACGGGAGGCCCGGTTCGATTCCTCCGGGTCGGCTCGCCGCCGCCTCGTCCTCCGACGCGATCCGTGCCGCGCCCGCCATCAGGGTCCAGTTCGGCGTCTGCTTGCGGTGTGCGGTCACGGCGGCCCAGGCCCGCGCGTACTCGGCAGCGCCGGAGACCACGTCGCCCTCGCTCCGCGCGCACTCGGCGGCGATCGCGATCGCGAGGACGGCCATCTGCACGGCTTCCCCGTCGGGACCGCCACGGTTCGCCACCGGCTGGTTCGCGAGGTCCGCCGCGACCTGCCGCGCGCGGACGACGTCGCCCGTCGCCGCCGCGCACAGCCCGACGGTCCAGCCGATCTCGTAGAGGTCGTCCTCGGCGCCGAAGACCTCGAGGCGTGCCCGCGCGACGTCGGCGACGACGAGCGCGTCCGCGTGCCGTCCGGTCTGCGCGAGCAGCTGGGTCATCGTGACCGCACCCGATCCCAGTGCCCACGCGTCGTCGGTCTTCGTGGCGAGCGCCTCGGCGCGCTGGGCGTAGCGGAGCGCGTCGTCGAACTCCCCGTCGTTCTCCGCCAGCGGGGCGCTCAGCATGCACGCCAGGCAGGCCACGCCGTCGTCCGGGTCCTCGCGGAGCGCGGCGAGCATCCGCAGCCCGTCGTCCGGGCGGCCGAGCGTGAGCAGCAGCGCCGCCTGCGCGTCGAGGACCGGGAAGCCGGTGGTCCCCTGCCGGACGACCCGGCGGAGCATCGCGATCGCGCGCACGGAGGTCCTGCGGTCCGTGAACGCCGCGGAACCGCCGATCAGGACGAGCCCCAGCGTCGTGGCGGCTCGGTCGCCGGGTGCCGGCTCAGCGGTCCGGAGCAGCGCGACGACCTCGGCTGCGACCGCGACGACCTCGCCGTGGGCACCACGCAGCGTCCAGTACCCGCCGAGGGCCGCGAACACCTGTGCGAGCGCCGACCGGTCCTCGGCGACGAGGCTCCAGCGCAGCAACGTCACGAGGTTGTCCGCCTCGCGGCCGATCTCGCGGAACCACCGCCGCTGCGGTTCCCCGGTCGCCGTGAAGACGTTGCGGGTGGCGGCGAAGTCCCGCCCCCAGCGGATCATCGCCGCGCGGACCTCGTCGGTGCGCCCGCGTTCGTCGAGTCGGGCGGCGCCGAACTCGCGGACGGTCTCGAGCAGCCGGTACCGGATGTCGGCACCCTCGTGCTCGACGAGCTGGACGAGGGACTGCTCGACGAGCTCGGCGAGGGCGTCCAGTGCGTCGTCCCGCCGCTCGGGTGCCGCGACGGCCTCGACCGCGTCGACCGCGAGGCCGTCCGGGAAGAGCGCCAGCCGGGTCAGCAGGTCCTGGGCACCGTCGTCGAGGAGCCGCCAGCTCCACTCGATGACGGCGAGCAGGGTCCGGTGCCGCTCGGGGGCGCTCCGGTCGCCGCCACGGAGCAACGCGAAGCGGTCGTCGAGCCGGCGTTCGATCTCCTCGACGCCCATCCCGCGGATCCGCGCGGCGGCGAGCTCGATCGCGAGCGGCGACCCGTCGAGCCGCGTGCAGATGCGCCGCACGGTGTCGAACGGCAGGACGGCGCCGGGGCGGGCGGCTCGTGCACGGTCGGTGAACAGGCGGACCGCCGCGCCGTCCGCGTCGATGGGCAGCGGTGCGAGCGGCGCGACGACCTCGCCGGCGATGGCGAGCGGCGCACGCGAGGTCGTGAGGATGCGGAGCGACGGGATCCCGGCGAGCAGGTCGGCGGCGAACGCGGCGACGTCCTCGACGAGGTGTTCGCAGTTGTCGAGCACGAGCACGGTGGGTTCCTCGCCGAGCGCACGGAACACCCGGCCGCGGAGATCGGCGACGACCGCGTCCCGCAGCGCCCGGGCGGACCGCACCTCGGCGATCCCGAGCAGCGCCCCGAGGGCGGGGACGACGTCTTCGCCTGCGGTCAGTGGTGCGAGCTCGAGCACCACGACGCTGCGGTCGGCCGGGAGCGCCGCGGCGACCGCCTGCGCGAGCCGGGTCTTCCCGAGCCCACCGGCACCGAGGACGGTCACCAGCCGTTCGTGGGACAGGAGGTCCGTGACGGCGGCGAGGTCGGCCTCCCGTCCGACCAGCGCGTTCGGCGCGGCACGCAGGCCGATCCGTCGGACGCTGCCGGAGGCGGACGCCGTCCGGCGGAGCAGGTCGGCGTTCAGTCGGACGAGGTCGGCGGAGGGGTCGGCGCCGAGCCCGTCCGCCAGGCTCTCCCGGTGGGCCGCGAAGACCGCGAGCGCCTCGGTGGTCCGGCCGGCCGCGGCGAGGGCGCGCATCGATCCGGACACCGCGACCTCGTCGAACGGGTCGGCCGCAGCTTCCTCGTGCCACAACCCGACGGCCGCGTCGGCGTCACCCGCGTCGAGCATCGCCGTGCCGAGCGCCCGGCGGAGCGCACGTCGCGCGGCCCCGGCGCGTTCCGCGAGCGCCGTGCCGAGGTCACCCTCGACATCGGCGCCCGGATCGCCCCGCCACAGGGCGAGCGCCGCTCGACTCGTGTCGTCGGACGTGTGCCGGGCCTCAACGACGCGTTCGGCACGGACCAGGTCGACGTCGTCCGGTCGGACGCCGAGCGCGTACCCGGTGCTCGTCGACACCACGAGCCCCTCGGCCGTGCTCCGTCGGAGCCGGGACACCAGGGTCTGCAGGGCCGCCCGCGCTCCCTTCGGCGGTGCGTCGGTCCAGAGCTCGTCGATGAGCGCGTCGGTCGTCATCGCATGCCCGCGGGCGAGCACGAGGGCCGTCAAGAACGCCCGCGGGAGCGCCCCGGGGACGGGCACCGCTGCGCCGGACGGGTCCTCGACGAGGACCGGTCCGAGAACTGCGATGCGGGAGTGCTGCGGCACGCAGCGAGTCTACGGACGGTGTTGTGCGATCGTGATGCGCGCACCGATCGGCGGCCACCACGGAGCCCTAGCCTGAACGCATGCACATCTTCACGAGGGGGGTCGTGGCCGTCGCGCTCGCGACCACGGCGATCGTCACCGTCGCCGGTTGTTCCACCGCGTCGTCCGCAGGGCCGACACCGGCGCCGTCGCGCAGCGTCGCACCGTCGGCCACACCCACCGAGACGGCCTCCCGCGTCGACTTCGGGCCGTCGCCGGAGTCCGACGGCGTGCCGACCTGTGCGCAGCTGCTGCCTTCGGACCTCGTCACCCGAGCGGTCCCCGGCACCACCGTGCTCGACCCGATGACGACCCAGGACCACGTCCTCGGCGCCTGGACGACCGCGCGGACCAACGGCGGTGCCGTCTGCTGGAGCACCAACGGTGTCTCGCTGCTCGACGACGTCAGCCCCGGCAAGCAGGGCGATCCGATGTACGAGGGCGTCCGGCTGTCGGTGCTGCCGGACGCGGCCCCCGAGTACGCCGACGCCACCGAGCACGTCGATCCGTCGGTGGACCCCACGCCGGTGTACTGCGGGGCCTCCGATGCCGCCCGGGTGAGCTGCAGCGGGCGTGTGCTCGCCGGGAATGCCTGGATCGACCTCTCCCTGACCCGCCTGCAGACCACGACGGACGCCACCCCGGAGCAGGTGCAGCCGGCGTTCCAGGCGCTCCTGGACCACGTGGAGGAGACCGTCGCCGCAGCACCGGTCGCAGGCGTGCAGACCGAGCACGCGGCAGCGTCCTGGAAGCCGAGCACCTGCACGGCTGACCGCGTGAACGCCGTGACGGCCGTCGCACTCGTCGACCCGTGGTCACTCGGCTCCGACGTCGGCGCCGAGCCGACCTACTACTCGCTCAACCGTCTCGAGGCCGCGGCGTGCTCGTTCGGTCCCCCTGATCAGCCCTTCTCGCGGACCGGGGCCTCGTACTCGTCGATGCCCGACTCGGGATGGGTCGTGAGCGCGCGTCTCGGCGCAGGGCTCATCGACCGGCACGACCGGCTCGAGCTCGACGGTCTCGCCGAGGACGCCGCCGCCTGGCGCACGTGCGACGAGGCCGCGTGCTCCGTCGACGTCGTGCAGGACGGCACCTGGACGCACTTCGTCCTGTTCTCCTGGGCCGCTCCGAACACGAGCTCGGCGATCGAGCGCTGGGCGGAGTCGTCCCTCACCGCGTGACGTCGCTCCGGTGACCGAACGCGGACGGACCCGTCGACGTGTCGAGGTCGGCCGTCGCCCGGCGCTCGGACTCCACGATCCCCCGGAGCGACACCAGCGCGGCTGACGTCACCGCGACGTGCGACGGGTCCTCTTTGCTCGCGTCGAGTGCCCGCTCGACCTCGGCGATCGCCTCGTCCCCGGCGCTCTCCGGGCACTCACCGCGGATCATGCACGCGAGTTCGCGGAACGCCTTCGCGAGCGGTTCCGCGAAGGCCGGGTCCGGGCGACCGAGCCCGTCGGACACCGGGCCCGAGCGGGCGACGAGTTCGGTGAGGTCCGTCGTGTACCAGGCGGCTCGCTCGAGCGCCCGGAACCGTGCGCCGTCCTGCTGCAGACGGGCCCGTGACCCGCGGAGCGCCCCGCGGGGGTTCAGCTTCCGGCTCTCGTGCGCGATCGAGACCCGGGACCGGACGTCCGCGATGGCCCGGTCGAGACGGTCCTGCTGCCTGTCCCAGGCCTTCTCGTCGCGCTCGTCGGCGTCGAGCACCGCGGCGAGACCGTCGAGGTGGTCCGCGAGCACGTCGTTGACCGCGTCGATGCGGTGCTCGGCGTCCCAGAAGCGCAGTGGCGGGAAGACCAGGAAGTTCACGAGCAGGCCGATCACCACGCCCACGGCCATCTGCACGAGGTACCCGAGCGAGTACCCCTCCGCGTGCGCACCGCCGACGAGCAGGACGAACAGCGCCGCGGTGGACACCCACGAGCTGCCCTCGCCGAGGATGCGGAACCCACCGACCAGCACGCCGATGCCGACCGCCAGCGCGATCGCGATGAACCCGGGGTCGCCGATCCACATCGTGAAGCCGGCGATCACGATGCCGAGGCCGATGCCCACGAGGGTCTGGATCCCGCTCCTGAGGCCCGCGAACACCGTCGTCTGCATCGCGACCACGGCCCCGAGCGGTGCGTAGTACGGGTAGTCCGACGCGACGCCTGGCACGTGTCTCGCGATGAACCAGGCGAGGCACGCGGCGAACGCGGCCTTCCCGGCGTGCAGCAGGCGCGGTTGTGTGCCCGAGGTCCGGCTCCAGCGCCAGACCCTCGTTCCCACCCCCGCGACGTGTTCGAATCCCATGGGTCCTCCGTTGTCGGCCCTCACCCGATGGGCCGACGGGTCACCCTACGGTGCGGCGGCTGGGAACGACACGGCCCCCGCCGCGCTCGCGGCGGGGGGCGGTTGGGGTGGGGCTGGGGGTACTTGTCGTCCGCCTTCTCGTCCGACTTGGCCTCGGCGTCTGCCTCGACCTCGGCGGCAGCCTCGGTGTCGGTCTCATCCGCGACGGGAGCCGACTCCTCGGTGGTCTCGGTCGACTCGACCGGGGCCTCCTCGGTGGTCTCCTCCGCTGCGGGCTCCTCGACGGGCGCGGCGGCGGCCGGAGCCGACTTGCGCGAGACGGGGGCCGGCGTGCCCGAGACGGGCTCGAGGACGAGCTCGATCGACGCGAGGGGAGCGTTGTCGCCCTTGCGGAAGCCGAGCTTGGTGATGCGGGTGTAGCCACCCTGGCGGTCCTCGACCTGCGGCGCGATCTCGGTGAACAGCGTGTGCACGACGGTCTTGTCGCGCAGGATGCTGATCACACGACGACGCGCGTGCAGGTCGCCACGCTTCGCGAACGTGATGAGACGCTCGGCGACGGGGCGGAGGCGCTTGGCCTTCGTCTCGGTGGTCGTGATGCGACCGTGCGTGAAGAGGGCGTTGGCGAGGTTGCTCAGGAGCAGGCGCTCGTGGGCGGGGCCGCCACCGAGGCGGGGGCCCTTGGTGGGCTTCGGCATGTCAGTTCTCCAGTGGTGAAAGTGGTGCGCGCTGCGTCAGCGGCACGCGTGCGCGTGAGCGCGAGGTCAGTTGTTGGACTCGTCCTCGTCGTACCCGCTGTAGAAGTGGGCGCCGTCGAATCCGGGGACGGTGTCCTTGAGGGACAGGCCGAGCTCGGTGAGCTTGTCCTTGACCTCGTCCACCGACTTCTGACCGAAGTTGCGGATGTTCATGAGCTGCGTCTCCGACAGGGCGACGAGCTCGGACACCGTGTTGATGCCCTCCCGCTTGAGGCAGTTGTAGCTGCGGACCGACAGGTCGAGGTCCTCGATCGGGGTCTGCAGCTCGTTCGAGAGCACCGCGTCGACCGGCGCGGGGCCGATCTCGATGCCCTCTGCCGCCGTGTTGAGCTCACGGGCGAGGCCGAAGAGCTCGACGAGCGTCCGACCGGCCGACGCGATGGCGTCGCGCGGCGTGATGGCCGGCTTCGACTCGACGTCGACGACCAGGCGGTCGAAGTCCGTGCGCTCACCGGCACGCGTCGCCTCGACGCGGTAGGTGACCTTGAGGACGGGCGAGTAGATCGAGTCGATCGGGATCTGCCCGGCCTCGCTGAACTCCGAGCGGTTCTGCGTCGCCGAGACGTAGCCGCGGCCACGCTCGATGGTGAGCTCGAGCTCGAAGCGCGCGGTGTCGTTCAGGGTCGCGATGACGAGGTCCGGGTTGTGGATCTCGACGCCGGCCGGTGCGGAGATGTCCGCAGCGGTGACCTGACCGGCACCCTGCTTGCGCAGGTACGCCGTGATGGGCTCGTCGTGCTCGCTGGAGACGACCAGGCTCTTGATGTTGAGGATGATCTCCGTGACGTCTTCCTTCACACCGGGAACGGTGCTGAATTCGTGGAGGACGCCGTCGATACGGATGCTCGTGACCGCAGCACCGGGGATCGAGGAGAGGAGCGTGCGGCGCAGCGAGTTCCCGAGGGTGTAGCCGAAGCCAGGCTCGAGCGGCTCGATGACGAAGCGCGAGCGGTGCTCGGAGATCGACTCCTCGGTGAGGGTGGGGCGCTGTGCAATGAGCACTGTGGGATTCCTTTCGGCGAAGTGTCCGCTATATGACACTTGGCGGTACGACGGGGCCGGCGAGGCCCCGACGGGTCTGTTGAGTTGTGATCACGCGCACCGTGGTGCGCGATCGAACGACCAGGAATGGCCGTCCCCGCTCGTTCCCGTCAGACGGGTCTTCCCCGTCAGGGACCGAGCAGGGGACGGCCGGTTGCTCCTCGCGTCAGACGCGACGGCGCTTGGGCGGGCGGCACCCGTTGTGCGCCTGCGGCGTGACGTCGTTGATCGAACCGACCTCGAGGCCAGCGGCCTGGAGGGAGCGGATCGCGGTCTCGCGGCCCGAACCCGGACCCTTCACGAAGACGTCGACCTTCTTGACGCCGTGCTCCTGCGCCTGACGCGCAGCGGACTCGGCGGCGAGCTGCGCCGCGAACGGCGTCGACTTGCGCGAGCCCTTGAAGCCGACGGCCCCGGAGGACGCCCAGCTGAGGACGGCACCCGACGGGTCGGTGATGCTGACGATCGTGTTGTTGAACGTGCTCTTGATGTGAGCCTGGCCCACTGCGACGTTCTTCTTCTCCTTGCGGCGCGGCTTGCGCGCGGCAGTCTTGGGGGTAGCCATCGGGGTCTCCTATCGAGCCTTCTTCTTGCCTGCCACGGTGCGCTTCGGGCCCTTGCGGGTACGAGCGTTGGTCTTGGTGCGCTGACCGCGCACCGGGAGACCACGACGGTGGCGAAGACCCTCGTAGCTACCGATCTCGACCTTGCGGCGGATGTCGGCGGCCACCTCGCGGCGGAGGTCACCCTCCACCTTGAAGTTGCCCTCGATGTAGTCGCGGAGGGCGACGAGCTGGTCGTCGGTGAGGTCCTTGACGCGGATGTCACCGGAGATACCGGTGTCCGCGAGCGTCTTGACCGCGCGAGTGCGGCCGACGCCGTAGATGTACGTGAGTGCGATCTCCACGCGCTTCTCGCGCGGGATGTCGACGCCTGCTAGACGTGCCATGTGCTGGCTGCTCCTGTTGTCGATGGAGGTGTGGCGCAGTGCCGGTGCTCGGGCCTCCGACCCGAGGTGTCCCCCTGTGCACGGCCGGAGCCGGACCAGGGTTCTGGTACTGCGTTTGCGGTGTTCAGTTGTGGATCCTGCGCAGGCCGCCTGTCGGCGTCCGGTCAGGCAGTTCCGGGGACTAGCCCTGGCGCTGCTTGTGACGCGGGTTGCTCTTGCAGATCACCATGACGCGGCCCTTGCGGCGAATCACACGGCAGTGCTCGCAGATGGGCTTGACGCTGGGGTTGACCTTCATTGCTGTTTCCTCGTGCTCGCTGGCTTCGTGCCCGGCAGGGTTGCCGAGTCGTTCCTTTCCAGCTCGCGGATCACTTGTAGCGGTAGACGATCCGGCCGCGGGTCAGGTCGTACGGGCTCAGCTCCACGATCACGCGGTCCTCGGGGAGGATGCGGATGTAGTGCTGGCGCATCTTCCCGGAGATGTGCGCGAGGACCTTGTGCCCATTGGTCAACTCAACGCGGAACATCGCGTTGGGCAGAGCTTCGAGCACCGAGCCTTCGATCTCGATGACGCCGTCTTTCTTGGCCATAGCCTCACTGTCGCTTGGTTGGATTACCGGTGTGATCCCCGAGCCGGTCTGCGGGTCGGTCGCCACGCCGAGAGGGCATGACACACCAAAGATCGATCTTATGGGAAAGTGGTCCGATTGCCAAGTGCGGACGGCGCGCCCCCAGAGCTGGGGTGTTCCTGAGGGACGGGCCAGCGTTCCACAGTGGTTCCACGGCGCGTTCGAGGGGACGGACACGGGTCCGGTCCTACGGTGACGTTGCAGCCATCCGAACGGAGACCACGTGCCCGACGCCTCTCGGCCCTTCGCTCGTCACGGACGACTCCCGCGACGACGAGCCTGGACGACCCTCGTGTCGATCGTCGCCTCCACCCTCGCGGTGGTGCTCGTCAGCGGGACCAGCGTCGCGGCGATCGCCGGCGCGCAGCTCGCCAGTGCGCCGAAGTCCGTCCAGCTGAGCACCGACGACCAGAGCGCCGCGAAGACCGCCGACATCACGGCGATCAAGGGCGGTGCGAACATCCTGCTCATCGGGAGCGACACCCGCGTCGGACAGTTCGACTCGAACGAGGACGTCGAGGGCGCACGCAACGACGTGACGATGCTCATTCACGTCTCACAGGACCACAGCCAGCTGACCGCGGTGAGCTTCCCCCGCGACCTCATGGTGCCGATCCCCGCGTGCACCAACCCGGAGACGGGCACGAGCTACCCCGCGGCGACCTCGGCGCAGTTCAACACCGCACTCGGCAACGGCGGCGTCTCCTGCGTGGTGGACACCGTCGAGAACCTCACCGGACTGAGCATCCCGTACGCGGGGCTCATCACCTTCGACGGCGTGATCGAGATGTCGAACGCGCTCGGCGGCGTGGACGTCTGCGTCGCGAAGGACATCGACGACACCTACACGGGGCTGCACCTCACCGCGGGGTCGCACTCGCTCGAGGGCTCCGACGCGCTCGCCTTCCTGCGGACCCGACACGGCGTCGGCGACGGCAGCGACCTCGCCCGCATCAGCTCGCAGCAGGTCTTCCTGTCGGCGCTGCTCCGCAAGGTCACCTCGGACGGCACCCTCTCGAACCCCATCACGCTCTACAAGCTCGCCGGGGCTGCCCTGAGCAACATGGTCCTGTCCGACGGGCTCAACCAACCGAAGACGCTGGTGGGCCTCGCGGGCATGCTCCGCGGGATGAGCACGTCGAGCATGCTGTTCGTCCAGTACCCCGTGGTCGACGATCCGGCCGACAGCGCACGCGTCATCGTGGACCAGGCGACGGCCCACACGCTCAACGTCGCGCTGCAGACCGACGAGAAGACGACGCTGAGCGACTCGTCGACCGGTCGCGCCTCAGAGGACCAGAGCGGATCCGCCAGCGCCGCCCCGTCGACGGCTGCGACGCCGTCGAGCGAACCGACCGGGACGAGCACCAGTACGAGCGCAGCGAGTCCGTCCTCGACGCCGTTGCCGTCGTCGATCACGGGACAGAGCGCGGCGGAGGAGACCTGTTCCGTCGGCAACTGACGCCGACGGGGCGGGGCCGCCCCGAGCCTCCCGGCCCTGGAGGCCCGTCCTACGGGATCGGGACCGGCGTCACTCCCAGCGGGGCCAGGGCAGCAGCCCCACCGTCGCTGGCCGTGAGGACCCAGATGCCGTCCGCGTGGACCGCGACGCTGTGCTCCCAGTGCGCCGCGTCGGCGCCGTCCAGGGTCCGGACCGTCCACTCGTCGTCGTCCGTCGCGCTGTCGATCGTGCCGGCGGTGACCATCGGCTCGATCGCGACCACCAGGCCGGGACGGACGGCGGGGCCCGCGCCACGGACGCGGTAGTTGAAGACCGGGGGCTCCTCGTGCATGGAGCGGCCGATGCCGTGACCGGTGTAGTCCTCGACGATGCCCCAGGCGCCGGTCTCGTCGATGGCGTCCTCCACCGCGTCGCCGACCTCGTTGAGGTTCTTGGCGTGCGCCAGCGCGGCGATGCCGTGCCAGAGCGACCGCTCGGTCGTGTCGCAGAGCGTCTGCCGCGCAGCGGTCACGCCGGCGTCACCACCGGGGACCACCGTGGTGAAGGCGCTGTCGCCGTTCCAGCCGTCGACCTCGGCGCCGGCGTCCACCGAGACGATGTCGCCCGGGTGCAGGACACGGTCACCGGGGATGCCGTGCACGATCTCGTCGTTCACGGACACGCACAGCGTGTGTCGGTACCCGGGCACCAGCTGGAAGTTCGGGATGCCGCCGCCGTCACGGATCGTCCGCTCGGCGATGGCGTCGAGTTCGCCCGTGGTGACCCCCGGACGGATCGCCGAACGGACCGCGTTCAGCGCCGCCTCGGTGAGGAGCCCGGGGCGCACCATGGCGCGGAGCTCCTCGGGGGTCTTGTAGATCGAGGGCTTGCGGAACCGGACCACGCTGGCGTCAGACGCCGGCGGTGAGCCCGCGCGACGCGAGCGCTGCCTGGATGCGGTCGCCGACCTCGTCGATGGCACCGAGGCCGTCGACCTCGACCACGAGACCGCGCTGCTGGTACGCCGCGACGATCGGCGCGGTCTGCTCGACGTAGACCTGCTGGCGACGACGGATCGTCTCCTCGTTGTCGTCGCTGCGGCCCTGGTCCTCGGCCCGCTTCAGGAGGCGCCCGACGAGCTCGTCCTGGTCGGCGACGAGCTGCACGACGGCGTCGAGGCCGGTGCCCTGCTCGGCGAGCAGTGCGTCGAGGTACTCGACCTGCCCGACCGTGCGGGGGTAGCCGTCGAGCAGGAAGCCGCTCTCGGCGTCGGTCTCGCCGAGGCGGGACTTCACGAGCTCGTTCGTCAGCGAGTCCGGGACGTAGTCGCCCGCGTCCATGATCGCCTTCGCCTGGACCCCGAGCGGCGTGCCTTCCGAGACGTTCTTCCGGAAGATGTCACCGGTGGAGACGGCGGGAATCCCGAAGGACTCGGCGATGCGGCCGGCCTGGGTTCCCTTTCCCGCTCCGGGAGGTCCGACGATGATGAGACGTGCGCTCAACGGAGAAGCCCTTCGTAGTGACGTTGCTGCAGCTGCGAGTCGATCTGCTTCACGGTCTCGAGACCGACACCCACGATGATGAGGATGCTCGCGCCACCGAACGGGAAGTTCTGGTTCGCGCCGAACAGCGCCAGTGCTGCCAGCGGGATGAGCGCGATGAGACCGAGGTAGAGCGAGCCGGGCAACGTCACCCGGGTCAGGACGTAGTCGAGGTACTCGGCGGTGGGACGACCGGCACGGATGCCGGGGATGAACCCGCCGTACTTCTTCATGTTGTCGGCGACCTCTTCGGGGTTGAAGGTGATCGCGACGTAGAAGTAGGTGAACCCGACGATGAGCAGGAAGTACAGGACCATGTAGAACCAGTTGTCACCCGAGGTCAGGTTGTTCTGGATCCAGGTCACCCACGCGGCCGGCTCCGAGCCGTCGGAGGGCTGGTTGAACTGCGCGATGAGGGCCGGCAGGTAGAGCAGCGACGAGGCGAAGATGACGGGCACGACGCCGGCCATGTTCACCTTGATCGGGATGTACGTGTTGTTGCCCCCGTAGGTCCGACGGCCGACCATGCGCTTGGCGTACTGCACGGGGATGCGCCGCTGTGACTGCTCGACGAACACGACGGCCATCATGATCACCAGGCCGACGAGGATCACGAAGAGGAAGAGCTCGAAGGACTGCGACTGCTCGATCGCCCAGAGCGCCGACGGGAACTGCGCTGCGATGGACGTGAAGATGAGGAGCGACATGCCGTTGCCGATGCCGCGCTCGGTGACGAGCTCGCCCATCCACATGATGAGGCCGGTGCCGGCGGTCAGGGTGACGACCATGAGCATGATCGCGTACCAGCTGTCGTTCGAGATGATCGACGAGCAGGAGGCGCTGGCGTTCGTGCCGAAGAGCTGACCCGAGCGGGCCACCGTGATCAGCGTGGTGGACTGCAGCACACCGAGCGCGATCGTCAGGTACCGCGTGTACTGCGTCAGCTTCGCCTGGCCGGTCTGGCCCTCCTTGTAGAGGGCGTCGAAGTGCGGGATCACGACGCGCAGGAGCTGCACGATGATCGACGACGTGATGTACGGCATGATGCCGAGCGCGAAGACCGAGAGCTTCAGCAGCGCGCCACCGGAGAACAGGTTGATCAGGTCGTAGAGACCGCCGGAGGACGATGCGCTCGCGAGGCAGGTCTGGACGGCTGCGTAGTCCACGTACGGCGCGGGGATGTACGACCCGAGCCGGAACAGCGCGATGATCGCCAGGGTGAAGCCGATCTTCTTGCGAAGATCGGGGGTGCGCATGATGCGCGCGACCGCTCTGAACACGAGAACTCTCCGAACTACTGGGACCGGTCTTGCCGATCGAGCCGGGCGAGGCCGCCCGTGGCCGGGACGCCGACCGCGCGACCCGGGACCGTCGGCACGTGGCCGACCAGCTCCGGGTCTGTCATCAAGGAAACCGTAACGGCGGGGCCCGGGGGCACCCCCCCCCGCCCCCCCGGGGCCCCGGGGGGCCGGGGGGGCGCCGG
>JASCOI010000240.1 GCA_029959665.1 Microbacteriaceae bacterium PS02333
CAGCACCACGGGATCCCGTGGTGCTGTGTCCGTTTCGCGGTTCCGAACGGCCGTCAGCGCTCGGCGGACTCCCGCGACCGCGCCGGCTTCGCCTGGGGCAGCTTCGTCCCGACGACCTGGTCGATGACGTCGCGGGCGATCGCCTGCGCCGTGAGCCCGGCGTCGTGCAGGATCTGCGCGCGGGTGGCGTGGTCGATGAACTCGTCCGGCAGCCCGAGCTCGTTCACCCCGGTGTCGACGCCGGCCGCGCGGAGGTCCTGTCGCAGCCGCGTCCCGACTCCGCCGACACGCACACCGTCCTCGATCGTGATGACGAGCCGGTGGGCGCGCGAGAGGTCGATGAGCGACGCCGGGATCGGCACGACCCATCGGGGATCGACCACGGTGACGCCGATGCCCTGCGCCTCGAGCAGCGCGGCGGCCTCGAGCGCGACGGGCACCATCGACCCGACGGCCACGATCAGCACGTCGTCCGACGCGGCAGCGGCGTGCAGCACGTCCACACCGTCCGACAGCCGCGACACCGCGGGGATGTCCGGTCCGACCTGCCCCTTCGACCAGCGCAGCACCGTCGGCGCATCGTCGATCGCCACCGCCTCGCGGAGCTCCTCGCGCAGGGTCGCCGCGTCGCGCGGTGCCGCGATCCGGATCCCCGGGACGACCTGCAGCAGCGCGAGGTCCCACATGCCGTGGTGCGACGGACCGTCCGGGCCGGTGACACCGGCACGGTCGAGCACGAACGTCACGCCGGCACGGTGCAGTGCCACGTCCATCAGGACCTGGTCGAACGCGCGGTTGAGGAACGTGGCGTAGAGCGCGACCACGGGGTGCAGGCCGCCGTACGCGAGCCCCGCGGCGCTGGTGACGGCGTGCTGCTCGGCGATCCCGACGTCGATCACGCGCGATGGGTGCCGCTGCTGGAACAGGTGCAGCCCGGTCGGCCGGAGCATCGCCGCCGTGATCGCCACGATGCGCGGGTCCTCGTCGCCGAGGTCCGCGAGCGACGACGCGAACACCGAGGTCCACGACGGACCCGAGGCGGTGTCGAGCGACTCCCCCGTCTCCGGGTCGATGTGCCCGACGGCGTGGAACTGGTCCGCCTGGTCGCGCAGCGCCGGCTCGAAGCCGTGGCCCTTCTCGGTGATCGCGTGCACGATGACGGGGGCGCCGTACTCCTTGGCCTGCCGGAGCGCGCTCTCCATGGCCTGCTGGTCGTGTCCGTTGACCGGACCGATGTACTTGATGTCGAGGTTCGAGTAGAGCGCCTCGTTGTTCGTCAGCCGCGACAGGAAGCCGTGCAGACCGCCGCGCATCCCGCGGTACACCGCACGCCCCGGAGCACCGAAGCGAGCCGCAGCCGCCTGGGTCTTCTCGTACAGGGCGCGGTACTCGCGGCGGGTGCGCACGGAGTTCAGGTAGCGCGCCATCCCACCGATCGTCGGGGCGTAGGACCGGCCGTTGTCGTTGACGACGATCACCAGGCGGCGGTCGTTGTCGTCCGAGATGTTGTTGAGCGCCTCCCACGTCATCCCGCCCGTGAGCGCGCCGTCACCGACCACCGCGACGACGGTCCGGTCGTGCTGCCCGGTCTGCCGGAAGGCCCGGGATATCCCGTCGGCCCAGGAGAGCGACGAGGACGCGTGCGAGGACTCCACGATGTCGTGCTCCGACTCGCTCCGCTGCGGGTAGCCGGCGATGCCGCCGCGCTCCCGGAGGTGCGAGAAGTCCTGCCGCCCGGTGACGATCTTGTGCACGTACGACTGGTGGCCGGTGTCGAACACGAAGGGGTCGTTCGGCGAGTCGAACACCCGGTGCATCGCGAGCGTCAGCTCGACGACGCCGAGGTTCGGCCCGAGGTGCCCACCGGTCTTCGCGACCTCGGCGACGAGGAACCGCCGGATCTCGGCGGACAGTTCCGTCATCTGTGCGTCGGAGAGACGCTTCAGGTCGCGCGGCGACGTGATGCTGGCGAGCAGACTCACGGGCGCTCCTTTCGTGCGGCGAAGGCCCCACTCTATTCGCGCGACCCGACAACGGACGGGAGGCGCGGTGCCAGCCGGCAC
>JASCOI010000241.1 GCA_029959665.1 Microbacteriaceae bacterium PS02333
GGGACCGACGGGGGCGGGGACGGCGGGGAGGCCCGTGGCGACCCCGCCAGGGGCCTCCCGTCCGTCCTGCTGGCCGGTCGCTACGCGCTGGCCGTCGCGCGCGCCTCGGCGAGCGTCGGGTAGTCGGTGTAGCCCTCGGCGCTCTGCCCGTAGAACAGCTCGGGGCGGGGCTCGTTGAGCTCGGTGTCCTGCTCCCAGCGGTGCGCGAGGTCCGGGTTCGCGATCGCGGGGCGTCCTGCGGCGACGGCATCCGCGTGGTCGCCGTCGACCAGGGCGATCGCCTCGTCGCGGGTGGTCAGCGCGCTGAAGCCCGAGTTCACGATGAACGGGGCGCCCACCGTGCGGCGGATGTGCTGCACGAGCGCGCCCGTCGGCTCGGCGTGCAGGACGTCGACGAACGCCAGGCCGAGCGGTGCGAGCCCCTCGGCGAGGGCGGTGTAGGTCGCCAGCACGTCGGCCGGGTCGTTCTCGATGACGCCCTGGATGCCGTGCTCCGGCGAGAGGCGGATGCCGGTGCGGTCCGCGCCGATGGCCTCGGCGACCGCCGTGGTGACCTCGATGGCGAAGCGGGCACGGTTCTCCGGCGAGCCGCCGTACTGGTCGGTGCGGGTGTTCGACGCGCTCGACATGAACTCGTGCACGAGGTACCCGTTGGCCCCGTGCACCTCGACGCCGTCGAGTCCGGCGGCGATGGCGTTGCGAGCGGCCTGCGCGAAGCCCTGCACAGCGTCCTGCACCTCGGCGGTGGTCAGCTCGTGCGGGACGGGCATGTCGGCCTTCGACCCGTCGGCGAGGTGGGTCTGTCCCGGTGCTGCCAGGGCGGACGGTCCGACGATGCGGGGCGTGTCGGCGATCGACGGGTGCGAGACCCGGCCGCCGTGCATGAGCTGCATGACGATGGTGCCCCCGGCGGCGTGCACGGCGTCGGCGACGCGACGCCATCCGGCGATCTGCTCGTCGGTCTCGATGCCGGGCTGGCCGGGGTACGAGCGGCCTTCCTGGACGGGCCACGTGCCCTCGGTGACGATGAGGCCGAGGCTCGCACGCTGCGCGTAGTGCTCGACGAGCAGGTCGTTCGGGATGCCGTGCTGGCCGGCGCGCGTGCGGGTCAGCGGGGCCATGACGATGCGGTTCGACAGGGGGAGTGCGCCGAAGGTGGCGGGTTCGAAGAGCTTCACGAGAAGGGGAACGACGTGTTGCTCCGTGCAATTCCGGAGCCGGGTCGATTCCCAGGTCCGGGCAGACGCCGTTCCGGGTGGCTCGGTTCTGGGTGGCTCAGTCGCGTGGGCAGACCAGCGTGGAGGAGCGGACCTGTCCCTCCGGCCGGATCACCTGGTGCCGCGAGAGCGCCGCGCCGCACATCGGGCACGGGCGGTCGATGCTGCGGTCGTCGACGCCTTCCGGGTGCCCTGCACCGATCTGCGACGGACCCATCTTGCGGATGAGCGTGCTGTTCCAGCGTTCATACCAGCTACCGAAGCGTCCCACGATGGTCCTTTCGTTCGTGCACTCATCATTATGGCACGAACGAATGCGGATCACACGGTGTCGACGAGTTCGAGGAGCTCCGTCAGCTCGTCCTTGAGTCGTTCGAGTCGGTCGAGCGGCCACCCGAGCTGGTCCGCGACGGCGATCGGCACCGAGCGGGCGCGCTCGCGGAGTGCTCGTCCTGCGGTCGTCAGGGAGACCTCGAGCTGTCGTTCGTCGGTGCTGCTCCTGGTGCGCTTGACGTAGCCGGAGGCCTCGAGCCGCTTGAGCAGCGGGCTGAGCGTCGCGGACTCGAGGCGGAGTTCGCCGGCGATCTCGCGCACCGACCGGGGGTCGTGCTCCCACAGGGCGAGCATCACGAGGTACTGCGGGTGCGTGAGGCCCATCGGTTCGAGCAGGTCGCGGTACAGCCCGATGACGCTGCGGCTCGTGGCCGCGAGCGCGAAGCAGAGCTGCCGGTCGAGGGCGAGGGGGTCGATCTCGGTCTGCGCCATGCGCCCAGCGTACCGTTCGCGCACGAACGGTCGCGCGGCGGGCGCACGCACTGGAGGCCCGGTGCCGGTCCGTCGGACC
>JASCOI010000242.1 GCA_029959665.1 Microbacteriaceae bacterium PS02333
GGCCCGCGGGGGGGGGCCCGGCCCCCGGCCCGGGGGGGGGGGGGCCCCCCCCCCCCCCCCCCCCCCGTCCGTGTCGTACCGGGGTACCACGCCGCGTGCGGCGAGATCGGCGGCGACGACGATGTGGGGCGGTGGCCTCCGTTCGTAGCGTTGCCCGCATGATCGAGATCCAGAACCTGACCAAGCGCTACGGCGAGAAGGTCGCCGTCGACGACGTGTCGTTCACCGTGCGCCCGGGTGTCGTGACCGGCTTCCTCGGCCCGAACGGTGCCGGCAAGTCCACCACCATGCGTGCCGTGATGGGCCTCGACAGCCCCACATCCGGAAGTGCCGTCGTCGACGGACGCCCGTACCGGGAGCTCCGCGACCCACTGCGCCGCGTCGGCGCCCTGCTCGAGGCGAAGGCGGTGCACCGGGGCAGGAGCGCCCACGACCACCTGCTCGCCCTCGCTGCGACGCACCGCATCCCCAAGGCGCGGGTCGACGAGGTCATCGGCATGACCGGTCTCGAGCGGGTCGCGAAGAAGCGTGTCGGCGGGTTCTCGCTCGGCATGGGCCAGCGACTCGGCATCGCCGCTGCGCTCCTCGGCGATCCGCAGACGCTCATCCTCGACGAACCCGTCAACGGGCTCGACCCCGAGGGCGTCGTGTGGGTCAGGCAGCTCGCCAGGAGCCTCGCCGCCGAGGGGCGCGCGGTGTTCATCTCCAGCCACCTCATGAGCGAGATGGCGCTGACCGCCGACCGGATCGTGGTGATGGGCCGCGGGCGGGTCCTCGCGGACACCGACCTCGCCGACCTGGTCGCCGCGTCCACCGAGCGGTCCGTGTCGGTCAGGACGCCGGAGCCCGACCGGCTCATGGCGGCCATCGCCGGCCCCGACGTCGCGATCACCTACGACGACGACGGCTCCCTGCACGTCCGCGGGCTCGGTGCCGAGCAGATCGGCGAGGCAGCGGCGCGGACCGGCGTCGTCCTGCACCGACTCGCCTCGACCGAGGCGAGTCTCGAACAGGCCTACCTCGAGCTCACGCACGACGAGGTCGAGTACCGATCGGAGGTGGCCCGATGAGCGCCACGATGACAGCAGGGGTCACCAGGACCCTGCACCAGCACGACGCGGCACGGCTGCACTTCAGTGGTGTCCTGCGCTCGGAGTGGATCAAGATGCGGTCGCTCCGATCGACGATCTGGAGCTTCGTGGTCCTCGTCGTCCTGCCCGTCGGCATCGGCGTCCTGCTGGCGTCGCTGGCGAACGACGACGGCAGGAGCATCACGGGGGACGCCGCCAGGAACGCCCTCGTGCAGTACAGCACGGTCGGCACGACGATCTCGGTCCTCGTCGTCGCGGTGATCGGTGCCCTCGTGGTCACGGGCGAGTACGGCACCGGCATGATCCGGTCCACGTTCGCCGCGGTTCCCCGCCGGTGGGAGGCGCTCGCCGCGAAGGGCATCGTCCTCGCCGTCACGCTCTTCGTCGCGAGCGCGATCAGCGTCTGGGCGACGGCCTTCGTGACGGTGCCGATCGCGAGCGCGAACCACGTCGAGGCGTCCCTCGACGGCAGTGTCGCGATGCCGCTGCTCGGTGCGTCGGTGTACGTGACGCTCATCGGTCTGCTCGCCTTCGCGGTCGGCGTCATCGTGCGCTCCACCGCGGGGGCGATCGCGAGCGTGCTCGGGCTCATGCTCGTCGCACCCGTCGTCGTGCAGCTCGTGCAGGGGTTCACGAACGCGAAGTGGCTCGGCACGCTGAACAACGTCCTCCCGCAGAACGCCGGGCAGCCCCTGATGCAGTTCGGGACGAAGGACACCTCGGGCTGGCACGACGGGGTCCTAGCCTTGGGAGGGTGGAGCGGCTTCGCGGTGCTGACGGCCTGGGTGGTCGTCGCGATGGTGACGGCAATCGTCCTCGCGCAGAAGCGGGACGCGTGACGCGACCCCGACCCGTCCCCCGGGGCCCCGGCCCCCGCCGCCCCCGGGGCCCCCCCCGGGCCCGCGCCCCCCGCCCCCGCC
>JASCOI010000243.1 GCA_029959665.1 Microbacteriaceae bacterium PS02333
CCCCGGGGCCGGGGGGGTGCCCCCCGGCGGGCCGGCGGGGGGCGCCCCCGCCCCGCGCCCCCCGCCCCCCGTCCACGCGCGTTCCCGCCCATCGCACCCGACCTGGGATGACGAAACGCGCGTAGGTGGTCGGGAAAACGGACCCACCACGCGCGAATCGACCTCCAACGCGCGGAACGGCCCCCTCCGCGCGGATCGACCTCCTACGCGCGAATCGTCCTTCTACGCGCGAAACGGCCCCCGCGCACGCCCCGCATCCCACATCGTTACCCAACAGTTGTCGTCTTTGACGAAGGTCGTTGGAGCGGTCTAATGTCGGACACCATGCTTCGGGCCGGCGATGGTCCGCCGGGGCCGAGCCCCGGGTACAGGACTCGCATCATCGCCGACGAACCCGCCGCCCGCAGCCACAGCGCAGGCGTGGGGGAACGGCGCGCGGCGCACCCCGGAGACATGCCGCGATGCCGGGTCGAGCACTCCGGGGCCCCTTCAGGAGAGACGACGCATGTCGGACGTCAACCGTGACCGCAGCACCACGCTCACACCGCCCGGTGGAGTGACCGCACCACCGACCACAGCACCGAACACAGCACCGACCACAGCACCAACGCCTCCCGGACCAGCCCGCGAAGGCCTCGTCGCCCGCCTCGGCATCCCGCACCAGCTCCGCTGGGGGTTCCTCGGCGTGCTCGTCTTCATGACGGGTGACGGCATCGAGTCGAACTTCATCTCCCCGCACATCGCCACGGCGCTCGGTTCCGGCGGGGCCGACAGCGCCGCAATGGTCATCGGGATCTACGGCGTCGCGGTCCTCGTCGCGTCGTACTTCGCCGGCGTGCTCTCCGAGCTCTGGGGGCCGCGCCGGGTGATGACGATCGGCGCCGCGATGTGGGTGGTCTTCCAGATCACGTTCCTCGCCGCGCTCCCCACCGGGTCGGTCGGACTCATCGCGCTGACGTACTTCCTCCGCGGACTCGGCTTCCCGCTGTTCGCGTTCTCGTTCCTCTGCTGGGTGAACCACACGGTCGCCCGCGAGCGGAACGCCACCGCCGTCGGCTGGTTCTACGTCGTGTTCACCGGCGGCCTGCCGACGCTCGGGTCGCTCATCGCGATCGGCGCCATCCCCGCGTTCGGCGGCGGCCAGCTCGGCGAGACCTGGTCGATGGCACTCTCGCTGGTGTTCGTCGCGGTGGGCTGGGCGATCGTCCGGTTCGGCGTCCACGAGCGCACCGGCCTCGGTCGCATCGCCCCGCGCGAGCACTCCGCCGCCCGGGTCATCGCGAGCGGCATCGAGGTCTGCGTCAAGCGCCCGAAGGTCCTCCTCGCGGTCCTCATCCGCCTCGTGAACACCGCGCCGGAGTTCGGCATGTTCGTGATCATGCCGGCGATCATCGGCACCGAGCTCGGCTGGGGGCAGTCGAAGTGGCTGACCATGACCGTGATCGTCTACGCGGGCAACATCCTGTTCAACGCGTTCTTCGGCGCACTCGGCGACCGCATCGGGTGGATCCGGACGGTGAAGTGGTTCGGCATCGGTGCCTCGGCGATCGGCCTGCTCGCCTGGTGGTACGTCCCGCACCTGGTTCCGGCCGGCTCCGAGTGGGGCTTCTGGCTCGCGACCGCAGCCGGCACCGTGTTCGGCATCATGCTCGCCGGCTTCACGCCGATGGGTGCGATCGTCCCCGCCTTCGCGGGCGAGGAGCGCCGCGGCGCTGCGATGGCGATGTACGCCACCGCCGCGGGAGGCGCCACCTTCCTCGGCAACGCCGTCGTCAGCGTGGTGCTGCCGTGGGGCGGTGCCGGAGGCGTCGTCTGGACCTTCGTCGCGCTCTACGTGGCCGCGTTCGTGGTCCTCAGCTTCCTGAAGGTGCCGTCCGAGGCGGAGGCCGCCGGGCACTAGACCGGTCACCAGCCGGACGGGGGGGGGGGGGGGGGGCCCCCCCCCCCCCCCCCCCCCCCCCGGGGGCCCGCGGGCCCCCCCCCCCCCCCCCCGGGGGGGCCGGGGGGG
>JASCOI010000244.1 GCA_029959665.1 Microbacteriaceae bacterium PS02333
CCGCGGGGCCCCGCCGCGCCCCGGGCCGCCGCCGCCCCCCCGCCCGCCCCGGCCGCGGGCGGGGGCGCCCGACCGGTCAGGAACCGCTGGTCGGTGATGCGCTCGGCGCGTCCATGGACTGCCCCGGGGCGTCCTTCGACGGCTTCGGGGCGTCCTTCGGCGGCTTCGGGGCATCAGTCGCGTTCGGGGCGGCAGCGGCGCCGTCCGGTGCGGGCCCGTCCTTCGGCGGGGTGGGTGCTGCGGCTGCCGGTCCTCCGCCGGCGCCCGGAGCGCAGGTGCCCGCAGCGCCAGGTCCCGCTGCACCCGGCTTCGGTGCACCAGACGGTGCGCCCGTCGGTGCGCCGGATGGGGCTCCCGACGGCTTGCCCGTGGGTGCGCCGGACGGGGCTGTCACCGGCGTGCTGCCGCCGTCGCCACCGGCCGCCACCGCCGCGGTCACACCGACGCCGCCGATCAGCACGGCGACGATCGCCGCGCCGATCCCGATCCCCCGCCCGAGACGGCGGGGTCGGTCGGCGGCCGGCGCCGGAGCCGAGGGCTCGACGGCGGCGAACTGCTCGGTCGGCTGCGTGCCCTGGCCGAAGCCGCCACGCGGGTACTCCCGTGTCGGTTCGTCGTGCTGGTTCTCGTTCTCGTTCGCCATGGTCTCTCCACATCGTCGTCCGGCGGTGCCGGGTCGGCTGTGCTGCCGACGTGGACCACGGTCGAAGTCGAATCTGAAGCATGACTGAAGCACAGGTGCTCCCCAGGCCGTTCCAGGCTTCGTGATCGAATCGCGGACGTACGGTGTCCGCCGTGCCCAGTCCAGCCCGCGTCCTGCTCATCGACGACGACGAGACCATCCGTGTCTCCGTCGCACGCTCACTCCGCGACGAGGGCCTCGTCGTGCTCGACGCCCCCGACGGCTCCGGGCTCCACCGTGACCTCGCGGCCTTCGTCCCGGACCTCGTGGTCCTGGACTGGATGCTCCCCGGTGCGAGCGGGATCCAGCTCGCCGGCAGCGTGCGGACCTCGTCGGACGCTGCCATCGTGATGCTGACCGCCCGGGACGACGTCGAGGACCGGCTCAGGGGGTTCGCCGAGGGCGCCGACGACTACGTCGTGAAGCCGTTCGCGATCGCGGAACTCGTCGCCCGGATCACCGCGGTCCTCCGCCGGCGTGGTCGGGTGCCGGCTGTGATCGAGGTCGGCGACCTGGTCCTCGACCCCGACGCCGCGGTGGCGCGTCGTGCGGGCGTCGTGCTCGAGCTCACCGCGACCGAGTTCCGACTGCTCGCCTTCCTCGCCGAGAGCCGCGGCCGGACCCTGTCGAAGGGCCAGATCCTGACGCAGGTGTGGGGGTACGACAGCGTCGACCCGAACCTCGTCGAGGTCCACCTCAGCGCGCTCCGGCGGAAGATGGAGGTGCACGGCCCACGACTCGTCCACACGGTGCGCGGTCTCGGCTACCGACTGAGTGCGGTGGCGGCGTGAACGGCGAGGCGCCCAGCGCGTCGGTCCTCCGCACCGGCTCGCTCCGGATGCGGACCGTCGTCGCGGTGCTGGTCCTGCTGGCGGTCCTCCTCGGCGCGCTCGGCGTCGTCGTGCAGGCCACCCTCGGTGACCGGCTCCGCGCCCAGGTCGAGGACCGGCTGCGCGACCGTGCTTCGGCGGCGGCTGCCCTCGTCGGGACGGTCGACGCAACGGACCTCGCCGACCGGCTGTCGATGCAGGGGCTGTCGGTGACGATCACGGCCGCCGACGGCGGTTCGGTGGAGGCCGGTCCCAGCCCGGACCAGCTGCGGCACGGCCCGCCGGACCCCGGCACACTCCCCGCAGCGGCGGCCGCACCGGCCGCCGCTCCCGCGCGCGACTCCACGGCGGATCCATCCCCGCCCGGGCCCGGCACGGCGTCGCACGTGACGATCAGGTCCTCGCAC
>JASCOI010000245.1 GCA_029959665.1 Microbacteriaceae bacterium PS02333
GTGCCAGCTTGCACCGTGCCTCCAGTCCGTCTGGTGGGTCCGTCAGAAACCGGACGGCACCCGGGGCGTGTACGCGGATTCGAGTCGCGTCACCTCGTCGTCCGTGAGGACGATCGACGCACCGGCGACCGCGTCGTCGATGTGGTGCTCCTTCGTCGCGCCGACGATCGGAGCCGTGACCGCGTCCTTGCCGGAGACCCACGCCAGGGCGATCTGCGCCATGCTGACGCCGCGGTCGTTCGCGATCGACTCGACGGCGTCGACGATCGCGTGGTTCGCGTCCTCGTCCTGGCGGTAGAGCGTCTTGCCGAACTCGTCGGTGTCGGCGCGCGTGCCGGAGCCCTGGGCGTTCCACGGGCGGGTGAGCTTGCCGCGGGCGAGTGGGCTCCACGGGATCACCGCGACACCCGTGGCGGCGCAGAAGGGGTGCATCTCGCGCTCTTCCTCGCGCTCGAGGAGGTTGTACTGGTCCTGCATGCTGACGAACGTCGTCCAGCCGTGCAGCTCGGCGGTGTGCTGCATCTGGGCGAACTGCCACGCCCACATGCTGCTCGCGCCGATGTACCGGGCCTTGCCGGCCTTGACGACGTCGTGCAGCGCCTCCATCGTCTCCTCGATCGGGGTCTGCGGATCGAAGCGGTGGATCTGGTACAGGTCGACGTAGTCGGTGCCGAGGCGGGTCAGCGACGCATCGATCTCGTGCATGATCGCCATGCGGGAGAGCCCGGCACCGTTGCGGCCAGGGCGCATCCGGTTGAAGACCTTCGTGAAGACCTGGACGTCCTCTCTCGGGGCGAGTTCCTCCAGGAGCCTGCCGGTGATCTCCTCGCTGGAGCCGTCGGAGTACACGTTGGCGGTGTCGAAGGTGGTGATGCCCTTGTCGAACGCGTGTCGGACGAAGGGGCGTGCCTCGTCGATGCCGACGCTCCACGCGTGCGAGCCCTTCGTCGGGTCGCCGTAGGACATCATCCCGAGGATGACGTCGCTGATCTCGAGCCCGGTGCTGCCGAGTCGTGTGGTGCTCGCGGTGGCGTTCGTGGTGGTGCTCTCAGTCTCGTGGGTGCTTTCCGTCGTGTGGGTCGGGGTCATGCGTTCACCCTGGCATCGCGGCCTGTGACCGCGAGGAGGCGGACCTGCAGCGGTGCGTCCTCGTCGACGTCGACGGGTGCTGCGTACAGGCCGGTCTCGGCGAGCGACTCGATCTGCGGCTCGAAGTGGTGCCACACCGCCGCGACGAGCTCGTCCGGCAGGTGCTCGTCCGTGCCGGTCGCGCGCGCCAGGTCCCACGTGTGGATCGTGATGTCGCTCGTCTGCTCGGCGAGGTACTCCGCGGCGCTGACCACGTCGCTGGCGAGGTGGACCGGGGTGTCCTGCGGGGCGCGGTGCCACGCCTCGGTGGCGGCGCCCGCGAAGCGCTGCCACTCGGCCACGAGGTCGTCCCCGACGGGTTCGAGATCGGCCTCGGCCTGGGCGTAGTCGCACCCGGTGAGGAGGAGCGGGATCCACCGCTGCTCGTCGACGACGTGCGCGACGAGGTCCCTGGTGGTCCACTCGGAGTCGGGGGTCGGGGCGTCCCAGTCGGCGACGGCGGCGACGCGGCGGCCGAACTCGGCTGCGGCGACGGCTTGCAGCGCGATCCAGTCGGTGGCCATGGTGGTGCTCCTGTTCGTCACGGTTCGGCGATGTGTGGCGTGCAACCTCGGGGAGGCCTCGCGGATTCCCGGGGCCGTGGGTGCGTGGGTGCGGGTGACGTGCGCGGGTCCGGGCGTGCGTGCGTGCCCAACGTACGCCGGAGCGGGGGCCGGTGCGGGTGCGGGCGCGGGCGGGCGCGGGCGCGGGCGGGCGCGGG
>JASCOI010000246.1 GCA_029959665.1 Microbacteriaceae bacterium PS02333
TGTGGTGTCCAGGCGCCCGATTCGGACCGAACGTGTCCGACGGGTAGCTCATGGGTGGAACATTGACAGTGCAGTTGGGAGCGCGGCTTCTGACCTCAGTACATCCTGCTTGCGGGATGGGAACGGGTCGGGGGTGAGCGGGCTGGCTGGTGCACGTTGTTGGGTCCTGAGGGACCAGGCTTCCTGCTGCTACGTGAGTGGTGGTGGGGGTTGGGCCGGCGGAGTGATCCGCATGGTTCTTCGATGGGCCACATGAAGCTGACCGTCATGGTTGGGGGAGTGTGGTGCCGATCGTATGTTGAGAACTACACAGTGGACGCGAGCATCTTAGATCGCTCGTGACGAATCGGTTTCGGCCGAGTCGACATGAGTCGATCGCAATTTTAATCTTTGTGGTCAAGTTTCTAAGAGCAAACGGTGGATGCCTTGGCATCTGGAGCCGAAGAAGGACGTAGAAATCTGCGATAAGCCTCGGGGAGCTGATAATCGAGCTGTGAGCCGAGGATTTCCGAATGGGGAAACCCCGCCAGGCGACTTGTCGACCTGGTGACTCCCGCCTGAATATATAGGGCGGGTAGAGGGAACGTGGGGAAGTGAAACATCTCAGTACCCACAGGAAGAGAAAACAACATGTGATTCCGTGAGTAGTGGCGAGCGAAAGCGGATGAGGCTAAACCGATCATGTGTGATAGCCGGCGGGCGTTGCATGGTCGGGGTTGTGGGACACGTCACTCAGTTCTGCCGGACTGGGGCGGTTACAGCGCATCATAGTCGAACCGGTTTGAAAGCCGGGCCGTAGTGGGTGCCAGCCCCGTAGACGAAATGGTGTTATGGCCGGATGTGTATCCCAAGTAGCACGGGGCCCGAGAAATCCCGTGTGAATCTGTCAGGACCACCTGATAAGCCTAAATACTCCCAGATGACCGATAGCGGACAAGTACCGTGAGGGAAAGGTGAAAAGTACCCCGGGAGGGGAGTGAAATAGTACCTGAAACCGTTTGCTTACAAACCGTCGGAGCCTCCTTGTAGGGGTGACGGCGTGCCTTTTGAAGAATGAGCCTGCGAGTTAGTGATATGTGGCGAGGTTAACCCGTGTGGGGCAGCCGTAGCGAAAGCGAGTCTGAATAGGGCGATTGAGTCGCATGTCCTAGACCCGAAGCGAAGTGATCTATCCATGGCCAGGTTGAAGCGACGGTAAGACGTCGTGGAGGACCGAACCCACTTCAGTTGAAAATGGAGGGGATGAGCTGTGGATAGGGGTGAAAGGCCAATCAAACTTCGTGATAGCTGGTTCTCTCCGAAATGCATTTAGGTGCAGCGTTGCGTGTTTCTCGCCGGAGGTAGAGCTACTGGATGGCCGATGGGCCTCAACAGGTTACTGACGTCAGCCAAACTCCGAATGCCGGTGAGTGAGAGCGCAGCAGTGAGACGGTGGGGGATAAGCTTCATCGTCGAGAGGGAAACAACCCAGACTACCAACTAAGGCCCCTAAGCGTGTGCTAAGTGGGAAAGGATGTGGAGTTGCATAGACAACCAGGAGGTTGGCTTAGAAGCAGCCACCCTTGAAAGAGTGCGTAATAGCTCACTGGTCAAGTGATTCCGCGCCGACAATGTAACGGGGCTCAAGCACACCGCCGAAGTTGTAGATTTCGCATGTTAGACAAGCCTTCGTGGTTCAGT
>JASCOI010000247.1 GCA_029959665.1 Microbacteriaceae bacterium PS02333
GTGCCAGCTGGCACCGAGCCTCCCGTCCGTCGGTGGTTCCCACCCATCACACGTGCAGTGGAAAGCCGAATCGCGCGTAGGTGGTGGGAAAAACCGACCTCCTACGCGCGATTCGACTTCCTACGCGCGATTCGACCGGGGGCGGGCGGGGGCGCAGGGGCCGCGGGCGCGACCGGGCGTGCCGGCAGGAGCTTCAGGCCGACGACGCAGCCGACGATGCCGGCGATGAACACCAGGCGGAGCACCGTGACGGGCTCGGCGCCGGTGGCCATGCCCCAGAGCACCGTGAGTGCCGCGCCGGTCCCCGTCCACACCGCGTACGCCGTGCTGATCGGGATGTGCTTCAGGACGTAGCCGAACGCGACGAGGCTGATCGCGATCGTGATCGCGAAGACGATGGTCGGCTGGAGCCGGGTGAAGCCGTGGCTCTGGCCGAGCGCGGTCGCCCAGACGGTCTCGAGCGCGGCACTGACGAAGAGGACGATCCACGCCATCGCTAGCTCACCACCTTGAGTCCGACGACGCACGCCACCAGGCCGAGCACCAGGGCGACCCGGCCGAACGACGCGGCTTCCTGCTTCCGGGCGATCGCGACGAGCACCGTGAGTGACGCACCGATGCCGACCCACACCGCGTAGGCCGTGCCGACGGGGATCGCCGTCATCGCGAACGCAAGGCCGGCCATGCTCGCGGCCATGCCGAGGACGAAGACGATCGTCGGCACCACCTTCTTGAACCCGTTCGACGCGCCGAGTGCGGTCGCCCACACCGCTTCGAGCACGCCGGAGAGGACCAGGACGATCCAGGTCATGACGCTTCCCTTCCGATAGTCGCACGACTGTGCGACACGCATCTTTCTAGCACGAGTCGTACAGTCGTGCCAGAATGATCGGGTGACGCGCAGCATCGACCTCGAGGAACGGCGCCGCACCGTGTCCGAGGCCGCCTGCCAGGTGCTGGCGCGTGACGGCCTCGGCGCGCTGAGCGTCCGGAACGTCGCGGCCGAAGCCGGTCTCCCGCCGAGCACCGTCCGCTACGTGTTCCCCACGCAGGCGAGCGTCCGGGAGCACGCGCTGAACCTCGTCTTCGACGGCACCGCTGCCCGTATCGACGCGCTGCCCGCTTCGCTCGGTGGCACGGACTTCGCGCACGCGGTCCTCGTCGAGCTGCTGCCCCTCGACGAGGAGCGCCGCATCGAGCTCGACGTGTACCTCGCGCTCGGGACGGCGGCCCTGACGGACCCCGAGCTCCGTCCGTTCCACGACCGGGTCGTCGACGAGATGCGGCAGTGGTGCGTGCGGATCCTCGACGCCGTCGGCGTCCCCGCGGCGGACACGGAGTACGAGACGCGGCGGTTGCACGCCCTGGTCGACGGACTCGCGTTGCACGTGGTGCGGCTCGACCCGGCCGGCGACGCCACGTGGGCGATCGACCTGCTCGACCGCCACGTCGCCGCGCTGGCCGCGGGCTGAGGCGCTGCCCGCACTCGCGCCCCGCCGCGCACCGCCGCGGTGCGAATCGTCTTTGCACAACGGAAAGCACCGCGAACCGCGCCATCTCGTTGTTCGCAGTGCTTTTCGTTGCGCGGGGCGCGCAGCCGGCAGCCGGCACCGCGCAGCCGGCGCCGCGCACCGCGCACCGCGCCCCGCGCGCCGCCCCCCCCCCCCCCCCCCCCCCCC
>JASCOI010000248.1 GCA_029959665.1 Microbacteriaceae bacterium PS02333
GCCTGAGATCCGACGCGTACCCGTCAGGGGAAATCAGTGATCCTATGCTGCCGAGAAAAGCATCGACGCGAGGTTGCAGCCGCCCGTACCCGAAACCGACTCAGGTGGTCAGGTAGAGAATACCAAGGAGATCGAGAGAATCGTGGTTAAGGAACTCGGCAAAATGCCCCCGTAACTTCGGGAGAAGGGGGGCCGGACACGTGACCGGACTTTGCTCCGTGAGCGTTGAAGGCCGCAGAGACCAGTGGGAAGCGACTGTTTACTAAAAACACAGGTCCGTGCGAAGTCGCAAGACGATGTATACGGACTGACGCCTGCCCGGTGCTGGAAGGTTAAGAGGAGGGGTTAGGTTTCGGCCGAAGCTCTGAATTTAAGCCCCAGTAAACGGCGGTGGTAACTATAACCATCCTAAGGTAGCGAAATTCCTTGTCGGGTAAGTTCCGACCTGCACGAATGGCGTAACGACTTCCCAGCTGTCTCAACCGCGAACTCGGCGAAATTGCACTACGAGTAAAGATGCTCGTTACGCGCAGCAGGACGGAAAGACCCCGTGACCTTTACTACAGTTTGGTATTGGTGTTCGGAGTGGCTTGTGTAGGATAGGTGGGAGACTGTGAAGCGGGCACGCTAGTGTTCGTGGAGTCATTGTTGAAATACCACTCTGGTCACTTTGGATGTCTAACGTAGGACCCTGATCGGGTTCATGGACAGTGCCTGATGGGTAGTTTAACTGGGGCGGTTGCCTCCCAAAGAGTAACGGAGGCGCCCAAAGGTTCCCTCAACCTGGTTGGCAATCAGGTGGCGAGTGTAAGTGCACAAGGGAGCTTGACTGTGAGACTGACAGGTCGAGCAGGGACGAAAGTCGGGACTAGTGATCCGGCAGTGGCTTGTGGAAGCGCTGTCGCTCAACGGATAAAAGGTACCTCGGGGATAACAGGCTGATCTTGCCCAAGAGTCCATATCGACGGCATGGTTTGGCACCTCGATGTCGGCTCGTCGCATCCTGGGGCTGGAGTAGGTCCCAAGGGTTGGGCTGTTCGCCCATTAAAGCGGTACGCGAGCTGGGTTTAGAACGTCGTGAGACAGTTCGGTCCCTATCCGCTGCGCGCGTTGGAAATTTGAGAAGATCTATCCCTAGTACGAGAGGACCGGGATGGACGAACCTCTGGTGTGTCAGTTGTTCTGCCAAGGGCACCGCTGATTAGCTACGTTCGGACCGGATAACCGCTGAAAGCATCTAAGCGGGAAGCCGTCTTCGAGATGAGATTTCCATGCACCTTGAGTGTGAGAGGCTCCCAGCAGACTACTGGGTTGATAGGCCGGATGTGGAAGCGGGGACTAACGACCCGTGGAGCTGACCGGTACTAATAAGCCGAAGACTTGACAACACAACTATTTCCGTGACCTTCGGGTCACGGGCTCGCGTCCACTTTGTGGTTCCCGACAGACGATCGGGAATCAAACTGAATACTTCAGCAACGGCTTGAAGGAACAATTTGAGACCAGATCATGGTCGACAGTGTTCCGGTGGTCATAGCGAGAGGGAAACGCCCGGTCACATTCCGAACCCGGAAGCTAAGCCTCTCAGCGCCGATGGTACTGCAAGGGGGACCTTGTGGGAGAGTAGGACGCCGCCGGACT
>JASCOI010000249.1 GCA_029959665.1 Microbacteriaceae bacterium PS02333
TCGAGATGCCGTGATCACGGCATCTCGACCGGGGCCGCGGGGCGGCGACGAGGGCGGGCGGACGGCAGTCATCGGGTGGTTGCGGGGGAGATGACGCCAGAACGTGAAGAAAAAGACGCTTGACGCGGTAGACATCGGATGTTTTGATTACCTCGTTCGGTCGACGGCGACCGGACGGGCAGGAGACACGATGAGCCGCATCACCGGTCTGCGCGTGCGCGACATCCGGTTCCCGACCTCGCGGGAACACGACGGGTCCGACGCCATGAACCCGGCGCCCGACTACTCCGCCGCGACCGTCGAGATCACGACCGACGCACTCGACGGACTCTCGGGATCCGCCTTCGTCTTCACCATCGGCCGCGGCAACGAGGTCCAGGAAGCCGCCATCGCCGCACTCCGTGGACACGTCGTCGGTCGTGATGCCGAGGCACTCCTGGCGGACATGGGCGGCACCTGGCGCGAACTCGTCCACGATTCGCAGCTCCGCTGGCTCGGCCCGGAGAAGGGCGTCATGCACATGGCGATCGGCGCCGTCGTGAACGCCCTCTGGGACCTGCGGGCGAAGCGCGCGGGTGAGCCGCTCTGGGCGCACCTCGCCGGCCTCGCGCCCGAGGAGCTCGTCGACCTGGTGGACTTCCGCTACCTCACCGACGCGATCACCCCCGTCGAGGCGCTCGCGATGCTCCGCGAGGCCGAGCCGCTGCGCGCGGGCCGTCGAGCGCGGCTCGAAGCCCAGGGCTACCCGGCGTACACGACCACCCCCGGCTGGCTCGGCTACGACGACGACAAGCTCGCCCGCCTGTGCCGGGAGGCCGTGGACGAGGGCTTCACGCAGATCAAGCTCAAGGTCGGCGGCGACGTCGACGAGGACGTCCGGCGGATGGGGATCGCCCGCGCCGTCGTCGGTCCCGACATCCGCATCGCCGTCGACGCGAACCAGCGGTGGGACGTCGACGAGGCCGTGGCGTGGATCGATCGACTCCGACCGTTCGACATCGCCTGGGTCGAGGAACCGACGAGCCCCGACGACGTCCTCGCCCACGCCGAGATCGCCCGCCGCATCGCCCCGATCCCGGTCGCGACGGGGGAGCACATGGCGAACCGGGTCATCGCGAAGCAGCTCATCCAGGCCGAGGCGATGCGCGTGCTGCAGATCGACGCCACCCGCGTGGCCGGTGTCAACGAGAACCTCGCGATCCTGCTCCTCGCCGCCAAGCACGGCGTCCGGGTCTGCCCGCACGCCGGCGGGGTCGGGCTGTGCGAGGCCGTGCAGCACCTGTCGATGTTCGACGCCGTGGCGCTGTCCGGCGACCTCGACACCCGCGTGATCGAGTACGTCGACCACCTCCACGAGCACTTCGTGACCCCGGTCGACGTGCACGACGGCCGCTACTGGCCCCCCACCGCTCCAGGAGCCGGCACCGAGATGCTCGCCGACTCCCTCGACACGTACGAGTTCCCCGACGGCCCGGTCTGGGCCGTCGCCTCCCCACGCCCCCCGGTCCGCGTCGCCTGGCCCCCCCCCCGCCCCCGATCACCCCGCC
>JASCOI010000024.1 GCA_029959665.1 Microbacteriaceae bacterium PS02333
GGCCCCGGGGGCGGCGCCCTGGGGCGCGCGCCGCCGTGGCTCGGTCGGGATGAACCGCAAGGTCAGCCGGTGAAGGTCGCCCGACCCGAGACCGGGGTCGCGACGGGTGCCACGGCCGGGTCGGCGGTCACGGTGATCGCGACCGAGGCGGTCTGTGCCGAGGAGGTCCCGACGAACACCAGCGTCCAGGCACCGGCGGTCGCGCCGGCCGGCAGGACGACGGTGCCGGTGATGTTGCCGTCGGCGTCCGCGGTCAGCGTTCCGGGCAGCTCGGAGCCGGACTGGCCCTGGGCGAGGGCGACACCGACGGTCTCGCCCGGCGCGAAGCCCGACCCCGTCACGGCGAAGCCGGTGCTGGTGGCCTGGCTGACGGTCAGCGACAGCGAGGTGCTCGACACCGCGGCGGTGGGCTGCGGGGTGAAGTACGTCGTGCTGTCGTCGATCACCAGGTCCGCGATGCCGGAGTCGGCGGGGACGGCGGCGCGCGCGGCAAAGGAGTTCGCTGCCGATGCCTGCGGCAGGAGCTTCTCGACGCCCCGCTCCGGTGCAGCCGAACGGGCGGCCGGGGTGCTGGTCGGCGCCGTGGTCTCGCTCGGAGCGGGCGTCTCGGTCGGTGCCGGCGTCTCCGTCGGTGCGGGCGTCTCGGTCGGGGCCGGCGTGGGCTCGTCGGTCGCGGGCGGTGTCGCGGTCGCGCCGTTCAGGACGACGGCGTACCCGAAGACGACGTCGCCATCGGCCTGCAGCTGGGTTGCGAGCGCGTCGGTCGACTCCCCGCCGGCCCAGACGGTGTCGGCGCCCTGCAGGCCACCCGTCGTGTAGACGGTCTCCTCGACGAGGGTCGGCGAGCTCGCCTTCGCGACGAGGAGGCCCACCTCGGTGTCGCCACCGGCGTTCGCGGCCGCGTCGTCGATGAGTCCGGCGAGTGCGTTCGGGGCGACGGTGGACTGCAGCGGGTGCAGCAGCAGCACCGCGGAGCCGTCCTTCGCAGTGACGCCGTCGGCGCCGAACGACGCGACCTGGTCCAGGGAGGTCGCGTAGTCGCTCCCGTCCTGCTGGATGCCCAACCAGGACCAGCCAGCCGGGATCGCCGGAGTGTCGGCCTGGGTGTCGATGGCGGTGAAGTCGGCGGGGCTGTCGGCCCACGTGACCACGGAGGTGGCCGGCGTGACGGAGCCGTCCGCCGCGTTGGAGACGGTGGGGACGAGCGCGGCGGTGACGCCGAGCACGGAGACGCCGACGGCGGCCGCGGCGATTCGGGAGCGAAGCACGGTGTGGAGTTCCATCCGATCAGAGGTGCACAGGAGTGCATCCTCTGTGACGCCCCCCGGCCTGAGTTCTACTCAGCTCGACGAACCTATCAGGATGTACAGCGGTTCGGTAGCCGCGCGCCGTCAGACCTCGAGGTGGTCGACGAGCTCGTCCGCCAGACCGGTGTAGGTCGCCGGGGTGAGGTTCGTCAGCCTTGCCTTCGCGCCGTCCGAGATGTCGAGCCCGTTCACGAACGCGATCAGGTCCTGCTGGCCGATGCGCTTGCCGCGGGTCAGTTCCTTGAGCATGGCGTAGGGGTCCTCGATGTCGGACTGGCCCGCGGTGACCTCGGCGCGGATGACCGTCTGGATCGCCTCGCCGAGCACCTCCCAGTTGCCGTCGAGGTCCTCGGCCAGGCGCTGCTCGTTCACGGCGATCTCGCCGAGCCCGCGACGGAGGTTGTCGAGCGCGAGCAGCGAGTGCCCGACCGCGACACCGACGTTGCGCTGTGTGGTGGAGTCCGTCAGGTCGCGCTGCAGGCGGCTCGTGACGAGCGTCTCCGACAGGGTGGAGAAGAGCGCCGACGAGATCTCGAGGTTCGCCTCCGCGTTCTCGAAGCGGATCGGATTGATCTTGTGCGGCATCGTCGACGAGCCCGTGGCACCGGCGACGGGGATCTGCGTGAAGTACCCCATCGAGATGTAGGTCCACACGTCCGTCGCCAGGTTGTGCAGGATCCGGTTCGCGTGGCGGATCCGGTCGTAGAGCTCCGCCTGCCAGTCGTGCGACTCGATCTGCGTGGTGAGCGGGTTCCACGTCAGGCCGAGGCCCTCGACGAACTCGCGGCTGAGCGCGGGCCAGTCGGCCTCCGGATCGGCGGCGAGGTGTGCCGAGAAGGTGCCGGTCGCGCCGGAGAACTTGCCGAGGTACTCGCCGCCCTCGATCTGGGCCAGGACGCGCTCCAGGCGGTACACGACCACCGCGAGCTCCTTGCCGAGCGTCGTCGGGGTCGCGGGCTGCCCGTGCGTGTGGGACAGCATCGGGACGGCGCGGAGCTCGGTGGCGATCTCGGTCAGTCGGGCGACGACGGCCTTGAACGCGGGCAGCCAGACCTGTTCGACGGCGTCCTTGATCGTCAGCGCGTAGGAGAGGTTGTTGATGTCCTCGCTCGTGCAGGCGAAGTGCGTCAGTTCGGCGATGGCGTCGAGGGCGAGGTCGGAGAGTCGACGGCGCACGAAGTACTCGACCGCCTTGACGTCGTGCCGGGTCGTCGCCTCGATCTCCGCGAGCTCGGCGATCTGCGCCTGGCCGAAGTCGGTGACGACGGCGCGGAGGGCGGCCTTGTCGTCGACGGACAGCGGCGACGTGGTGAACATCGCGTGGTCGGTGAGGAACACGAGCCACTCCACCTCGACGGTGATGCGGGCGCGGTTCAGGCCGGCCTCGGAGAGGTGCTCGCCCACCGTGTGCACGACCGGGTAGTACCGCCCGTCGAGGGGGCTGATCGGCTGCGGGGGAAGGGGGGTCATGGTGCTCCCTGGCGGACGGCCGGTTCGATCTGGTGGAAGAGTGCTCGGCAGGCCCGTTCGACCGTGCTGAGGACTCGGTCGAACTCGTGCCGGTCCGCGTAGTACGGATCCGGAACGTCGGCCTGCTCGGGCCAGGCGTCGTCGTACCGCAGCAACAGCGTCACCTTCGCGGCGTCGTCCATCGTGGGTGCCCACGAGCGCAGGATGCGTTCGTGGGAGCGGTCGAGTGCGACCACCAGGTCGAGTTCCGGGAACCGGTCCGGGTCGAACTGACGGGCGCGATGCCTGCTGCCATCGTATCCGCGCGCCGCGAGTGCTGCGATCGTGCGCTCGTCGGCGGGTTCACCGACGTGCCAGTCACCCGTGCCGGCCGACTCGACCTGGAACTGCTCGGTCAGACCGGCGTCCTCGACGATCTTCGCGAAGACGATCTCGGCCATCGGCGACCGGCAGATGTTCCCGCTGCAGACGAACGAGACGCGGAACGACGGAGCGGTCACGCGCGCTGACGGTTGAGGACCGGGCGGACGAAGAGCCCGATGAGCCATGCGAAGACCGCGAGCACGAGGGCGCCGACGACACCCCAGCCGAACGAGTCGACCTGCAGGCCGAAGCCGATCGCGGACGAGATCCCGGCGACGATGAGCAGCAGGATCGCGTTCACGACGAGGGAGATGAGCCCGAGGGTCAGGATGTAGATCGGGAACGCCACGATCCGGATGAGCGTGCCGATCACCGCGTTGACGAGTCCGAAGACGAACGCGACGAGCAGGTAGGTCAGGACGGTCGCGATCGCGCCGCCGTCCCCGAAGGCGATGACGGAGACACCGCTGACGATGAGCGTGGTGAGCCACAGCGCGACGGCGTTGATGACGAGGCGGACGAGGAATCGCATGCACCCATGATGCCCGGGACCGGCCGGTTACGCTTGCGAGGTGACTGTGCACATCCGCCCCGAGATCGCATCGCTGCCCGCGTACAAGCAGGGCCGACAGGCCGCGGCGGACGCCTTCAAGCTCTCCAGCAACGAGAACCCGTTCCCGCCGCTGCCCGGCGTGATCGAGGCCGTGCAGGCGCAGACGGCGTACAACCGCTACCCGGACGCCTCCGCGCTCGCGCTGCGGGCCGAGCTGGCGAACCGCTTCGGGACCACCGTCGACGAGGTCCACATCGCCCCGGGCAGCGTCGCGATCCTGCACGAGCTCGCCAAGGCCACGTCCGGCCCCGGTGACGAGATCGTCTACGCGTGGCGGTCCTTCGAGGCGTACCCGGGCGTGGTCACGGTCGCCGGTGCCACGAGCGTGCAGGTCCCGAACCGTGCCGACGGCGGGCACGACCTCGACGCGATGGCGGCAGCGGTCACCGAGCGCACCCGCATGGTGATCGTCTGCACCCCGAACAACCCGACCGGGCCGATCGTCACCGCGGCCGAGTTCCAGACCTTCATGGCCGCCGTTCCGGAGTCCGTGCTCGTCGTCCTGGACGAGGCCTACGCGGAGTTCGTCACCGACCCCGACGCCGTGCACGGCATCCCGCTGCTCGAGCGCCACCCGAACCTCGTCGTGCTCCGCACCTTCTCGAAGGCGTACGGCCTCGCCGGCCTCCGCGTCGGGTACGCGCTCGGACCGGCATACGTCCTCGACGCCGTCCGTGCGTGCGCCATCCCGCTCAGCGTCACGGCGCAGGGCCAGGCGGCAGCGCTCGCCAGCCTGGAGCGCGAGGACGAGCTCCTGGCGCGCGTCGCCGAGCTGGCCGAGCGCCGGGACACCATCGTCACGGAGCTGCGCGCCCAGGGCTGGGAGGTCCCGGACGCCCAGGGCAACTTCGTGTGGCTCGCGACGGGGGAGCGCACCGGGGTTGCCGCCGAGCGGTTCGAGCAGGCCGGGATCATCGTCCGGGCGTTCGCCGACGAAGGCGTCCGCATCTCGATCGGCGAGCACGAGGCTGTCGACAAGCTCCTCGAAACAGCCCGTTCACTTGTCGGGGGACTCACAACGGCGCCAGGAACCCGGACGCTACGCTGACCCGCATGTCCTTCCACGCCGCGGCTCCCGCGACGACCACCATCCGGCTCCTCGACTCAGAGGGCCGGTTCGTGGAGACCGACGAGAACGCCGAGTACGCCGCCGCCGCGCGGGCGATCCCGGACGAGACCCTGCTGGCGATGCATCGTCGCATGGTCATCACGCGTCGGTTCGACCACGCCGCCCACAACCTCCAGCGCACGGGCCAGCTCGGCCTGTGGGTGCCGAGCCACGGACAGGAAGCCGCGCAGGTCGGCTCCGTGTTCGCGCTCCGCCCGCAGGACCACGTGTTCCCGTCGTACCGCGAGCACGCCGTCACGATGACCCGTGGTGTCGAGCCGATGGAGATCATCAGCCTGTACCGCGGGCTGACCCACGGCGGCTGGAACCCGGACGAGCGCGGCAACACCCACATCTCGACGCTCGTGATCGGCTCGCAGACCCTGCACGCCACCGGCTACGCGATGGGCATGCGGCTCGACGGCGACGTCGGCACGGGTGACCCGGACCGCGACGCCTGCTCGATCGTGTACTTCGGCGACGGCGCCACCAGCCAGGGCGACGTGAACGAGGCGTACGTCTTCGCCGCGTCCTACAAGGCGCCGGTCGTCTTCTTCCTGCAGAACAACCACTGGGCGATCTCGGTCCCGGTGTCGGTGCAGTCGCCGACCCCGCTGGTCGACCGCCCCCGCGGGTTCGGCATCCCGGCGATCAAGGTCGACGGCAACGACGTCCTGGCGTCCTACACGGCCAGCGTGGTCGCGACCGACCACGCCAGGAGCGGACAGGGCCCGGCGTTCGTCGAGGCGGAGACGTACCGCATCGGGGCGCACACCAGCTCCGACGACCCGACCCGCTACCGCGGCGACGACGAGCTCGCGAGCTGGGTCGAGCGCGACCCGATCGCACGATCGGAGGGCTACCTCCGCAGCCGTGGCGTCACCGACGCACAGCTCGCCGAGTTCGACGCAGAGGGCGAAGCCGTCGCGGCCGACATCCGCACGCGCACCCCGCAGCTCGTCGCGCCGCCGATGCAGGTGATGTTCGACCACGTCTACCGCGAGCCCCACCCGCGGATCGACGAGCAGCGCCAGTGGCTCGAAGCGTACGAAGCCGACCAGGACGGAGCATCGCACGCATGAGCACCACCGAGCAGCTCTTCGACTACACGCTGCGCTCGCACCCGGGCGCCGGCGAGGTCCCGACCGACCCGACCCCGACGCTCCCGATGGCCAAGGCGCTGAACGCCGGACTGGCCGCCGCGATGCAGGCGGACGACAAGGTCCTGCTGATGGGCGAGGACATCGGCCGCCTCGGCGGTGTCTTCCGCATCACCGAGGGGCTCCAGGAACGCTTCGGCGACACCCGCGTGATGGACACCCCGCTCGCGGAGTCCGGCATCATCGGCACCGCGATCGGCCTGGCGCTCCGCGGCTACCGTCCCGTCGTCGAGATCCAGTTCGACGGGTTCGTCTGGCCCGGCTTCGACCAGATCACGTCGCAGCTCGCGAAGATGGCGAACCGTCTCCCCGAGCACATGTCGTTGCCGATCGTCATCCGCATCCCCTACGGCGGGCACATCGGCGCGGTGGAGCACCACCAGGAGTCCCCGGAGACGTACTTCGCGCACACTCCGGGCTTGCGCGTCGTGAGCCCGAGCACCCCGAACGACGCCTACTGGATGATCCAGGAGGCGATCGCGTCGAAGGACCCCGTGATCTTCATGGAGCCCAAGTCACGGTACTGGCCGAAGGGGCAGGTCGACCTGGTCGACGGGCACGTGCCGATGCACACCACGCGCGTCGCCCGCACCGGCACCGAGGTCACGCTCGTGGGCCACGGCGCCATGGTCGCGACGCTCATGCAGGCCGCGGACATCGCCGAGGGTGAGGGGACGAGCTGCGAGGTCGTCGACCTCCGCTCGATCTCGCCGATCGACTGGGAGCCGCTGCTGGCATCGGTCCGCAAGACCGGCCGGCTCGTCATCGCGCAGGAGTCGTCCGGCTTCGTGAGCGTCGGCAGCGAGATCGCCGCGACCGTCGCCGAGCGGACCTTCTACACGCTGCAGGCACCACCCCTGCGGGTGTCCGGGTTCGACATCCCGTTCCCGGTCTCGAAGCTCGAACACCTGCACCTGCCGGACGCCGACCGCGTCCTCGAGGCCGTCGACCGCGCCCTCGCATACTGACCCGGACCATCCCCGCACGACCGACCGACGAAGGAGCCGACGTGGCCGTCGCCGAATTCCCCCTCCCCGACGTGGGTGAAGGCCTGACCGAGGCCGAGATCGTGCAGTGGCGCGTCGCGATCGGTGACGACATCGCGGTGGACCAGGTCCTCGTGGAGATCGAGACCGCCAAGTCCCTCGTCGAGCTGCCGTCGCCCTTCGCGGGCAAGGTCACCGGGCTGCTCGTCAGCGAGGGTGACACGGTCGAGGTCGGCAAGCCGATCATCCGGGTCGAGTCCGACGCGCACGTCCCGTCGGCGTCCGTCCAGTCGGCACAGCCGGGAGGCTCGGCTGCGGTTGCCGACGCTGCTCCGGTCTCGCCCGATGTCACGCCCGCCATCCCGACGCCTCCGGCGCCGCCTGCGGCCACCGCGCCAGTCCCCCCGACTCCGGCTCCCGCCGCTCCCGCTCCCGCGCCCGTTGCTGCAGCCCCGTCCTCCCCGATCCAGGCCGCCGACGGCGCCTCGGTCATCGGCACCGACGAGTCGTCCGGCGCCGTCCTCGTCGGCTACGGCTCCGCGACCAGCGCACCGTCGCGCCGGAAGCCGGGCGCCCGCCGGGCCGCAGCGGTCGCTGCGGAGGCGAGCCGTGCCTCCAGTCGGGAAGCCGACCTCGACCTGGTCACCGACGACGGCGAGGCGAGCACCGCCGACGCCGTTGCCGAGCAGGGCAAGCGTCCAGCGCGCCCGTCCAGCGTTCCCGCCGCCAACGCGCTGCCGGTGATCGCGAAGCCGCCGATCCGGAAGCTCGCGAAGGACCTCGGGGTCGACCTGACCACCGTCGTCGCGACCGGGCTCGCCGGCGAGGTCACGCGCGACGACGTGATCCGCCACGCGACGCAGGCCACGGTCTTCCGCAACATCGAGACGCCCGAGTGGGGCGACGTCCGCCAGGAGACCATCCCGGTCAAGGGCGTCCGCAAGGCGATCGCGACCGCGATGACCACGTCGGCGTTCACGGCACCGCACGTCTCCCTGTTCGTCGACGTCGACGCGACCCGAACCATGGAGTTCGTCAAGCGGCTGAAGTCCTCGCCGACGTTCGCCGGGGTCAAGGTGTCGCCGCTGCTCATCATGGCGAAGGCCGTGATCTGGGCCGTGCGGCGCAACCGCTCGGTGAACTCCTCGTGGACCGACCGCGAGATCATCGTGCACCACTTCGTGAACCTCGGCATCGCGGCGGCGACCCCCCGCGGACTCATCGTGCCGAACATCAAGGACGCGCAGGACATGTCGCTCCTCGAGCTCGCGAAGGCGCTCGAGCAGATGACGCTCACCGCGCGCGACGGCAAGACCAGCCCTGCGGAGATGGCCGACGGCACGATCACCGTGACGAACATCGGGGTGTTCGGCATGGACACCGGCACGCCGATCCTCAACCCGGGGCAGGTCGCGATCGTCGCGATGGGGACGATCAAGCCGAAGCCGTGGGTCGTCGACGGCGAGGTGCGGTCGCGCATGGTGACCACGATCGGTGCCTCGTTCGACCACCGCGTGGTGGACGGCGACGTCGCGTCCCGGTTCGTGCACGACGTGGCCTCGGTGCTCGAGGAGCCGGCGCTCCTGCTCGACTGAGGCGTTGTTGGCGTGGTGTTCACGCGGATGTCGGTGGTCGGGGCGATGATCGACACATGGTCCACCAGCTCCTGAGCGCCCCGCAGGAGATCCGAACGGATCGCCTCGTCCTGACCCCCGTGACGCCAGCGGACATCGACGCCGTGCACGCGATCTACTCCGACGCCCGGACCTGGGCGCACCTGCCCTCTGGTCGACACGGGTCGCGCGAGCAGACGCAGGACCTCGTCCAGCGGAAGATCGGCGGCCGGGTCCGGCATGGGCTCGGGTCGTGGACGATCCGGCACGACGGCGTCGTGATCGGAGTGGGCGGCGTGGACATGACCGCCGGTGGTGTGTGGAACCTCGGGTACCGCCTCGCGCCGAGTGCGTGGGGGAACGGCTACGCGACCGAGATCGCCCGGGCGGCTGTGAGCGCCGCGCTCGAGACTGTTCCGGGAACGCCGATCACCGGACGGGTGCTGACGAACAACCCCGCCTCGGCGACGGTGCTCGCCCGCGCGGGGCTGTCACTCGTCTGGCAGGGCACCACGGCTGCGCCGACGCCGAGCGGTGTCGAGCGGCAGGTCTGGGCCGATCGCGCGCTCGCCGACGCCCAGTACGACTGGCTCGTCGCGAACGCCTGACGGCCCGCCTCAGCGTCGCTCGGGGCTCGCTCCGCGCCGCTCGCCCGTCGCCCCTCGCCCCCCCGCGCCGCTCGCCCCGTGATCGAGTGCGCGGAAGTGGCCTCGTGACGGGCGGGCTGGACGCGTGATCTGCGCACTCGATCGATCCGGCGCCGGGGCCGGCGCGGTGACCCGACGCCCCGGCCCGGCCCGGCCCGCGTCAGCGTCGCCCGGGGCCGAGCGTGACGACGAACGCGCCGGCGACGGTGGCGAGCACGAGCAGCACGCTCCCGAGGGCCCACTCCGCCGAACAGCAGGTCAGCACGATGACCGCGACGAACACCGCGATCCCCAACACGGCCGCGCGCATCGCCGCGATCGCCGAGCGGTCGTTCATCCGTGCACCACGCCGGGAGCGGTGAGCAGGACGTCCGCCTCGTGCGGGAGCTCGGTCGACACGGACCACTGCACGGTGTTCCAGTCGTGACCGCTACCAGGAGCCGACGCCACCGTCGTGCGGATCCCGGCCGCCCGCGCTGCCGACCCGAGGTGCCGGGCGGACCGGACGAACTCGCCGTCCGTGGACCCTGCGGTCAGCCACACCGACGAGTCCGGGTACGGCCGGTTCGCGGCCATCAGCGCACCCGGGGCGGCGGCTCGCCAGCGGCTCAGGGAACCGCCGAACGCCTCGTCCGCGCTGTTCTGCGCTGAGCGGTCGATCGGCTGCGGTTCGCTGGAGATCGCGAGTGCCGCGCTGAACCGGTCGGGGTGTCCGGCGAGGAACTGCATGGCACAGGTCGCCCCCTGCGAGAACCCGACGAGCCCCCACCCGCGTCGGTCGGTCGTGACGCGGAGGTGCGAGGTGATCCAGTCCGGGACGTCCCGCGTGATGTACGTCGCGGCGTTCCCGATGGTCGAGTCCACGCACATCGTGTTGTGCCCTGGGACGGCGAGCTGGTCGGCCGACACGACGATCGGCGCGACCCCGTGGTGGGCGGCGGCGTACGCGTCCAGGGTGGCCGCGAGCCCACCGGCGGTGAACATGTCGCTCGGTGAACCCGGCTGGCCGGACAGGGACACGATGACGGGGAGCGGCGGCGGGTCGGCGGTGCGGGCCGCCGGCGGCAGGTACACGACGGCGGGTCGGGCGGGGAAGCCGGACTCCCGGCCGGGGATCCGCACGGTCCCGACCAAGCCGGTCGCGGGCATCATCGCCGGCGGGACCCACCGGTCGGCCGCACCGGTTCCGGCGGACCCGGTCGTCCCGGCCGCCGCCGCAGTCGACCCAGCCGACCCGGCCGCGACGGCCCCGCTGACACCGCCGGTCTCGGCACCCAGGTCGAGCGCTGGGAACGGATCGGTCTGGACGAGCGCGTTCAGCGTCGGGTACGCGGCGTAGTCGACGTTCACGCCCAGCGCGGGGACGAGGAGTGCGAGGGGCACGAGCACCACCGCGAGGACGCGTCGGCCCCGTCCGCCCTGCACGAGACCGACCGCCGCCAGCCCGAGCCCGGCGAACGCGAACGCCACCCACATCCGCGTCACGTCGGTCAGCCGCACGTCGAAGGCGTTGAGGAGGTCGCCGATCACCCAACAGGCGAGGAGCCCGACGAGCCCACCGCCGACGGCGCCGAGTGCACGGATCCCCGTCCGGCGCCAGGCGGCGCGGTCCGGCCACCGGCTCCGGGAACCCCCGTCGCGCCCGGTCGACCGGAACGCCGGCAGCGCCACGAGCAGGACGAGCACGACGAACACGACGTCGGCCGGCACGAGTTTCGTGGGCACCTGCAGCCGCGTGCCCATCACCCAGTGGAACGGGTCCGTCACGAGCGTGCTCCGGCTGCCGCGCGGTGTGCCCGGCCGAGTTCGAGCAGGTGCCGCGGGCGGAAGCCGGGGACGTACGCGCTCGCGAGCGCCCGTGCCACCCGCGGGACGTGCAGGGGCGTGGGGACGACCAGCCAGAGCGGCTCGTGCGCTGCGCCGAACTTCTCCTTGAAGCGCTGGAGCGAGCGGAACCCGTAGACCGGCTCGAGGACCCGTGAGACGAGCAGCGAACCCCGGTCGAGCACCCCGCGTGCCGCCGGGTCGTGCGCGGCGAGCGGCGTGCCGGAGAGGCTCAGCATGGTCAGCCCGGCCTCACGGGAGCGCAGGGCGGTCCTGGCGATCAGGAACTCGATCACGCCGGGCATCCCGGACTCCCCGCGGCGCATCACGTCGAGCGTGTACCCGATGAGCGTCCCGTGCGCGTACACCGGCAGCCAGCTCGTCACCGCGACGACCCGCTCCTCGGCGTCGACGGCGAGTGCGAGTCGGACGTCCGGGTCGTCGAGCTCCCGGAACCCACCGAGCGTGAACCCCATCTCCGGAAGACGACGGTCGGCCGCCCAGCGGGTGCAGATCGCCTCGACCTGTGCGCGCTGCTCGGCGTCGAGCGCCTCGAAGCGTGTCCACTCGTCACGCACCCCCTCGCGATCGGCGCGGTTCGACGCGGTGCGCAGGTCCTGCCGGCGCTTGCCACGCAGGTCGAACGTGGTGACGTCGAGCACGGCTTCGACCCCGACGGGCAGCGCGGTCCAGCCCTCGGCAGCCAGGACCTCCCGCACCGGTGCGTGCACGCTCGTGAACGCCGGGGTCCAGCCGTTCTGGTCGCAGTGCACGACGAACCCCGCGATCACCGCGGCACGGTCGTCGGCACAGCACACCGGGTCGGAGACGGTCAGTGCGACGTCCCCGCGGACCCGGTAGGCCACGGCGCCGAGTCCCTCGGGGTGCGACCAGACGGCGTTGCCCCGCCAGGTCCCCATGTGCCCGAGGGTGCCGGCGTCGCCGTCGCGGAGCATCGCCACGAGGTCGGTCGTGCTCGTCGCCGCACGGAACCGCCCCCGGACCAGGCGGTCGCGGAGCAGCAGGACGGCGAGGAGCACCCCGGCCGGGACGACCCAGGCGCCGATGAGGGTGACCTGCCACTCGACCTCGTCGAGCCCGAGGCCCTGCCACTGCAGCGCGTCGGCGGTCATCGGTTCGATGACGAACGCGTCGGCGAGCACGGCGGTCACCACGACGAGCACGGTCACCGCCACGACGACGCCCGCCCGCCGGCCGTGCGACACGAGCCAGGCCGCGAGCAGCAGGAGCGCACCGACCAGCACGACGGCCCGGTCGGTCATCGCGTCCGCGAACGGGGACAGGACGCCGTCAGGATCGGGGACGACCAGCGTCACGAGCGATCCGGAGCCGAGGGCCGCGAGCGCGGCCGTGATGACGGTGCGGACCGACAGCGGGTCACGACGGGCCGGACGGGAGGCTCGGCGCATGACGAGCGCGCCGCTCGCCACCCCGAGCAGCGCGGCCAGGGCACGGGCCACGTCCGATCCGTGACCGGCGAAGAGCAGCAGGGTGATGGTCACCGTCCAGAGGACGGTGCGGACGCGCCACCGGCGCTGCGTGGGCAGCGCCGCGGAGGACGCGGCGAAGAGCGCCACCGCGACGACGCTCGGCGCCATGAGCTGCTGCCCGTGGGCGACCTCGGCGTGGGCCTCACCGAGGGCGGCACCGACCGTGACCGCGACCCGGGTGAGGAGGATCGCGACCGTCGGGACCACGAGCCCGACGACGACCGTCCGGACCGATCCGATGGCGCGCTCGGACACCGCCGTGGCGACGAGCAGGGCGAGCAACGCGACGCACGCGACGGGCGGGTGGTGCGGGAAGTCCGGCTCGGACCCGTTCAGCCGTGCGGCGGCGACGAGCGCGGCGGTCACGGCCGTGACGACGACGGTCACCGGGAACCGACGGAGCCTGACGACGAAGGGAGTGATGCGCACCCTTGCATCCCAGCGGATCGGCGCGCGGCGGACATCGACCCGGGGGCTGAACCGCGCTGGCCGATCGGCCATCCCGGGCTGGCCGTCGGATCAGACGGCGGGGGCCGGGGGTAGGTGTTCGACGGGCAGCCGGAGGTGCAGTGCGAACCCGCCGTCGGCCGTCTGTCCGAACTCGAGTGAACCACCGAGCAACGACGCACGCTCACCGAGCCCGATCAGACCGAGGCCGGAGCCGGGGAGTTCGAGCCGTGCACCCCGCGCCGGACCGTTGGACACGCGGACGTCCACGTCGCCGTCCTCGACGAGCCCGGTGACCTGGACCGCGGCGTCGGGGGCGTGCTTCCGGACGTTGGTCAGCGCCTCCTGCACGAAGCGGTACACGGCGCGCTGGACCGGCTGCCCGAGGGTCTCCGGCAGGACGACGTCCGTGCGGGTGTCCAGCCCGGAGTCGTCGATGAGCCGCTGCAGGTCGGCGAGCACCGGCTGCGGAGCGATCGCGCGGTCCGTGCCACCCGATGCGCGCAGGACCTGGACCATCTCGCGCAGTTCCTGCAGCGTCACGACGCACAGTTGCCGGATCGTCCGTGCGAACCCGCGCTCGGCCTCGTCCCTGCCCGCCATCTGCATCCCGCCCGCCTGGACCGCGATGAGCGTGACCTGGTGCGAGACGACGTCGTGCATCTCCCGCGCGAGCAGCGCCCGTTCCCGCGACAGCGCCACGGCTGCCGCCTGTCGGCGTTCGTCCGCCCGGGCGGCGTCGCGTTCCACCAGGCGCTCGGTGAGGCTGGCGCGGGTCTGGACCAGGAGCCCGATGGAGATCGGGCCGAGCGCGAAGATGAGCGCGTAGATGATGGACACGACGATGTCGTCCAGTGTCTGCGGCGGACCGACGAACCCGCTGAAGCCCACGAACTCGACGACCGCGGCGAGGAGCATCACCCACCGCCGCTGGGTGCGCGCGCCGATCGTGAACAACGCCACCGCGGAGGCGACCACCGCCGAGCCGATGAACAGGCCGGGGAGTGTCAGCGCGAACGCGGTGACGGGGAGCCGGCGCCGGAGGAGCAGTGCGGCCGCGGCCACCAGGGACATCACGGTCTCGAACTGCGTCGCCCCCGAGATGTCGAGCACGGCGTCCGCGACGGCGGCGGCGACGAAGAACGCGTCGACCAGCCACCACGGTGCCCGGTGCGTGCGCACCCAGCGCAGGCCGGCGTCGACCGCCGTGTCGAGCCTCCCGTCGGTCGCCTTGGCGAGCCGCCGGATCCGCCGTGCGCTCACGTGAGCAGGCCAGCGGCTGCGGCGCGGAGCGCGAGCTGGACGCGGCTCGTGACGCCGAAGGCGGCGAGGAGGCCGCGGACGTCCTCCTTGACGGTGCCGGTGCTCACGCCCAGGTGGACAGCGATCTCCGGGTTGCTCGCGCCGTCGGCGAGGAGCCGGAGCACCTCACGCCCACGGTCGGAGAGCGGTGGCGCGGCGACCGGTTCGGACGTCTGCGCGAAGAGGCGGCTCCGGTCGAGCCCCGGGGCGAGGACCACGCCACCGGCGGCGAGCACGCGGACGTACTGCGCGAGGTGCTCGGGATCGGTGTCCTTGAGCAGGAAGCCCGCTGCGCCGAGCTCCATCGCCCGGCCCAGGTGCTCCGCGGCGTCGAAGGTCGTGAGCATCGCGACCGCAGGGGGGTCCGGCATCGCCGTGATCCCGGCGAGCAGGTCGAGGCCGCTGATCCGGGGCATCCGGACGTCGAGCAGGACGACGTCGGGGCGGTGCTCGGCGACGATCGACAGCGCGTCCGTGTCGTTGCCGCTCGCCACGACCTCGATGTCGTCGGCGGCTCCGAGGATGAGCCCGAAGCCGTAGCGGACGAGCCCCTCGTCGTCGATGATCACCACGGATGTCACGGCGACATCCTGGCAGCTTCCGATGGAGCGTCCCAGAGGGCCCCCTCGGGGATCGGTGAGAATCCGTCCACATGTCGCGTTCTGTCATGCACATCGACTGGGCGGTCGCGACTCGCTAGTGTGATGGCAACTGGTCATGTCCGCCCATGACCAGCTGCCGAACCACCGCGATGGAGCACGAGGAGCCGATGACGACCCGCATCACCGAAGGAGCCGAGCCCAAGCACCAGCAGCTCCGGCGCATCCTCCTCGAACTCGCGACGGTGCGACTGGCCCCGGGCGCGGCGATCCCGTCCGAACGCCAGCTCATCGCGGAGTACGGCGTCTCCCGGATCACCGTGCGCGAGGCCCTCGGGCAGCTCGTCAACGAGGGGTACCTGGAGCGGGTCCGCGGCAAGGGTACCTTCGTGGCACACCGGCCCGTGCAGTCGACGCTGCACCTGGCGTCCTTCACCGAGGAGATGCGGGCGATGGGGCACGTGCCGACGACGGTCGTGCTGGTCCGCGAAGAACGTGTGCCGCCGGCAGACACCGCCGCAGCACTCCGTCTGGGGGAGACCGACACGGCGTACCACGTGAAGCGCCTGCGCATGGCGGACGGGGCGCCGGTGTCCATCGACGACGCCTGGCTCTCCGCCGGCGCCTTTCCCGGGCTGCTCGAGCACGACCTGTCCGGGTCGGTGTACTCGATCGTCGCGAACGAGTACGGCCTGCCGATCGACCGCGCACAGCAGACCGTCGCGGCGAAGCCTGCAGCGGACGACGTCGCCACGCTGCTCGGCACGAAGACCGGGGCGCCCGTGCTCGAGTTCGACCGGGTGTCGTACTCGCGGGACCGCCCGGTCGAGCACGCCATGAGCTGGTACCGGTCGGACCGCTACCGCGTGCAGATGGAGGTCACCGCGACGCAGTCCGTCGTGTAGCGCGGTCGCGCGGGGCGGACTTTCGGCCCTGGCGACACTTCACGCGAACGTGATCCTGTGAAGTGTCGCCAGGGCCGTGAACTCGGGGCGGGTCAGACCTCGAAGAGGGTGTCGCCCTCGGTGACCGTTGTGCCGACGGCGCCCTGCGCGATCGAGTCCGGCGCGGAGCCGAGCACGACGACGGGGCACACGGGGGAGTACCCGGCCGCGGTGATCGTCGCCGGCGTGAACCGGACGACGGGGTCCCCGGCCGCGACGGTGTCACCCTCGGCCGCGAGGAGCTCGAAGCCCTCGCCCGACATCTTCACCGTGTCGATCCCGACGTGCACGAGCACGTCCGTCCCCGCCGCACCCTGCAGCGCGAAGGCGTGCGGGTGCAGCTTCACGATGGTGCCGTCGACGGGCGCGACCGCGGTGACCGTGCCCTCGACACCGGTCGGGTCCACCGCGACACCGGCGCCGACGAGCTGGCCGGCGAACACCGGGTCCGGCACGTCCGCGAGTGCGACGACCGGTCCGGCGAACGGCGTCAGGACTGCGGTCACAGCTCGTCCTGGATGTCCTGCGCGAGGTTGTCGGCGATCGGCCCGACGATGACCTGCCAGCCGGTGCCACCACCGACGACGGCCTGGGCGCCGGCGGCCTGGAGCGCACCCTTGTCGACGAGGTCACCGTCCTCGACCTCGACGCGGAGGCGCGTGATGCAGCCCTCGACCTCTTCGATGTTGTCGGCACCGCCGAGCGCGGCGATGATGTCGGCAGCCTTGATGTCGGCCATCTGTTTCCTCCTCGTTAAGGGTGCGCGTCCAGGTTGACATGCCGTGCGCGGTCATCGACACTACGTACTGGTCATGACCGGACAGGACCGGACCTGGCGATACCGCCGAGGTTACCTGCGCCGGCTGCGCGACTCAACTCACCCCGACCAGCTCCACCCAATGACGAGAGGAACTCCGATGAGCACGACTGCTGCCACGGATGTGCCGGAGAAGAAGACGCCGAAGAAGCAGAGCAAGCTCTTCGCCAACGCCCAGCGGCTCGGCCGGAGCCTGCTGCTCCCCATCGCGGTCATGCCCGCCGCGGGCATCCTGCTCCGACTCGGCCAGTCCGACATGCTCGGCGCCATCCCCGGCTTCGAGAAGGGCGCCACGATCATCGCGGCCGCCGGCAACGGTGTGTTCACCTGGCTGCCGCTGCTCTTCGCGGTCGGCATCGCGATCGGCTGGGCGAAGAAGTCCGACGGCACCACGGCGCTCGCCGCGGTCGTCGGCTACATGGTCATGTACCAGGTCTTCGCGGCGATGTCGCCGATCGTGCTCGCCGGGGTGAAGGACGCCAACGGGGACCAGGCGACGATCAACTTCGGTGTCCTCGGCGGCATCGTGATGGGTCTCGTCTCCGCGTGGCTCTGGCAGAAGTTCCACCGCACGAAGATGCCCGACTTCCTCGGGTTCTTCTCCGGTCGTCGCCTCGTGCCGATCCTGACCGCGGTTGCCGGCCTGATCATCGCCGTGCTCATGTCCTTCGTGTACCGCTACTTCGACATCGCGCTGACCGCGGCCGGCCAGGCCGTCGCGGACAACGCCGTCATCGGTGGTGGCATCTTCGGGTTCGTCAACCGCATGCTCATCCCGATCGGCCTGCACCAGCTGCTCAACTTCTTCCCGTGGTTCCAGCTCGGCAGCTTCACGACCGGTGGTGTGACCTACCACGGTGACATCGCGCGCTTCCTCGCGGGCGACCCGACCGCCGGCATCTTCCAGACCGGCTTCTTCCCGATCATGATGTTCGCGCTGCCGGCCGGCGCGCTCGCGATCTGGCGCAACGCCAAGCCGCAGAACCGCAAGCTCGTCGGCGGCATCATGCTCTCCGCCGCGCTGACCTCGTTCGTGACGGGCATCACCGAGCCGCTCGAGTACTCGTTCATGTTCGTGGCGTTCCCGCTCTACGTCATCCACGCGGTGCTGACCGGCACGTCGCTGGCACTCGTGAACGCCCTTGGTATCCACGACGGCTTCTCGTTCTCGGCCGGAGCGATCGACTTCGTGCTGAACTTCGGCAAGGCGGACGGGGCGATCTGGCTCATCCCGATCGGCCTCGGCTACGCGGTGATCTACTACTTCCTCTTCGGCTGGGTGATCAGGAAGTGGAACCTCCGGACGCCGGGCCGCGAGGACGACACGATCGCCGAGAACACGATCGAGGCGGCCACCAAGGCGTAGGACGCGACCACGCGTCGAACGGGAGGCACGGTGCCAGCTGACACCGTGCCTCCCGTCCGTCTCAGCGCGCGTTCCTGCCCATCGCGGCCGGAGTAGAAAGCCGAATCGTGCGTAGGTGGCCGGAAATTCGGGCCTCCTACGCGCGAGAGAGCTTCCTACGTGCGAAACGACCTCCTACGCGCGAAACGGCATCCACGGGTGATACCGGTTTTGACAATCGTTATCAACAACGGCTACCGTTGACGGCATGCACAACCGTCTCCTCGCCCTGCCGCTCATCGCCGGCGCCGCCGCACTCGTTCTGACCGGCTGCGCGACCTCCTCCGCGTCCACGAACGGCAGCGGTGACGACACGATCAAGGTCGTCGCCTCCACGAACGTCTACGGCTCGCTCGTCGAGACCATCGGCGGCGACCACGTCGACGTCACGAGCATCCTGAACGACCCGTCGCAGGACCCGCACTCGTTCGAGTCCAGCGCCAAGACGCAGCTCGCGGTCTCGAAGGCCGACCTGCTGATCGAGAACGGCGGCGGGTACGACGACTTCATGACGACGCTGTCGGACTCCTCGAAGACCAAGGCCGACACGATCAACGTCGTGAAGCTCTCCGGCCTCGACAAGGGTGGCGACGCGGAGTTCAACGAGCACGTGTTCTACAGCTACCCGACGATGGTCAAGCTCGTCGCCGACGTGTCGAAGCGGCTCGGCACGCTCGACATCGCGGACAAGGCGACCTTCGAGAAGAACGCCGAGGCGCTCACGACGAAGCTCGAGGACCTCGAGTCGCAGACCGCCGACCTCAAGAAGCAGTACGACGGCGAGAAGGTGACCTACACCGAGCCGGTCCCCGGGTACCTGTTCGACGCGATCGGCCTCGACAACGTCACGCCGGACGACTTCTCCGAGGCGATCGAGGAGGGCGACGACGTCCCGCCGGCGGCGCTCAACGACACGCTGAAGCTCTACTCGAGCCACACCGCGAAGCTGCTCGCGTACAACGAGCAGACCTCCAGCCCGGAGACCGAACAGGTCAAGAAGGCCGCAGAGGACAACGGCGTGCCCGTGGTCGGTGTCACGGAGACGCTCCCGAAGGGGAAGAATTACGTCTCGTGGCAGCAGGCGAACATCGACGCGGTGCAGGCGGCGCTGGCGAAGTGACAGCAGTCGAGCCCCGACAGGACCGGTCCCAGCCCGGACAGGACCCGCGAACCGCCACTGCCGAGCGCAGTGGCGGTTCCGCCGTGCTCGCGCTCCGCGACGCCGGCCTGTCCTACGGCACGCGCAAGCTCTGGGACGGCCTCGACCTCGACGTCGCGCCGGGGGAGTTCCTCGCGGTCCTCGGCCCGAACGGCGCCGGCAAGACGAGCCTGCTGAAGACCGTGCTCGGCCAGCAGCGTCTGACCAGTGGTTCGATGTCGTTCCTCGGCCAGCCCGTCCGCCGCGGGCACCGGAAGATCGGCTACATCCCGCAGCAGCGCCTGATGGAGTCCGGTACGCCGCTCCGCGCGCGGGACATGATCGCGCAGGGCGTCACCGGCTCCCGCTGGGGCATCCGGCCGGAGCGGAAGGCCGAGCGGCAGCGGATCGACCGCATCATCGACGAGGTCGGCGCCACGGCGTTCGCGGACGCCCCCGTCGCCGAACTGTCCGGCGGCGAGCAGCAGCGCACCCGGGTGGGGCAGGCCATCGCCGCCGATCCGGCGCTGCTCCTCTGCGACGAACCCCTCATCTCCCTCGACCTGCGTCACCAGCGCGGTGTCACGGAGCTCATCGACCGACAGCGTCGCCAGCAGGACGCCGCGGTGCTGTTCGTCACGCACGACGTGAACCCGATCCTCGACGTGGTCGACCGGGTGCTCTACATCGCCGGCGGCCGGTTCCGCATCGGATCGCCGGACGAGGTGCTCCGCACGGACGTGCTGAGCGAGCTGTACGGCACGCCGGTGGACGTCGTCCGGACGATGGGCCGGATCGTCATCGTCGGCGCGAACGACGCCCACGACCACCACTGCGACCCGGACCCGCACGCCGCGACGCCGGACGAAGGGCGGATCTGATGGACGTCTGGTCGACGATCTTCTCCTTCCAGGACTACGGCGAGCTCCTGACCCTCGTGCAGAACTCGATCATCGCGGGCGCGGTGCTCGGCATCGTCGGCGGGCTCATCGGCCCGTTCGTGGTCGCGCGGAACATGCCGTTCGCGGTGCACGGCATCAGCGAGCTCTCGTTCGCCGGTGCCAGTGCGTCCCTGCTGCTCGGGGTGAACGTCGTGACGGGCTCGCTCGTCGGGTCGGTCATCGCGGCGTTGCTCATCGGGCTGCTCGGGTCCCGGGCGCGCGACCGCAACTCGATCATCGCCGTGCTCATGCCGTTCGGGCTCGGTCTCGGGATCCTCTGCCTGGCGCTCTACAAGGGCCGTGCGGCCAACAAGTTCGGGCTGCTCACCGGGCAGATCGTCTCGGTGGACCAGCCCCAGCTGCAGTCGCTCATCGTGATCAGCGCGATCGTCGTCATCGCCCTGCTGGTCATCTGGCGCCCGCTGATGTTCTCGTCCGTCGACCCGGACGTCGCAGCGGCCGCCGGTGTCCCCGTGCGCACCCTGGCGCTCGTCTTCATGCTGCTGCTCGGGCTCGCGACCGCGGTCTCGGTGCAGATCGTCGGCGCGTTGCTCGTGCTCTCGCTGCTCGTCACGCCGGCTGCCGCGGCACTCCGGCTCACCGTGCACCCCGTCCTGGTCCCCGTGCTGAGCATGGTGTTCGCGGTCGTGTCGGTCGTCGGTGGCATCCTGCTGGCACTCGGCGGCGGCCTGCCGATCAGCCCGTACGTGACGTCGATCTCGTTCGCCATCTGGGTGGTGTGCCGGATCGTCGGTGCCCGGAAGGAACGACGGGGTCGCGACCGGGTCGCGGTCCGCGACGAACACGACACGACCGCGGTGCCGTCGCGCCGCACGGAAGGAGTGAACGCGTGAACGCCGTCCAGAAGCCCAAGCGCAACACCTGGCAGCGCGAAGCGGTCCGCGGCGCGCTCGACTCCACCGAGGGGTTCGTCAGCGCACAGGCGCTGCACGCGCACCTCCGGGAAGGCGGGTCGACGATCGGCCTGGCCACGGTCTACCGCGCCCTCGCGGACCTCGCGACCGAGGGGGACGCCGACTCGCTCCAGCAGGACGGCGAGTCGCTGTACCGGGCGTGCACGACGGACAAGCACCACCACCACCTGATCTGTCGGAACTGCGGTCGGACGGTCGAGATCCAGGCCGACCCGGTCGAGCAGTGGGCGAAGCAGGTCGCCGCTGAGCACGGGTTCACGAACGCCAGTCACGTGGTCGACATCTTCGGCGAATGCGCAGCGTGCACGGCAGCACGCGGTAGCGCGTCCGCGTAGCGTCCACGCCATGCACGTGATCCTGGTGCCGGGCTTCTGGCTCGAAGCGGACGCGTGGGACGAGGTGCTGCCCGTCCTCCGCGAGGCCGGTCACTCCGTCGAGGCCCTCACCCGCGACGGGGACACGCTCGACGAGCAGGTGGCGGCGATCGTCGAGCGGCTCGATGACGTCGCGACCCCGGACGAGCCGGTCGTGCTCGCGGGACACTCCGGCGCCGGGCCGATCGCGTACATGGCTGCGGACCAGCGTCCGTCGCTCGTCGGGCACCTGCTCTACGTCGACACCTTCCCCGGCCCGTCCGGCGGCTGCGTCAACGACGAACTGCCGGTCGTGGACGGCGTCGTGCCCCTGCCGCCGTGGGACTTCTGGGAGCCGGCGACCCTGCGGGGGATGACACCGTCGATCCGACAGGCGTTCGAGCACCGCGCGATCCCGGAGCCCGCCCGGCTCCCGGTCGACCGCTTCCACTACGCGGACGCGGCTCGGCACACGATCCCGGCGACGGTGATCACGTGCGAGATCCGGCCGTCGGAGCTCGCGACCATGGTCGCGGACCACCAGGCGTGGGCGGCGGAGCTCGTCGCGACCGAGGAACTGACCATCGTCGGACTCGACACCGGCCACTGGCCGATGTTCACGGCGCCGCGGCAGCTCGGCGAGCTGCTCGTCCAGGCGTTGGCACCGAGACCCACCGACGGTCCGTAGCCGGACGGGAGGCCGTGCCTCCGTCCGCGACGCAGGTGCGGCCCGTGGACGTGACCACCTGCAGGGCCGCGGTCGCGTTGCGGAGCCGAGCCGAGCCTCCAGACCGGAGGCCGACTTGCGACACGCCCGGCCGTCCCGTAATGTGGATGGCTGGTCCGCGCCTGCGCGGGCCCAGTTGTTCAGCCCTCCTGCCGTCGCGAACGCCGCGGCCGGATCGGGCGGCACGCACACCCCCCTCGCAGAACCACCGTCGGTGGCGACGCGCGTGCGTGCCAGGCAAGTGACCTTGGGTGTGGCCGATCGGCCGCACGGTACTCAACAGGAGGAAACCATGGCAGCAGTGTGCCAGGTGACCGGAGCCACCCCCGGCTTCGGACACAACATCTCGCACTCGCACCGCCGGACGAAGCGCCGCTTCGACCCGAACGTGCAGAAGAAGACGTACTACGTGCCCTCGCTTCGTCGTAACGTCACGCTCACGCTCAGCGCAAAGGGCATCAAGGTCATCGACGCACGCGGCATCGAGTCCGTCGTCAAGGACCTCCTCGCCCGTGGGGAGAAGATCTGATGGCCAAGAAGGGTCAGGACGTTCGTCCGATCATCAAGCTCCGCTCCACGGCGGGCACCGGGTTCACCTACGTGACCAAGAAGAACCGTCGCAACAACCCGGACCGTCTCGTGCTGAAGAAGTACGACCCGGTGGTCCGCAAGCACGTCGACTTCCGTGAGGAGCGCTAAGCATGGCGAAGAAGAGCAAGATCGCGAAGAACAACCAGCGCGCCGAGATCATCGCGCGCTACGCCGACCGTCGTCTCGAGCTGAAGAAGGCCCTCGTGGACCCGAACGGCACGGACGAGTCGCGTGAGGCCGCTCGCGTGGGGCTGCAGAAGCTCCCCCGCGACGCCTCGCCGATCCGCTACCGCAACCGCGACGCCATCGACGGCCGCCCCCGTGGCCACCTCGGTGAGTTCGGCATCAGCCGTGTCCGCTTCCGCGACATGGCCCACCGTGGCGAGCTCCCCGGCATCACGAAGAGCTCCTGGTAAGCACTCGCTTCCCGAACGCCCCGTCACCCTCACCGGTGGCGGGGCGTTCGTCGTTCGCGGGTGAGCTCGCGTGGGGACACGGTCCGCTTGCGGGCTGCTCGCGGTTCGCTCTCGGGGGACAAGTTCGTCACATTCGTCACATCTATCACTCCAGCACCTCAACAACCCCGGAAATCCGGGCGAGTCGGCAGGTTTCGTCCCACCCTGCTGGTAGTTTCAACTCCGGTTCCGCCGGGCTCCGGCCCGCTGGTCCGAAGCACCGGGCAACCGCCCGGGGCAACGGACGCCGCGTGCGTCCGACCGATACGCAAGAAGTCCGAGGAGGACATCCAATGGCTGACAAGTCACTGAACCGCACCGAGCTCGTCGCGGCCGTCGCCGCCGAGTCCGGCCAGAGCCAGGCCACCGTCAACGGCGTCGTCGACGCACTCTTCAGCGTCGTCTCGGGCTCCGTCGCCGACGGCACGAAGGTCACGATCCCCGGTTGGATCGCCTTCGAGAAGACGCACCGTGCCGCCCGCACCGGCCGCAACCCGCAGACGGGTGAGGCCATCGAGATCGCCGCGAGCGACTCGGTCAAGGTCAGCGCCGGCTCGAAGCTCAAGGCTGCGGTCAAGTAGGACTGCTCCGGCACGAAGGGGACGGCGGTTCGCCGTCCCCTTCGTCGTTCGTTCTCCACATCTGCCGCCGGCGATTCTGCCGGGGGTCGGGCGCGCCCGTAGGCTGTCCTGGTGAACCGGATCGCACGTGTCAGCGGCCCAGCCGTGCTCGTGCTGGTCGCGTTCGTCGCGGTCCTCGTCGCGCTCGTGATCGGCGGGGGAGCGGACGCCGCGCTCATCGCCGATCCCGGTGCCGTCGTGCGGTTCGGGCTCCCGATCGCCCGGGTCTTCGTGGACCTGTCCGCCGCCGCCACGATCGGCGGACTCGCCCTCGCGACCGTCGGCCTCTCGCGCACCGCCCCCGAGTGGAACCGGGCGATCGACGTCGCCGCTGCCTCGGCCGGCGTGTGGACGGTCGCCTCGGCCGTCACCACCTTCTTCACGTTCCTGAGCGTCGCCGGGTCGAAGGTCAGCCTCGACGAGCAGTTCGGGCAGTCGATGGGGGTCTTCCTCACCGGCACCGACCTCGGCCTCGCGTGGCTGGTCACCGTCCTCGTCGCCGCCGCGGTCACCGTGCTGTGCTTCGCCGTCCGGTCGCGGGGCATGGTCGCGCTCACCGCCGGCGTCTCGATGATCGGGCTCATCCCACTGGCGCAGCAGGGGCACGCCGCCGGCACGGCCAGTCACGACGCCGCCGTCACGGCCCTCGGGTTGCACCTCGTCGGTGCGGCGCTCTGGATCGGCGGGCTGCTCATGCTGGTGCTCGTCCGGGGTGTCGTCCCCGCCGATCGTCTGGCTCCGCTCGTCAGGCGGTACTCGAGCATCGCGCTCGGGTGCTTCGTGCTCGTCGCCGTGTCCGGGGTCGCCTCCGCGCAGATCCGGGTCGGCGCGCTGTCGAACCTGTTCACCCCGTACGGCGTCCTGATCCTCGTGAAGATCGGTGCGATCGTCGCCATGGGGGTGCTCGGCGCGGTGCAGCGCCGTCGCACGATCGTCGCGCTCGTGTCGACGCCGAGTCGCTCGCGCCCGTTCTGGCTCCTCGTCGTCGTGGAACTCGCGGTGATGGGTGTCGCGTCCGGGTTCGCCGCGGCGCTCGGGCGCACCGCCACCCCGGTGGACCAGATCGCGCTGAGCAAGACCACCAACCCGTCCCCGGCGGAGCTCCTCACCGACGACCTCCTCCCGCACGCCCCGGGCACCTGGGGCTGGCTGACGTCCTGGAACCTCGACCTGTTCTGGCTGATGGCCGCGGTGCTGCTCGCAGCGACGTACGTGGCCGGGGTCGTCCGCCTGCGCCGTCGGGGAGCGTCGTGGCCGGCCCGCCGTTCCGTGGCCGCAGCGATCGCGACCGTGTGCCTGGTCGTCGCGACCTCCGGCTCGCTGCACGACTACGACCGCTTCCTGGTCTCCGCGAACGTCGGTGCGCACGTGCTCCTCGGGGTCGTCGTCCCCGGGCTCGTCTGGGCGTCGGCGCCCGTGCAGCTCATCCGCGCCGCGGTGCTGCCGCGTGACGACGACAGCACCGGTGTCCGGGAGTGGACGGACGTCATCGTGGACCACCCCGCCGCCCGGTACCTCGCGCAGCCGTTCCCCGCGTTCCTGCTGCTCGCCGGCATCTGGTGGGCCTTCTTCGGCACCCAGGCCCTGCGCTGGTCCACGAGCGACCCGACCGGACGCACCGTGATCGACGCGGTGTTCCTGCTCGTCGGGCTCCTGGCACTCCCGACGCTCCTCACGCCGATCGCCGCTGGTGCCAGGACGCCGTCCTGGTCCGCGTTCCTCGTGCGTGCCGTCGGCGCGGTCGTCGTCGCCGCGGGGCTGGTGTCGCTCGGCATCGCGATGCAGGGCCCCCTCGGGCTGCTGCAGGCGTCGTGGTTCGGTGCGATGGGTCGCACGTGGGGCCCCGACCCCCTGGTCGACCAGGCCAGGGGCGGTGTCGTGCTCGTCGTCGCCGGCGTCCTGCTGCTCGTGACGGTGCTCGTCGTCGGGCTCGTCCGGGTGCGGCGAGGTGGTGGGGGTGCTGGTCGGCCGCAGCACCCCGGAGCGGACACAGAACCGCGCACCGCCCCGGTTCGAGGTCCGGAACACGGTTCAGTGCAGGCTGCGGACGACGACTTCGACGACGTCAGCGCGGACTCCGAGGCGAGCACCCCGTGAGCGTCGAGCTCAGCGCCGAACAGCGGGCGGTCTTCGAGTACATCGAGTCCACGCGCGACCACGTGTTCATCACCGGCCGTGCGGGCACGGGCAAGTCCACGCTGCTGAACCACCTGGCGTGGAACACCGAGAAGCAGGTCGTGATCTGCGCACCGACCGGGGTCGCCGCGCTCAACGTCGGCGGCCAGACGATCCACTCGTTGTTCCGGCTGCCGATCGGGCTCATCGCCGACGCCGAACTGCGACAGGGACCGGAGACCCGCAAGCTCCTCAACACGATGGACACCCTGGTCATCGACGAGGTCTCGATGGTCAACGCCGACCTGCTCGACGCGATGGACCGCTCGCTCCGCAAGGCCCGCGGGCGTCAGTTCGAGGCGTTCGGCGGGGTGCAGGTCGTCATGTTCGGCGATCCGTACCAGCTGCCCCCGGTCCCGGGTGACGCCGACGAGCGCGCCTACTTCACGGACCACTACCGGTCGTTGTGGTTCTTCGACGCGAAGGTCTGGCTCGAAGCCGAGCTCAACATCATCGAGCTCGCGACCGTGCACCGACAGCGGGACGACGCCTTCGCCGCGATGCTCACCGCGGTGCGGCACGGGCGGGTCACCGCGGACATCGCGAATCGCCTGAACGAAGCGGGAGCCCGGCCCGCGCCGGACGACGCCATCACGCTCGCCACCAGGAACGACACCGTCGCGAAGATCAACAAGGCCGCGCTCGACCGACTGCCCGGCGCCACGAAGACCGCCAGAGCGGACGTCAACGGCGACTTCGGTGGGCGGAACTTCCCCGCGGACGAAGCCCTCGAGCTCAAGCCGGGGGCGCACGTGATGTTCCTCCGCAACGACCCGGACCAGCGCTGGGTGAACGGCACGCTCGGGATCGTGCAGACCATCCGCGACACCGTGTGGGTCGACGTCGACGGGGAGTCCTTCGAGGTGCAGCCGTCGGTGTGGGAGAAGTTCAAGTACTCCTACGACGCCGACAAGAAGGAACTGAAGAAGGACACCGTGGGGGAGTTCCAACAGTTCCCCCTCCGCCTGGCCTGGGCGGTCACCATCCACAAGTCGCAGGGCAGCACCTACGACCGTGCCGTGGTGGACCTCGGCAACCGGGTGTTCAGCGCCGGGCAGACGTACGTCGCGCTGTCGCGGCTGACCTCGCTCGATGGGCTCTACCTGAGCCGACCGCTGCGCCCGCAGGACATCATCGTGGACCTCGACGTCCGGCGCTTCATGTCAGAGGCCCCGCGCATCGTCGCCACGCAGCTCGAGGCCCCGAAGGACACGAGCGCACCCGAGTCCTGACGCCGCCGCACTCCCGCGACCACCCCGCCCCGCCCCGCCCCGCACACGACGACGCCCGCCTGCCGATCGGCAGACGGGCGTCGCGGTGGCGCGGAACGCGTCAGGCGTTGGCCGAGGCGCGGAGCGCGCGGATGTTCTGCTTGTCGGCGCCGAGCGCGGTGAGCAGCAGCACCACGCCGACGATGGCGTTGAAGACGTTGTCGGCGGTGTTCAGCGCGAAGACGTTGGCCGAGGTGTTCACGAACACGAAGCCGTACGCCGCGAGCACGATCAGCACGATGCCCACGAGCAGGTTGACGTTGCGGGACCCGATCGTGTTGCCGAGTCCGACGATGAAGAGCGCCGCGGCGAGGATCGTCCACAGGAAGGCGAGTGCCGGGTTCACCTGGAAGGCGTTCCAGAGCATGCCGCCCGAGTCGCCGAAGAACGCGTGGCCACCGTCACCGGCGAAGAAGAAGCCCAGGACGCCCCAGATGAAGAGCAGGGTGCCGACGGTCAGCGCCAGCCCGCGGTTCGGCGATGCGGTGATGCTCGGTTCCTTGACGGCCACTTCGGTCTCCTCTTCTTGCGCCACGAGACTCGTCGTGGCTGGATCCTGCGGCGCAGTACGCCCAGCGCGGGTGGGCACTGCCTGCCGCAACAGGCCGATCGGGCCCTGGCTCCCAGGTTTCGACCGGCCCGACAACGGTATCGTGTCGGACCCCGACCGACCCAATCGATCGGACCCCGACCGACCCTCTCGCACGGCCGACGATCCGCCCGAGCGACCGCCGGTCCGCAGCGCCGTGACGAGGCGCACCACCAGGCCCGCGACGACGACCCCGAGGAGGACGATCCCCGTGACCCGCATGCCGGAGCGCACCGCGCCCGATCCGCGCGAGGACGGGCGCGGACCGAGCGTCTCGCGCCGGTTCCGGTGGGCTGTGCTGTCGGCTCTGGGGTTCGTGATCGTGCCTCTCGTCTACGCGGTCGCCGTGCTGACGCCGCTCGGGCAACGGGTCGAGGACTCTGCGCTCGGCGGGGTCCGGGAGACCGACCTGTTCGGGTCGGACACCGCACTCAACGTCATCTCGGTCCCGGTGATCCTGCTGCTGGTCGTGGTGATCGCCGCCGTCGCGTTCGCACGGAGGCGGCTCGCCGTCGGACTGGCGGCGGGTGTGGTGGTGCTCGCCTCGGCTGGCACCTCCACGCTCCTCAAGCGTATCGCCGTGCGCCCGGAGATCGCCGGGTCCACGACGCCGAACTCGTACCCGTCCGGTCACGCGACGATCGCGATGGCGGCGTTGTTCGCGGTCCTGATGGTCACGCCGCGTCGGTTCCGGCCGATCGTGCTGCTCCTCGGCGCCGCGTACGCGGTGTTCGTGGCGAACCAGACGGTGGTCTACGGCTGGCACCGGGTGAGCGACATCGTCGGCGCATGTGCGGTCGCGTTGTTCTGGGTGGGGCTGGTCCGTGCCGTCGGACCACTCGTCGACCGTGGTGCGCGTGGAGACCGGGACGGCCGCCGGGGTCCTCGACGTGTGGTGACGGCGGTGCTGCTGGTCTCGACGGGGGTGACGCTCGCCGTGGGGATCGCCGCGCTCGTGCTCGCGGTGACGAACGGCAGCGGACACGACCACGACGCGATGCTCGTCGCGGGGCGGATGGCGTCGTCGGTGAGCGTGCTCCTCGCGGTGACCGCGGTGTGGCTCGCGGACGGTATGCACCACACGGCCCCCACGACGAACACCAAGGGGCTGCCCGCGCCCGTGTGAGCACGCCGTATTACAGCCGGGTAACGCGTCGGCCGGAGGCCGCGCTTTCCGACTAGCGTTCCTCGTGTCAGCGGCGTCGGGACCCGCCGTGGACGAGGGGAAACATGCGGGCGCAGCACACCGTGGGGACGACACGTCGCCGCCAGCGGACGCTCGCCGCTGCGCTCGGAGTCGTCCTCGCGATCGCTGCCGTCGTCATCCCGAGCGCACCCGCGAACGCCATGACCCAGGTCGGCCCGGTGCCGTCCGGTGTGCCGGGCGCGCAGGTGGTGGCGACCGTCCAGAACCAGACCGGCGGCACCGGGAACTGGACGATCACCGCGCCGCCGCAGACCCGCATCACCGCCGCCGCGACCAAACCGGGGACCGGCCTCGCGCCCTTCACCTGCACGCCGTCCGCCGACGGCGCCTCCGCCGCGTGCGGGAACCTCTTCTGGGGAGCACCGAACACCGTCGACGTGCAGCTCGTGATCGACGCGGACGCGACGCTCGGCACGAAGACCGGCAGCTCCGCCATCGTCCCGGTCGATCCGGCCGCCCCGTACTCGATCACCGTCGTCGCGCCGGCGGCCCCCGGTGCCCCGACCGTCACCGCACCCGGCGACGGCAGCGAGTCAATCGCCGCCCAGCCGACGATCACCGGCACGAAGACGGCTGGGAACGCCGCAACCGTCACGCTCGACGACCGGGCACCCTGCACGATCCCGGCTGACGCCGCCACCACGTGGAGCTGCCCAGCGCCGAGCGAGCCGCTCACGGTCGGGGAGCACACGGTCACGGCGACGCAGACCGACCGGTTCGGCCAGGTCTCGCCGACGGCGACGAGCACGTTCACCGTCCTCGCACCAGCAGCCTTCTCGATCACGCAGTCCGGCGCCGAACGGCTCATCCCCACACAACCGGCGACCCGCACCGTCACGATCGCGAACGGCGGCGACGGCGAAGCCCGCGGCGTCGTGTTCACGGCGGACCTCGGCGGCTTCCCGGCGACGACGTGCCGAGTGGACAGCACCGCGGTCGACTGCGCAGCGCTCCCGAGCGGCGTCCCCGTCGGCACGATCGCCTCCGGCACATCCGCGACGGTGACGATCACCGGCGCCGCGCCGACGGGCACCGCCCCCGGCACGTCCTACCTGATCGCCGCGAGCGCCACGTCGACGACGGCGTCCGTCTCACCGGTCGACTCCGACGGCTCGCTCGAGGTCGTCGCACCGCCGGCTCCCGGCTTCACCCAGCCGGTCGCCGGCTCGTCGACGCCCGAGCGTCGACCCGGCATCTTCGGCAACGGCGCCGTCGGGGGCGGCCGGGTCACCGTGATGCTCGGCGAGACGGTGGTCTGCGCCGCGACCGCCGGCGAGGACGGCATCTGGTCGTGCACCGCGGACCAGCCGCTGCCGTACGGATCGGTGACACTCACCGCGACCGAGGCCTTCGGTGGCCTCACCTCTGCTGCTGGCTCACGCACGTTCACGGTGCTCCGTCCGGTCGCCCCCACCCCGCCGGGAGGCTCGGTGCCACCGCCCAGCGCGGGCTCGGGTTCCACAAGTGGCGGCTCCACGGCCCCGACCGGCCCCGCAGGACCGGCCGGCGGCGGGAGCGCGGCAGGCGGCGGCGCCGGTGCCGGCTCCGGTAGCGGTTCCCCGAGTGGGAGCGCGCCCGCACCGTCCACTCCGGCTCCGTCTGCTCCGGCCCCGAGCACGCCCGGTTCGGGATCCGGCAGCGGCGACGGCGGCGGGACCGGTGGCGGCGGGACCGGTTCGGGGAACGGTGCGCTGCCGATGGACCTGCGCTTCGGCACGCAGCGGATCATGCCCGGCACCGCAGCCGACATGCGCGGCACCCTCGGCCCGAACGGCTCCGGCGCGACGGTCGCGATCACGTTCTCGGCCCGCATGAGCACCGGCATGGTCTACCGGAACGTCGACGTCGCGGTCGACGACGAGCCCGTCGACTGTTCGGTCGCGACGACGACGTTCTCGTGCATGATCCCGCTCGACCCCGGCAAGCAGGCCGACGTGGCGATCCGGGTGTTCGCCGACGCCGTGAACGCGCCGGACACCGCCGTGCAGCAGATCCAGGTGGCGTCGAACCGGTCGTCGCAGGCCAACGCGATGACGGTGACGACCGCGGTCGCGAAGGGCGAGACCGAGGCGTCCCAGCTCGCCGACCAGATCACCACGTTCAACGTCACCGAGTTCCCCGGCGCGATGGTGCCCCTCCTCGCGATGCTGCTCTTCGCGCTCGCCGCCACGGTGGCGGGCCGCCGGGCGACCGGCGGGAGCCCCACGGCCCCGGTGGCGACCGGCCCACCGACGGGAGCCGGCCCACCGGGCGGCACCACAGCCTCCAGTCCGATCCGACCTGACGACCAGTCCGGGAGCAACCGATGACGCAGACGACCGAAGCCCCGCCGGAACGGCGCACCCGACGCAACCCCGCGCCGATCATCCTGCTGGTCGCGGTGGTGCTGCTGGCGGTGTACTACGTCGTGATCGGGCTCTCCGGAGCGCTGAAGACCACGACCACCGTGCCGGTGTCCGGCCCGAACGACCGGACCGGCAACTACATGTCGCTGCGGATGAGCGTGCAGGACGTCGACCTGTCGAACCGGGTGATGCAGGCGAACGTGCTGCCGATCCCGCACGGGAACTTCGTCGGCGACAAGGCCGGTGAGATCTCGGAGCCGCTGCGCATCGAGGTGTCGAGCGGCGGTGTGACCACGAGTGTCGTGACGTTCCCCGGCCAGTCCGTGGTGGACGCGACCTCGTTGACGCTGACGCTCGACCGCGGTGACACCTCGTACCCGTTCGACCAGCCGTTCGCGAACTTCCAGCTCAGCGTGCAGAACGACGACACCGGTCGAGCGGTGCCCTTCCAGGTCGACATGTCGAACTCCGCGCGGCCGTGGAACATGCAGGCCGAGCGCTCCGGTGCCGAGCAGCAGGACGGTCGCACGCTGGTCCCGATGCAGATCGACGGACACCGCGACGCGCTGAGCATCGTGATCGTGTCGTTCTACATCCTCGCCATCCTGTTCACGACGCTGATGGCGGTCGTCACGGTCGGCAGCGCGATCCTCCGACGGAAGCTGGAGTTCGCGAACGTGATCTGGCTGAGTGCGACGCTGCTGTCGTTCCCGGCGCTGCGGTCCGCGATGCCGGGTGCGCCGCCGATCGGGACGACGCTCGACTTCGTGTTCCTGTTCCCGTGTCTGGCGCTCGTCGCGATCATGTTCGTCTGGACCGGCGCGTACCTGCTGTGGCGGGAGTCGAAGGTGCTCCGCGGCCGGGTGATCGAGGACGACGCCTAGCCGCGCTGCCCGTCCGCCGGCTGCGGTTCGTCGGCGTGGTGCAGGGTCCGGAGGATCCGCCGGGCGATCCGTGCTTCCTCGTCGGAACCGAGTTCGTCGCGCACGGCACGGACGGAGAGCCCGAGGATCTCGGCGATCTCGGACGGTGCGACGTTGAGCTCGGTGAGCCGTGCGACCAGGGCGTCGCGGTCGTCGGCGACGGACTCCTCGAGTGCCCGGGCCTCCGCGCGCATCGCCCGCGCGCGCTCGCTCGCACACCGGACGGTGGCGATGCGCGTGGCGGTCGAGGGGTCGCCGACGACGAACTCGATGCGCGGGGTCTCGCCCGCGAAGTCGTGCACCATCGTGCGGTGCCGGACGACGACGTCGTCGAGCCATGCGCCGTGGTGTTCGATCGCCGGGTAGTCGACGCAGCGCAGCACCCATTCGTCGTCGACGAGTGCGGCTGTCGAGGTGATGGTCGTCACGGTGGAACCTCGTCCTGATCAGCGAACCTGGTGAGGGGTTCCGGTTCGACGCTACGCGGATCGGCGGGCTCGCGCGGTCGGCAGTTCGGCGGACAGGGGCGGGCGGCTGCTCGGTCGCGTGGCGGGTCCGCTGCTCGCGGGAATACCGTGTGGTGCGCTACGTTGTACCCGGCAGTTCGATGCAAACGCATTGATCTCACGGAAGGCGGCATCATGCAGTTCGGCATCTTCACGGTCAGTGACGTCACGACCGACCCGACCACGGGGACCACTCCGGACGACACGCGGCGCGTCCGCGACATCATGACGATCGCCGAGCACGCCGACCAGGCCGGGCTCGACGTCTTCGCCACGGGTGAGCACCACAACCCGCCGTTCGTCGCGTCCTCGCCGACCACGATGCTCGGCTACCTGGCCGGGCGGACGAAGCACATCACGCTCTCGACGTCGACAACCCTCATCACGACGAACGACCCGGTGCGCATCGCCGAGGAGTACGCGATGCTCCAGGTGATCTCCGACGGCCGCATGGACCTGATGATGGGGCGGGGCAACACCGGCCCGGTCTACCCGTGGTTCGGGCAGGACATCCGGCAGGGCGTGAACCTGGCGATCGAGAACTACGCGCTGGTCCGGCAGCTGTGGGAGAACGAGGTCGTCAACTGGCAGGGCAAGTTCCGCACGCCGCTGCAGGGCTTCACCTCGACACCGCGTCCGCTCGACGGTGTCGCGCCGTTCGTCTGGCACGGCTCGATCCGCACGCCGGAGATCGCGGAGCAGGCCGCCTACTACGGTGACGGCTTCTTCCACAACAACATCTTCTGGCCGATCGAGCACACCGCGCAGATGGTCGGTCTCTACCGGCAGCGCTTCGAGCACTACGGGCACGGTGCCGCGAACCAGGCGATCGTCGGGCTCGGAGGGCAGTTCTTCGCGCGCAAGAACTCGCAGGACGCGATCGCCGAGTTCCGTCCGTACTTCGACAACGCCCCGGTCTACGGGCACGGGCCGTCGATGGAGGACTTCACCGAGCAGACCCCGCTGACCGTCGGGTCGCCGCAGCAGGTCATCGACCGGTACGCGGCGATGAAGGACAGCGTCGGGCACTACCAGCGCCAGCTGTTCCTCGTCGACCACGCGGGCCTGCCGCTCAAGACGGTCCTCGAGCAGATCGACATCCTCGCGTCGGACATCGTGCCGGAGCTCCGCAAGATCAACGACGAGGGGCGCCCGGCAGGCGTGCCGTCGAACCCGCCGTCGCACGCGGAGCGTGTCGCCGCCGCCCGCGCAGCGGGCACGGTCGGCACCGACCACGTGGCCGCGGTCGACGAGTGGACCGGCGCGTCGGTCTGACCGAACCATCCGCATGACTGGAGGCTCGGTGCCAGCGGGCCCCGCGCCGCCCGGCCGG
>JASCOI010000250.1 GCA_029959665.1 Microbacteriaceae bacterium PS02333
TTTTTTACGGAGAGTTTGATCCTGGCTCAGGACGAACGCTGGCGGCGTGCTTAACACATGCAAGTCGAACGATGATGCCCAGCTTGCTGGGTGGATTAGTGGCGAACGGGTGAGTAACACGTGAGTAACCTGCCCCTGACTCTGGGATAAGCGTTGGAAACGACGTCTAATACTGGATATGATCGCCGGCCGCATGGTCTGGTGGTGGAAAGATTTTTTGGTTGGGGATGGACTCGCGGCCTATCAGCTTGTTGGTGAGGTAATGGCTCACCAAGGCGACGACGGGTAGCCGGCCTGAGAGGGTGACCGGCCACACTGGGACTGAGACACGGCCCAGACTCCTACGGGAGGCAGCAGTGGGGAATATTGCACAATGGGCGAAAGCCTGATGCAGCAACGCCGCGTGAGGGATGACGGCCTTCGGGTTGTAAACCTCTTTTAGTAGGGAAGAAGCGAAAGTGACGGTACCTGCAGAAAAAGCACCGGCTAACTACGTGCCAGCAGCCGCGGTAATACGTAGGGTGCAAGCGTTGTCCGGAATTATTGGGCGTAAAGAGCTCGTAGGCGGTTTGTCGCGTCTGCTGTGAAATCCCGAGGCTCAACCTCGGGCTTGCAGTGGGTACGGGCAGACTAGAGTGCGGTAGGGGAGATTGGAATTCCTGGTGTAGCGGTGGAATGCGCAGATATCAGGAGGAACACCGATGGCGAAGGCAGATCTCTGGGCCGTAACTGACGCTGAGGAGCGAAAGCATGGGGAGCGAACAGGATTAGATACCCTGGTAGTCCATGCCGTAAACGTTGGGCGCTAGATGTAGGGACCTTTCCACGGTTTCTGTGTCGTAGCTAACGCATTAAGCGCCCCGCCTGGGGAGTACGGCCGCAAGGCTAAAACTCAAAGGAATTGACGGGGGCCCGCACAAGCGGCGGAGCATGCGGATTAATTCGATGCAACGCGAAGAACCTTACCAAGGCTTGACATACACCGGAAACGGCCAGAGATGGTCGCCCCCTTGTGGTCGGTGTACAGGTGGTGCATGGTTGTCGTCAGCTCGTGTCGTGAGATGTTGGGTTAAGTCCCGCAACGAGCGCAACCCTCGTTCTATGTTGCCAGCGGGTTATGCCGGGGACTCATAGGAGACTGCCGGGGTCAACTCGGAGGAAGGTGGGGATGACGTCAAATCATCATGCCCCTTATGTCTTGGGCTTCACGCATGCTACAATGGCCGGTACAAAGGGCTGCGATACCGTAAGGTGGAGCGAATCCCAAAAAGCCGGTCTCAGTTCGGATTGAGGTCTGCAACTCGACCTCATGAAGTCGGAGTCGCTAGTAATCGCAGATCAGCAACGCTGCGGTGAATACGTTCCCGGGCCTTGTACACACCGCCCGTCAAGTCATGAAAGTCGGTAACACCCGAAGCCGGTGGCCTAACCCTTGTGGAAGGAGCCGTCGAAGGTGGGATCGGTGATTAGGACTAAGTCGTAACAAGGTAGCCGTACCGGAAGGTGCGGCTGGATCACCTCCTTTCTAAGGAGCATCTGGCACCA
>JASCOI010000251.1 GCA_029959665.1 Microbacteriaceae bacterium PS02333
CCGGTCCTCCAGGCGGCCGAGCGGGCGCCTGCACAACGGAAAGCAGTCAGCGCCACGTCACCGCGTGGTGCGGACTGCTTTCGGTTGTGCAGTCGCGCCCGGCGGCGAGCGTCGCGCCCCGTCGCGCGGCGGCGCGCTGTCCGCAACGGGGTGCGACGCGCCCGCCGGGAGGCCCGGGCGGTGTCTGCCGGACCGGCACCGGTCCTCCAGGCGGCCGGGGCGGCCCGGGCGGTCAGACGACCGGGGCGGGCACGGCGCCCACAACGCACCAGCGGGCACGACGACGCCCGCCGCTCCCCGAGGGGGGCGGCGGGCGTCAGGTCAGCGCGTCAGGAAGCGCGACGGGCGCGGGCGGCGCGGCGCTTGAGCGCGCGACGCTCGTCCTCGCTGAGGCCGCCCCAGACGCCCGAGTCCTGGTTGTTCTCGAGTGCGTACTGCAGGCACATCTCGGTCACGGTGCAACGGGCGCACACCGACTTGGCCTTCTCGATCTGGTCCACGGCCGGCCCGGTGTTCCCGACGGGGAAGAAGAGCTCGGGGTCCGCAGTGAGGCAGGCAGCCTTGTCACGCCAATCCATGTGGTGGTGCTCCTTGAAAATCGATGCTCGAACGGCAGGCCGGGGCCGTGGTTCGGGGCTGGAGAACTCTGCACATGGTCATGTGACGTGCGGGGGGAACCTGTGGGGAGGCGATTCCGCGCGGGGAGAGTCTGACGCCCGCAGAACGCTCGGAAGAAGAGCGTCGAACCACGGGAGACGCACACCACATCGTGCCGTCCAAACGACCTCGAACATCGTTCCATACTGGTATGGCCAAATCAAGGGTTGCATTGCTGGAGGAACACTGTGTCTGACACCACCCCGACCACCCCGGACGTCCACGAGCCGAGGTCCAGGGCGATGATCGTGCTCCTCGTCGTGCTCGCGCTCGAGTTCGCCGCGCTCGTCGTCGTGACCGTCGTGCTGCTCGTCGAGGTGCTCGTCTCGCCGGCCACGAGCCTCGCCTCCGGCATCGCCCTGACCGTCCTCACCGCGATCGCCGCGCTCTGGCTCGGGTCGATGCTCGTCGGCCTCTGGCACCGCCGCGCCTGGGTCCGCAGCGGGATCATCGTCTGGCAGGTCATGCAGGGGGCGCTCGCGATCGGTGCGTTCCAGGGTGTCTTCCGGGTGCCGGCCGTCGGGTGGGCGCTGCTCATCCCGGCGCTCCTGGCGATCACGCTGGTGCTGTCGAAGTCGGTGACGTCCGCGCTCGCGCGTCGCGTCGAGTAGACGTCCACTGCAGGACGGACGGGGGGGGGGGGGGGGGGGGGGGGGCCCCCCCCCCCCCCCCCCCCCGGGGGGGCACGCCCCGCCCCCGGGCGGCCCGGCCGCCCC